>JBEPUS010000001.1:0-60923 GCA_041691435.1 Chloroflexota bacterium
GCCGGCAAGATGTTCCTGCCCCAGGTCGTGAAGAGCGCCCGGGTCATGAAGAAGGCGGTTGCCCACCTGATCCCGTGGATCGAGGCCGAGCGGGTGGCCGGCGGGGGCGATGGGAGCGGCGCCCGCAAGACGGCCGGGCGGATCGTCATGGCCACCGCCAAGGGCGACGTCCACGACATCGGCAAGAACATCGTGGGCGTCGTGCTCGGCTGCAACGACTACGAGGTCATTGACCTCGGCGTGATGGTCCCGGCGGCGCGGATCCTCCAGACGGCGCGCGAGCTGGGGGCGGACCTGATCGGCGTCTCCGGATTGATCACCCCGAGCCTCGAGGAGATGACCTTCGTCGCCTCCGAGATGGAGCGCGAGGGGTTCACGATCCCGCTGCTCATCGGCGGTGCGACCACCTCCCGCGCCCACACGGCCGTCAAGATCGAGCCGCGCTATTCGGGACCGGTGGTTCACGTCCTCGATGCATCCCGGGCCGTGGGCGTGGTCGGCGCCCTGATCAATCCGGCAACGCACGACGAGTTCGCCTCGGCAACCCGGGTCGACTACGCCGAGCTGCGCCGTGAACGAGCCGGTCGGCGGGCGCGCGAGGAACGCGTGCCCCTGGCCGCCGCTCGAGCCAACCGGCTGGAGATCGACCTCGGCGTGGCGGCGCCGCGTCCCACCTTCCTGGGCGCCCGAACGATCGACGACATGCCCCTGGCCGACTTGATCGAGCGAATCGACTGGTCGCCCTTCTTCGCGACCTGGGAGCTCAAGGGTGCCTACCCGGCCATCCTCGACGACCGTCGGATCGGGGCAGCGGCTCGCTCGGTCCTGGCTGATGCCCAGGCGCTGCTGCGCCGGGTCGAAGCCGAAGGCCTGCTCCATGCCCGCGGCGTGGTTGGCTTCTGGCCGGCGGGCCGGACGGCCCACGATGACATCGAGCTGTTCTGCGACGAACCGCGCGCGGAGGCACTGGCCACCATCCACACGCTCCGTCAGCAGATGGCCAAGCCGCCCGGCCGGCCGAACATGGCCCTGGCCGACTTCGTCGCCCCCCTGGCGACCGGCGTTCCGGACTACGTCGGCGCGTTCGCGGTCACGGCCGGACTCGGCGCGGACGAGGCGGCTCGCCGGTTCGAAGCGGCCCACGATGACTACGACGCGATCATGATCAAGGCGCTTGCCGATCGCCTGGCCGAGGCCTTCGCCGAGCGCCTGCACGAACGGGTCCGGCGCGAGCTGTGGGGCTACGCGCCCGGCGAGACGTTGACGAACGAGGACCTCATCGCCGAGCGCTACCAGGGAATTCGGCCGGCTCCGGGCTACCCGGCCTGCCCGGACCACACGGAAAAAGGTGTCCTGTTCGACCTCCTCGAGGCGCACGCGCGGGCCGGCATCCAGCTGACCGAGTCCTTTGCGATGCTGCCCGCCGCATCCGTCAGCGGCTACTACTTCTGGCGTCCTGAGTCGGCCTATTTCGGGCTCGGCCGCATCGGCCCCGACCAGCTCGCGGAGTATGCCGACCGGAAGGGCATCGACCTCGCCACGATGACTCGCTGGCTCGCGCCGAACCTCGACGACGACAGCGTGGCCGTCACGGCAGCGGGCGCCAGGCCCTCCCGAGGATGAACGCGATCCCCACGAGCAGGACACTCAAGCCGACGAAGCCAAAGCCGATCTCGAGGACCTCGTGCTTCGTGATCAGGTTCGTCGGCAGGCCCTGGAAGACGCTCTCGAGCTGCTCGGCGCTCTCGGCCGGGTAGTACGTCCCGCCGGTGGTCGCCGCGACCTGCCTGAGGGTGGTCTCGTCGATCCCCCGGGGAAACTGCTGGTTCTGGTTGCCGAAGCCACCGCCTCCGCCAAAGCCGCCGCCAGTGCCCGGTTCACGCCCCACCAGGTTGGGAGCGCAGCTGGGGTTGAGCGCGCCGCCCTCGGCCGTGCCGAAGCCGATCGTGTACACCCGCAGGCCGCGATCCGCGGCCTGCTGGGCTGCCGCGGTGGGCAGCGGGCCGGCGTTGCTGGAGCCGTCGGTCAGCAGGACGATGATCTCCGGCGCGTAGTCGCCCTTGGGCACCGGCGTCGGTGCGACGCCCGGCGAGGTGTCGGACGTGCTCTTGGCCACGTTGGGGTCGATCTCCGCGATCGCATCGACCGCTGCCAGGATGCCGCTGCCCACCGCAGTTCGCCGGCCCGTCTGGAGGCTGTGCAGGGCGTCGATCAGAAGATTGCGGTCGGTGGTTGGCGCCTGGACGATCTCGGCGAAGCCGGAGAACGCGACGATGCCAATCTGGGTGGATGAGCTCTGGCTCTGGATGAAGTTGGCCGCCGCCGTCTCGGCCGCTTCGATCCGGCTCGGCGCGACGTCGGTCGAGCACATGCTCCCCGAGACATCAATCGTCAGGACGATCGTGGCCTCGTTCGTCGGCACGCTGGCGATCACGACCGGCCGGGCGACGGCAACGGCCAGGCCGGCCAGGGCGATCGCGAACAACGCAAAGGGCAGATGGCGGCGGAGGAACGACGAGCCGGGCAGGGCCGCGCGGACGAGGAGGAGGCTCGAGTAGCGCACGGCAGCGGGCCGCCGCGGGCGGCGGCCGAGGACATACCCCAGGACGAGCAGGGGCACGATCGCCAGCAGCAGCAGGAAGCCGGGCCACAGGAACTCCATCAGGCGCGCCTCACGGCAGCCGGCCCAGCCAGGCCAGCGAAGCCATCGCGCCGATGACCAGCAGGAGGGTTCCGCCGCCGGCGAACAGTGCGGTAACTTCGATCGTCTGGGGCTTGATCACCAGGCGGCTGCTCAGGTTGGCGTAGACATCGGCCAGGCCCTGGGCATCGTCCGCGGCGTAGTACGTGCCGCCCGTCGTCTGGGCCACCTGCTGCAAGGTGGCCTCGTCGAGCTGGGTATGGACGCTGAAGCCGCCCACCTTGAGCGTCGTTCCGGCGGCCGTGCCGATCCCGATCGTGTCAATCCGCACGCCCCGGTTCGCCGCGGCTTTGGCCGCCGTTGCCGGGTCAGGCGGCTGGGTATTCTCACCGTCGGTCAGCAGGATGATCAGCGCCGAGCCATCCGAGCCGGGCGGTACCGGGGCCGGCGAGGTGCTGGGGGCCGGCGTCCGGCTGCTGTAGTAGTCGATCGGCGGCGGATTCTCGGCGGCATTGATCGCGCTCAGCGCGGCGAGGATCCCCTGGCCCAGCGAGGTCCCCCGCTCCGGGGTCAGGCGATTGATGGCGGACAGGACCGCGCCCTGGTCGTCCGTGGGTGCCTGGACGGACAGGCCGGCATCACTGAAGGCGACCACGCCGATGTCCACGCCCGCTGGCTGATCCTGGACGAACGCGGTCGTGGCGGCCTTCGCCGCGGCCATCCGGGTGGGCTTGAGGTCGTCGGCCGCCATGCTCTCCGAGACATCGAAGGCCAGGATGATCGTGCCCTCGGTCTGGGGCAGGGTGACCGTGGCCTGCGGCCGGGCGAGGGCCACGAGCAGGATTGCCAGTCCGGCGACGAAAAGGACGCCCGGGATGTTCGCCCGTCGCCGGGCCTGGCGGCGGGTGGCCCCCGGCCCGAGGCCCAGGCCGACATCGGTCATCGCCCGGCGGCGCCGGATCTCGACGGCCCGGTAGGCCAACATGCCGAGGGGCAACAGGAGGATCGCGAGCAGCAGCTGCGGCCAGACGAAGGTCATGGCTAAGCCGAGCGCCGCCGGCGCCGGAGCGTCGCCATCCGGACGATCGCCCGGACGAGGTCGTCATCGGTGGACAGCGAGACGGCTTCGACGCCGGCCCGCCGGAACGCCTCGTTGACCTGTTTCTCGCGGAGGCTGGCGGCTTCGGCGAAGCGCCGCCGGAACTGGGCGTTGCCCGTATCGACGTACAGCTGCTCACCGGATTCGGCATCTTCCATGATGATCGGGCCCACGTCGGGCAGGTTCGTTTCGCGCGGGTCGATCAGGCGGACCGCGAGGACCTCGTGGCGCCGCTGGAGGAGCTGGAGCGAACGTTCCCAGCCGGGCTCGCTGATGAAGTCCGAGACGATCACGACCAGCGAGCGGCGCTTGATTGCCTGGTTGGCCGCATCGAGAAGCGGGCGCAGGTCGGTCAGGGGAGCGCCGTTCAACCGCGGCTGGCCGAGGAGGTCCTGGATCAGCCGGAGGACCTGGTCGCGACCGCCCCGAGCCGGCAGCGTGTGCTCCACCTGGCCCCCGTAGAAGATCGCCCCAACCCGGTTGCCGCGCCGGGTGAGGAGCCGGGCGAGCGTCGTGACGAAGTCGATCAGGACCGTTCGCTTCTGGCGATCGGTCTCCACCGTGCCGAAGTCGACGGACGGGCTCAGGTCGAGCAGGAACCAGGCCGTGATCTCGCGGTCCTCGTGGTACTCGCGCACATACGGAGTGTCCATCCGGGCGGTGACGTTCCAGTCGATGTAGCGCACGTCGTCGCCCGGCTGGTACTCGCGCAGGGCGGCCAGGTCCAGCCCGTTGCCGTGGAACAGGCTGCGATAGTCGCCCTGGAGCAGGCCATCCAGCCGGCGGATGACCTGCCAGTCGAGGCGCTGGAGGATGCGCTCAGGCGCTGACGCGGCCGTTGGTCGGCTCCCGGAGTGGGACGACGGGGACCGGCACCCGGCCCAGGATCGTCGAGAGGATGGCGTCGCTCGAGACATTGTCGGAGAGGGCCTCGAACGACAGGACGAGCCGGTGGCGGATCACGTCACGGGCCATGTCGATCACGTCCTGGGGCAGGGCGTAGTCGCGGCCGCGTACGAAGGCCAGGGCTCGGGCGGTGAGGATCAGGTTGATCGATGCCCGCGGGCTCGCGCCGTACGTGATGTACCGGGCGATCTCGGGCATGCCATGGGCGGCGGGCGCCCGGGTGGACGTCGCCAGCCGGACGGCGTACTGGTTGAGGGCCGGGTCGACGTAGACCTGGTCCACCCTGCGCTGGAGGGCCAGGAGGTCGTCGATCGAGAGGACGGTCTGGACGGCCTCGGGCGGCGCCGTCTGGCGCTCGACGATGACGAACTCCTCGGTCGGGCTGGGGTAGCCGATCAGGACTTTGAGCATGAACCGGTCGACCTGGGCCTCGGGCAGGGCATACGTGCCCTCGGTCTCGATCGGGTTCTGGGTGGCCATGACCAGGAACGGGTCGGGGACCTTGTGGGTCTCGTGGCCAATCGTGACCTGGCGCTCCTGCATCACCTCGAGCAGTGCGCTCTGGACCTTGGCCGGGGCCCGGTTGATCTCATCGGCGAGGAGCAGGTTGGTGAAGACCGGCCCGAGCGACGTGTTGAAGTCGCCCGTCTTCTGGTTGTAGATGCGGGTGCCCACGAGGTCGGCGGGGACCAGGTCGGGCGTGAACTGGATCCGCTTGAAGTCGCCGCCGATCGCGTCGGCCAGCGTCTTGATGGCCATCGTCTTGGCCAGGCCGGGCACGCCTTCGACCAGCAGGTGGCCGCGGGCCAGGAGTGCCACGACCATCGCCTCGAGCAGGTGGTCCTGTCCGACGATGACCTTCTTGACCTCGTAGAGCAGGCGCTCCATGGCATCGTTGGGCGTCGTGACGCCTGCCTCGCGAACGGCTGTCATCCGGTCTCCTCCTCCTGGTCAGTACTGGGGCAGGCCGGCTGCGCCGCCGGCCACATCGATGGGCACGGCCAGGCCGATGCCGATGAACACGTCCTGCTTGGTGGGATTGACCAGGCCGGTCACGATGCCGATGACCTGGCCGTTGCGATTGAGCAGGGGTCCGCCGGAGTTGCCCGGATTGATCGCAGCGTCCACCTGGATCAGGCCCTGGAGGACCGCTCCGCCGGGCACCTGGAATGACCGTCCCAGCCCGGAGACGACCCCGGCGCTGAGGGAGTCGACGAGGCCGAACGGATGGCCGACGACATAGGCCTCGCTGCCTACCTGGACCGAGTTCGGGTTGCCCAGGGTGGCGGGAACCGCCGCGGCCGAGAGGACGCTGGGCTGGATGACGGCGATGTCGTGGTCGGGTTGGCGGACCGAGACCGTGCCTGTTGCCGTGGTGCCGTCGGCGAAGGTCAGCTTGATCGTCGTGGCCCCTGTCACGACGTGGAGCGCCGTGAGGATGTCGCCCGCGGCGTCGACGACGACACCGCTGCCAAGGCCCGTGTCGGCCTTGCCCTGGGCGTCGACGCCGGTGGTCTGGATCGTGACGAGTGACGGGGCCACGGCCGCATAGACGAGCTGCGAGAACGCCGGCGGCGGGGTCTCGGACGCCAGGGCCTGGTCCACGCCCTGCTGGATGTCCGCCTGGGTGAGCGGGCGGGGCGCCGGAACGAGGAGGCCATAGGCCAGGATCGCGATGAATGCAGCGAGGATCCCGGCCGCGAACGTGCCGGTGCGGCGAGCCCGTGCTGCGATGCGCGTGCGACGCCGGGACGGTTCCGGGTTGGGAGCCGGAGCCGACGCGTCGATCTGGTGGGTCATGAGGCGGAGCGAGCTCCCGTCCGTCTGGTCAGTCGCACCGGGGCTCGACCGGCTGACCGTGAGGCTGGCCCGATTATCCCCCGATCGCCTGACAGGAGCCTGACGAACCGGCCCGCCTCCGACGCTCGCGCCTGCCGACTACGCTTGTGGCGATGCGAACCTGCCCGGCCTGCGGCCACGCCAATCCCGACGTCGCGCGTTTCTGCGCCTCGTGCGGGGCGGCGCTGGAAACATTCGCGGGTCGCGAGACTCGCAAGATCGTCACCGTCGTGTTCGCCGACGTCGCCGGCTCAACCGCGCTCGGCGAGACGCTCGATCCCGAGGCCCTCCGCCAGGTGATGGCACGCTATTTCACGATCGCCAAGGCGAGCCTGGAGGCGCACGGCGCATCGGTCGAGAAGTTCATCGGCGATGCGGTCATGGCGGTCTTCGGCGTGCCGGCGACGCACGAGGACGATGCCCTTCGGGCGGTGCGCGCGGCTGCGGACCTGCGGGCGGCGATGCTCACGCTTAATGCGGAGCTCGAGACCAGCTTCGGCGTATCGCTCCATCTGCGGATCGGGGTGAACACCGGCGACGTCGTGGTCGGCACCGAAGAACGCCTGGCGACGGGCGATGCCGTGAACGTAGCTGCGCGCCTGGAGCAGGCGGCCAGCCCTGACGAGATCTTGCTCGGCCACGAGACCCGTGCGCTGGCCCGTGACGCGATCGAGGTCGAGCCCGCCCGCCAGGTCACCGTCAAAGGCAAGTCCGATCCCGTCGTCGCCTATCAGCTGGTCCGGGTCATCGAGGGGGCAGCCGCGTTCGAGCGGCGGCTCGACGCCCCCTTGATCGGCCGGCGCGCCGAGCTCGACGTGATTCGGGCCGCGTTCGCGGCGGCCAGCGTCGAGCGACGCGGGCAGCTCGTTACGATCTACGGGCCGCCGGGGATCGGCAAGTCACGCCTGGCCCACGAGATCGCCGCAGAGCTCAGCGAGGACGCCCGGATCCTGGTTGGCCGGTGCCTGCCGTACGGCGAGGGCATCACGTACTGGCCATTGCGCGAGATCTTCGCCGCAGACGGCGCGGAGGGCGAGCTCGCCAGCGCGCTCGGGAGCGGGGGTGCCGAGGAGGTCTTCCTGGCTGTCCGCAAGCTGATCGAGCGCCGGGCACGAGTGCGACCGCTGGTGCTGGTCTTCGAGGACATCCACTGGGCGGAGGCAACCCTGCTCGACCTGATCGAGCATCTCGTCGACTGGACGCGTGAGGCGCCACTCCTGGTCCTGTGCCTGGCCCGGCCGGAGCTCCTCGACCAGCGTCCCGCGTGGGCGGCAGGGCGGGTCAACGTGGGCTCCCTGACCCTCGAACCCTTGGATGAAGTCGAGAGCGGGCAGCTGATCGAGGGGCTGCTGGGCCGGGCCACCCTCGACGCAGCAGCCCGCAGGCGCATCCGGGAGGTGGCCGAAGGAAACCCGTTGTTCGTCGAGCAGCTGGTCGTCACGCTCGCCGAAGGCGGCGACCTGGAGCGGATCCCATCGACCATCCAGGCCCTCCTCGCGGCTCGCCTGGACACGTTGTCGGAGTCCGAGCGTGACGTCCTCGAGCGCGGGTCGGTGATCGGCACGGAGTTCGAGTGGGAGGGCCTCGCCCGGCTCGACGCCGGCGGACGGCGGCCCACCGGCGCGCTCCTCTCCGGGCTGATGCGCAAGGAGCTGATCCGGCCCAACGAGGCCGTGGACGATGGGTTCCGCTTTCGCCACGCGCTCATCCGGGACGCGGCTTACGAGCGGATCTCCAAAGGGCGCCGTGCCGACCTCCACGAACGGACGGCAGACTGGCTCGAGGGCCGCGACGAGGACCTGGACGCGGTCATCGGCTATCACCTTGAACAGGCCTATCGCGCGGTCGCCGAGCTCGGCCGACCGGGGGAGCGCGGCGCCGGCCTGGCCGTGCGGGCGGCGGGGCGCCTTGGGCAAGCCGGCCTGCGGGCGTATGCCCGGGGCGACCCGGTCGCCGGCACGAACCTGCTGGAGCGGGCCGCGGAACTGCTCCCGGCAGATGACCGGCGTCGGATCGCCCTCCTGCCGTTCCTCGGTCGCGCGCTGCGGCTGTCGGGCCAGATGGAACGAGCAGAGCTGATCCTTGTCGACGCCATCGAGCGCGGCAAAGCGGCCGGCGAGCGCGGGATCGCCGCCGACGCGGCCGTGGCCCTGGTCGATCTCCGCTTCCACCGTTCGGCCTTCACCGGCGTCACCCGGCGTGACGTGTTCCAGCAACTCGACGCGGCGATCCAGGTGTTCGAGGAGACCGGTGACCAGGCGGGCCTGGGCCGGGCACTCTGCCTCGGTGGCAAGCTCCGCTTCTGGGCCGGTCAGGCCGCGGCCTCCGTGCGCGACTTCGAACGAGCCGCGAACGTCTCGCGGGACAGCGGCGACCCGGCCGAAGAAGCCGAGGCCATCCAGGGCTTGATCGGTGCCCAGTTTCGTGGCCCCATGCCAGTCGACGTGGTCCAGCGCACCATCGTGGACCTGGAGGCGCGCGCCGACCTCAACCAGGGCCTGGCTGCCATGCTGCTGGAGACGCGTGCCCAGCTGGCCGCAATGGGCGGCGACTTCGAGACGGCGCGGGAGATGATCGCCAAGGCTTCGGCGGCCCCAGGCGTGGCCCCTGTGACCCTCGAGCGGAGCCGGCGAGCCCTTCCCGCCCAAGGGGCTGTCGAGCTGCTCGCGGGCCAACCGGCGGCCGCCGAGCGCGCGTTTCGCCCCGCTTGCGAGGGGATGGAGCAAGCCGGCGAGCTGGGCTACCTCTCGAGCGTCGCTCCTCTACTCGTAGACGCACTGCATGAACAGGGTCGGGACGACGAGGCACTGGAGGCTTCGAACCGCTGGCAGGTCGACCGACTGACCGTGCCCGAGGACGCCGACGCACAGCTCTCCTGGCGCCGGTCGCGGTCCAAGGTGCTGGCCAGTCTGGGCCAGCTCACGGAGGCCGAGCAGCTCGCCCGGGAGGCGGTGGCGATCGCGGCCGGCACCGACTTCCTCGACGATCAGGGCCGCGCCGCCGCCGATCTTGGCGAGGTGCTCTGGGTGGCCGGCAATGCTGCTGAGGCCCAGGCCGCCACCGAGGAGGCCATCCGCTTCTTCGAGATCAAGGGCAACGTGGCCGCCGTCGCGAGGACCCGCGACCGGGCGACCGCCCGTGGAAGACTCCGTCCGTGATCGGGTCTGACGAACAGCTTTTGGCCCGGCGGGCGCTGCCCGCAGATCGCGAGCTCGTGACCACGATCGTGGCGCGGGCTTTCGCGGGCGATCCGCTCTGGAGCTGGGCGCTGCGTGCCGTGGATCGTGGCGCTGAGACGCGGCGAGAGTTCTGGCAGCTGATGGTCGACGGCGCGCTGCGCTACCCGTGGAGCTCGATCACGACCGGCGGAGAGGCCGTTGCGGTCTGGATCCCGCCGGGCGAGGTTGAGCTAGCCAAAGACCAGGAGCAGCACATGAGGACGCTGGTTCGTGAGCACCTGGGCGAGAACGCTGCCGACGTCGAGGAGCTGCTGGCTCGCTTTGAGGCCGCTCATCCCCATGCCGAACCGTATTTCGCGCTGAGCCTGCTGGCCACGGATCCAGACCATCGCGGCCACCGGATCGGGATGCGCCTGCTGGCCCTAGACCTGGAACGGATCGATGCTCAGCATCAGCCTGCGTACCTCGAATCCACGAATCCGGCGAACCTTGCGCGCTACCGCAGCGTCGGCTTCGAGCCGGTCGGGGAGTTCTCGTATCCGGGCGGCGGTCCCGTCGTGACCACGATGTGGCGACCGGCCCGCTGAGAACTCTGCCGAGATTGCACCGGGGCCCGGTACAGTGGTCCGGTGGCTGACGTGAGCAATGATTCGCTGATCGTCCGTGACCTGGCGACTCTCGAGCTGCCGCTGCGCAAGCTGGCTCCCTACGACCGGCCGATCGGCATGCAGCTGCTCCACGAGGACACCCAGTCGGGTGTCGAGCTGTTCGTGGTCGAGTATCCGGCCGGCACGCAGGCAGCCCAGCATCGACATGCGGCGGCGCACACGATGGTCGTCCTCGCGGGACAGCTGGAGGTCAACGGCGAGATCCTCGGACCAGGGTCCCTGTGCCGCATCCCCGCCGAGACGCCCATGCACCACGCTCCCGCCGCGGGTGCCTCGTGCCGCTTCCTGATGATCTTCGAGGGCGAGTCCGACGTGACGGTCATCGACGACGACGCCGGCTAGGTCGGAGAGAGTGGGCCTGGCCCGACGTCGAGAGTCGGGCCTTCGTCTATCGCGTCGTTCTCTCCGCGTAGCACCAGGCCCCGTCCTCACCAAGCTCGCCGATCCGGCCGCCGTAGTAGAGCCAGCCGTGGTCATCGGCCCACGCGTAGTGCGCCTCGCAGAAGGGAACGGGCACCACGCCATCGTGTCCACTCAGGTTGACCAGGGCGATGATCGACGATGGACCCGCGCAAAGGGTATCGGCGCTGCGGTGTGAAGCCATGTCGGTGGGGTGCTCGACCCGGTTGTGACACTCAAGAGGACTGCGCCCGCAGCAGTGCAGGCTCCTGGTCGGATGGACCTGCCACAGCGCCAGCCAGCCAGCGAACTCAGAGTGTCGCGCGTGCTCGAGATACGCATCGGTGCCTGATCTCGGCACCGGCGCGGAGATGACGCGCTTGGCGTGGATTTCAGGAGAGCGGGTGCGCATCAGCGCAGCGGGCGATCTGCTGGCGGGAAAGACGAGCCGTCGTAGATGGGACGGCCGTCCAATGGTTCGGCCAGGTGGACCTTGACCCATCCTCCGGTGTCGTAGCTGCCGACCGGGCCACTGGCGATCATGGCGCGGTAGGCGTCGGTGGGATGCAGGGTCACGACGATGGCCCAGGGTGTGTCGATGACCGCGGGGTCGAGCCAGCCGCCAGGTGGCTCTTGAGCTGGCCATTGGTTCGCGACATGCACCTCGATGTCAGTCGCGGTCTGACTGGTCGTGGCGTCGAGGGGACGAGCATTGACGCCCGGATAGGCCCAGGCGACCGAAGGGGTGAAGGGTTTGAGGGCGATCACCCCGACGCCGACCACGCCAACGACCACGACGGCAGCAAGGATGGCGACTCGTTTGCGGATGCTCATGACTCGATCCTTGATCGGGTCGCGCCCCGGCGCAATAGGACCGAAGGGGTCCGTGTGAACCGTACTGACCTCGGTCCTATTGCCCTGTGTGCTCGGGTCGATCAAGCATTGGCCAATGAAGACCTACGTCGTCGTCGGCCCATCGAGCTCGGACGTCTCGGCGGATCGGTTGCTCCCGGTCGGCACGCGGCTCGAGGAGGTGTCGCGGGACGAGCAGCACGACCACACCTGCGCTGGGACATTCATCACGACCGTCGGTCTGCTGCGAGTTCTCAACGGTCCGCGGTCCGATGAAGAAGTCGTCGTGCGACTGTCGTCCGGCCTCAAAGGTTCGCGGTTCGTCTGGGCCTCCGAGTGGCTGGATCTCGAGGGAACTGAACAGTTGGCCGGCGCCTAACACACCGGAGATCGCGTATGGTTGCCGCCGGCGTGGAGCGCACGCTCGAGACTTCACGCTCGCAGGCCGACATAGCTCAGCGGTAGAGCAGCTGTTTCGTAAACAGCAGGTCCTCGGTTCAAATCCGAGTGTCGGCTCCACTCCACCTCGAACTCGACCAAGAAGATCAAAATCCCGGACGTCTGCGTCGGCATGGCGTCCGTCACAACGACGGTCCGGGCGGGATGTTGTGGTTGACCCGGAAGAGATTGCCCGGGTCGTAGCGCCGCTTGAGCTCGATCAACCGCTGGAGCTTTGCCGGTCCGTACGCCTCGAGGGCCTTCTGCGTGGGATTCGTCTCGTCGGCCCCCAGGAAGTTGATGTACTGGCCGGCCAGCGCGTACGGACGCATGGCGTCGGAACAGTCCTTCACCCAGCGGATCCTCGCAGCATCATCGGCGGCATCCGGCCAGAAACCGTAGACGTTGAGCCAGTACTGGGCGGACCTACCGGGGAACGCCGTATCGTCGTCGGCGACTCGGCCGAAGGCGCCGCCCAGGTGGTGGAGGTCGGCCGCGGTCCCGAACCAGGTCTGTGCGCCGCACTGTTCGACGATCGTGTCGATCATCCGGGCGTCGAACCGACTGAATGACTCATTGCGCCAATACGCGCGGACGCCATTTGGAAGGATCGGGTCGAACGCCGACTGGAATGCGACCCAGCGCGTTGGATCCAGGACGGCGACATCTGCAGGGCAGGCGGCCTGGAGCCGCTCAATCGCCACTTCCCCGTCCGCCCGCTTCGTGCCTGCCCACGCAAACCCGAGGAACATCAAGACTCGATCGCCAAGCTCCCAGTCGGAGGGTGGAACCATGAAGGTGATCAGGCTGGTCAGTTCATCGGGGACGTCGGCGCGAAGGTCTTCCTGCTCGCCGGGCACGAGGACGGTCAGCTGCCGTTCTCGGCGATGCAGCGGTCCTCCCGAACGGATGACCCGGTGATCCGGGACTGCCTCGCCTGGATCGCAGACTGCTACGCGACATCGAATCCCGTCACGGCCATGACGGAGCGCTCGGGCCTCACCGGACGAACGTTCGCGCGCCGCTTTGCCGCGGCCACCGGTCGACGACCCATCGAATACGTCCACGCGCTCAGGATCGAGGCGGCGAGACAGATCATCGAATCGGGTGTCGGGATGATCGAAGACGTCGGGCCGCACGTCGGCTACGAGGATCCGACATTCTTCCGGCGTCTGTTCAGGCGAACGACGGGCGTGACGCCGGCCACCTACCGCCGCAAGTACGCGCCGATCGTCGCGAACCTGCGCCATGACGAGGATCGGACGGCTGAGGGACGTGCGAACGCCAGAACGCACCTCTAGCTCACGCCAGGACGATGATTAGGGCCAGTACGTTCGAGCCTTCATGTCAGGAGCGGTCAAGCGGTGAAGCCACTCGATCAATTCGAGCTCTGGTTCATGACCGGTAGCCAGGACCTGTATGGCGAGGCGACCCTTCGCCAGGTCGCGCTGGACTCCGAGCGGATCGCCGCGGCCCTTGACGACTCGGCGGCGATCCCGGTGCGGGTCGTGTACAAGCCCGTGGTCAAATCGTCGGCGAGCATCGCCGCAGCGTGCACGGCGGCCAGCGCCGAGCCAGCATGCGTCGGCGTGATCGCCTGGATGCACACCTTCTCGCCGGCCCAGATGTGGATCGCCGGCCTGCAGGCCCTGCGCAAGCCGCTGCTCCACTTGCACACCCAGTTCAATCGCGACCTGCCCTGGTCGACGATCGACATGGACTTCATGAACCTGAACCAGGCCGCCCACGGCGACCGCGAGTTTGGCCACATCGAGGCTCGGCTCGGTGTCGCTCGCAAGACCGTGGCCGGCCACTGGCAGGACCCGGCGGTCCAGGAGCGCATCGGGTCATGGTCGCGGGCTGCCAGCGGCTGGTCCGACCTGCATCGCCTGAAGGTCGCCCGTTTCGGCGACAACATGCGCGACGTGGCCGTCACCGAAGGCGACAAGGTGGAGGCCCAGGTCCGCCTCGGCGTCTCGATCAGCGGATTTAGCGTCAGTGAGCTCGGCGATGCCGCCCGTGCCGTGCCCACGGCGGACGTCGACCGGCTGATCGACGAGTACGAGTCCAGCTATGTCCTGGCCGCGAGCCTCCAGGCTGGTGGCGACGACCGCGAGGCGCTGCGCGAGGCCGCCCGGATCGAGGTTGCGCTGCGCGCGTTCCTGGCCGAGCACGGGTGCGCCGCCTTCACCGACACGTTCGAGAATCTCGATGGGCTGGTGCAGCTGCCGGGGATCGCCGTGCAGCGGCTGATGGCCGAGGGCTACGGGTTCGGGGCCGAGGGCGACTGGAAGACCGGCGTCATGGTCCGCCTCCTCAAGACCATGGCCCGCGGACTGCCTGGCGGGACGTCGTTCATGGAGGACTACACGTACCACCTCGACCCGGCCGGGCCCAAGGTCCTGGGCGCCCACATGCTGGAGGTCTGCCCGTCCATCTCGGACGGCCCGGTCTCGTGCGAGATCCATCCGCTGTCGATCGGCGGTCACGCCGATCCCGTCCGGCTCGTCTTCGACGCGGGCAGCGGGCCGGCCGTGATCGTGGCCCTGATGGATATGGGCGAGCGCCTCCGACTCGTGGCCAATGAGGTCGACCTCGTGTCGCCCGACGCGCCCATGCCCCGGTTGCCGGTGGGCCGGGCTGTCTGGAAGCCGCGTCCGAACCTGACCACGGCGACCGAGGCCTGGCTGATCGCCGGCGGCTCGCACCACACCGCCCTGACCCGGGCCCTGACCATCGAGCCGATCGCCGACTTCGCCGAGATGGCCCGCCTCGAGCTGCTGACGATCGATGCAACCACCACCGTGCCCGCATTCACCCGCGAGCTACGCTGGAACCAGGCCTACTACCGCCTGGCGCGAGGGCTCTAGCCCGACTGGGCCCTCGAGGGGCGCGAAGGGCATCGACCCTTAGGGCGTCGCGACAGTAAAGCCGTTGATGCCCGATCCCTGAGTCGAGCGGGCCGCCGAGCGCAGCAATCCCAGGCTGCGCTTGCCGACCTCAGATGTGGATGACGCCCAGGACGAGCAGGACGATGATCACGATCACGATGACACCGATGATCCCGACGCCACCATTTCGGCTGTTCATGAATCCTCCGCGCCCGCACTGCTGTCGTCGAGGTCGACCGACATGACCTGGGGCGCAGGTGCAGCGTACGCGACCACGATCCGTCAGGAAATGGGGCGCAGACAATTCACGCTCATCCCGCGACCGAATCAGCGGATGAGCTGGACCATCGCTCCGCTGGATAGCCCGCCGCCGCTGGCCGTCGAGAACGCGAGCCCCAGCCGCCGAAGCTCCGCTCCGAGCCGGGCAGGATTGTTCGTCCAGATCGTCTCTCCGGCCATGAGCACCTCGATGCCTGCGACGCGGCCACCGGCGAGCACGTCGGCGAGCCGGCGGCCCGCGGCGCCTCGCAATTAGGCGATGGGCACGATCGGCCGGATCTCGACTCCGCCGTGGGGCGCAGTCGCTTCCGGGATCTGGGCTGCAAGGGCGATTGCCTCGTCGATATCGGCAGCTTCGAGCAGGTAGTAGCCGCCCACGATCTCCTTGGTCTCCAGGAAGGGGCCGTCGGTCACGGACGCCTTGCCGGATCTACCTGCTCGCAGGCTGACCGCGCGCTTCGTGGGCTCGAGCTCGTCGGCGCCCAAAATGGCCGGGCCGGCCGACGCAATGAACGCCTGGTGCCGGACCGCATTTGCCTGATGCCACGCTGCGGGCGCTTCGGCCCAGGTCCGCTCGTTGCCGTAGATGAGGACCAGATAGTTCGCCATGGAATCACCTTCAGCATGCAGGCTCGGGGCGAGCCAGGTTCACTTCGTCGACGAATTGAGCACGTCAAGATCGACATGTTCGCTCCATCGTCATCGTCAGCTGCCGGGTAACGCGAAGAGGCAGACCTGTGCGCCGCCCCACGCCACGCACGCGACCGCGCGTCGGGCGGCCCAGGCTGCCGGGTGGAGATCGACCCAGCTGGGCGTATCCCCGGACTGCCCTGGAGCGGCCACCACCCAGCGAACGCCGCGGCTCGTATAGAGGTCACCCGCATTCACCTTGCCGCCGGCCCAGACAATCAGCGTCGTCGCGCGGGCCGTCATGGCCAGAAGCGGCGAGTAGGCGCCCTGGACGACGGCGCCCGCCGGCAGGACGACCGCGATGTGCGCCTGGTCGGATTGCATCGTGCTCGGCGTCACGGTCATCCAGTGCACGTCGAGCAGCAGGCCGGGCGCCACCAGGGCGCCCAGAACGAGGGCCAACACGAGAGTGCGAGCCCGGCGAGGAGCGCGCCGCGGTATCCCGGTTCTGGCGATGACCGCAGATCCGAGCCCCACGATGGCGGCTAGCGCCGGGAGGAGTGGGACCACATAGCGGTTCGGCCGGTAGGCCACGAGGAACAGGATCCCGAAGCCAGTGACGAGCCAGCAAATCGACAGCACCATGAGACGCCGCTCGGATGTCGAGAGGCGAGACCAGTGGGCGACGCCAACGGCCGCGGCGATCATGGCGCCAACCAGTAGCGGCGCGGCCAGGGGCCACGCACCATCGCTGTGAACGAGATACCCCGCCACACGCTTCAGCAGGTCGCCCGGCGACGCGGGCAGCGGTTCGGGTGGGAGTGTCGAAAGCACCGCCGGCAGCTGGCCCAGGTTGGGCAGCCCTACGACAATGAGCCAGCCGAGGCCGCAGAGCCCCAAGCCGGTCACGCAGCCGACCAGCCAGCGGCGTTCGCATGGATCTCGGATCGCCATGATCAGCGCCCCTGCCAGGATGCCACCGCCCGAAACGATGGCGCTCGCCTTCGTCCCGATTGCCAGGGCGAGGGCAATTCCGGCAAGGACGCCCAGACCGAAGCGGCGATCGGGATCCCCGCGAACCGCGAGCAGGAGAACCATCACGAGAAAGAGGGTCTCGACCGGTTCGAGGAACGCCAGGCGACCGTAGTACAGGACGAGCGTCGAAGTGCCGAACGCCAGTGCCGCAACCAGCGCCGGCCCGCGGCCAACGATCGTGCGGAGGCCGATGGCGATCACGGCCACCGTCAGCCCAGTTGCGAGAATCGCCACGATGCGGGCCTGCACGATCCCAATGCCGAGAACGCCAAAGGCCGCGGCGACGGCCAGGCTGAACGGCGCGGTGATGAGCTGCAGGTTGTAGTCGTCGGTTGACCATCGCCCGAGCAGGACGAGGTTGCGGGCGTTCACGACATGCCAGGCCTCGTCCGTGAACGGGCTCGCGCTTGCGGTCACGCCCGTTGGCGGGTCGACGCGCACGAACCCGAGCAGGAGAAGTCCAACCCCCGCCGCCGCGATCATTCCGGGCAGCCAATCGGCGGCCTTCGAAGCTGCCCTGCTGTGCACCAGCTGGACTAGTGAACGCGGGGCAGGGCGAGGCGGAACGTAGAGCCGCTGCCGGGCTGACTGGCCGCCGTGAGGTGGCCGCCTGACCGCTCTGCAAGGCTGCGGGCAATCGCCAGGCCAAGGCCATTGCCCGCGGGGCTGCCAGCATCGGCTCGCACCCGGTAGAACGGCTCGAAGATCCGGTCCAGGTCGGGCGAGGCGATCCCCGGGCCACGGTCGGCAACCTCGACGATCGCCTCGCGGTCCGTGGCAGACATTGTGACCTGGACTGCCACCGACGGCCCCCCGTAGCGCACGGCATTGTCGAGAAGGTTGAGCAGAATTCGATCGCAGCTGTCCGGCTCGCCACGAACCCGGAGGTCGGGCACGAGGTTCACCCGGATGGGCTCGGAGCCCGGGTGTGCCGTGCGAAATGTCCCGATGGCCTCGGCCACCGCCACCGATAGGTCGAATGGCTCGCGCACCGGGTTCATGAGCCGGTCGCCGGTGCTCGCGAGGACGAGCAGATCGTTCGTGATCTTCGTCAGTCGCTCGGCCGCGGCGATGATCCGGACCATGTCCGCCCGAAGGTCAGCGGGCCGCACGCTCGGCTCCAGACCACTCTCCGCGGTTGCCCGAATCGCAGCCAGCGGCGTGCGCATCTCGTGCGAGGCATCGGCGACGAAGCGCCGCTGACGCGCATGTGCATCACGAATCGGTCGCAGGGTTCGATTGGCAAGGACCCAGGCGACACCGCCCACGAGTCCGATCGTGAGCACATTCGCAACGACCAGGGCAATCCCCACGCGTTGGAGCGCGACCTGGTAGGCAAGCCCCGCCGCCTGTGTCGAGGAGAGGTCCGGCGCGACATCGAACGCCGGCCCCAACACCGTCCGGAACGCGACGTAGAAGATGATGCTGAAGAGCCCGAACACCAACGCAAACAGCGTGAGATACAGGAGGGTGAGGCGACGGCGCGCGCGCTGGAACATCAGGTTGCCGTATCGGGCGCGCTGCGCAGGCGGTACCCAGATCCTCGAACCGTCTCAATCAGCCCGTTACGCCGCCCCTCGTCCACCTTGCGTCGAAGGCTACGGATGTACACCTCGACGACATTCGATTCGGCCACGAAGTCGGCGTTCCAGAGGGCATCCAGCAGTCGATCCTGGGTGAACAGTTGACCGGCGTTGCTCGCGAGCAGCTCAAGGAGGGCGAATTCCCGGGTCGTGAGCAGGATCTCACGACCCGATCGCGTGACCCGCATTTCCGCCGGCAAGAGGACGAGATCGCCCACGCTGATCGAGGCGGCGCGCTCCGTGCCGAGCCGTCGTCGCAGGGCGCGGAGCCGGGCACGGAGCTCCGCAACGGCGAATGGCTTGGCGAGATAGTCATCGGCTCCCTGGTCGAGGCCGTTTACGCGGTCCTCGATGCTGTCCCTGGCCGTCAGCATCAGGATCGGCGCTGTGAACCGCGCCGCCCGCAGGCGTCTGCACACCTCGAACCCGTCGAGGCTGGGCAGGAGCACGTCGAGGATGACCAGGTCATACCGATACGTGTCGACCCAGCGCAGCGCCTCCAGTCCGTCGCCCACGATGTCGACCGCATGGCCATCTGAGGCCAGGACCACCTTCAGGCCGTCGGCGATGGCGGCCTCGTCTTCCACGACCAGGATTCGCAGCTCGCTTCTCCCAGGCTCGGCCACTTCAGCGACAGGCTGCACCGAGGGTGATCCTAGCCCCGTCATCGTTCCACGTCAGGTGCAGAGCCCGCCTACCGGCGATGGCGCAGGAGGAGCCAGCCGCCAACGATCACGACGGCCATGACCGCCGCCGCGATCAGCAGCTGCCTGCTGGCAATCGTGAAGCCCAGGACAACGATCGCGGGATTCATGTTGGGCTCCAGTCGGCCATCAGGAGGCGATGGCTCCCGCTGGAGGGGATGCGGTCTCGGCACCGGGAGCCATCCCGGAAACGTTGACGACCGAACCTGAGGGGTACCTGAGCGCTATCGCGCCGTTCACCTGACGCTCATCTTCGATGGCTAGGCTCAGCTGCCTCACCACTTCGCCAGGCGCTATGAGTTTCTGCCCTGCCTGACCAACGCGAGCGACGCCGCTGGCTTCGGTTCATCGGCCTCAGCGCGCTCGGAGCGATCCTCGGGCTCGTCGCGTCCTTGCCACCCTTCGCGTCGATCGGGCACGGGCCGCCCGCGGCCTTCAAGGGTGCTCCGTCGCTCCCGGTTGCTGATTCGCCAGTGCCGGCGACGACCGACACCCTGCCGGCCAGCTCCGCCCGTCGAGTGTGGCTGATCGTCATGGAGAACAAGGAGGATTCGACGGTCGTGGGCAGCCCCGACGCTCCCTACCTGAACGGGCTGGTCGCGAAGTACGGCCTGGCGACGAACTTCTACGCGACCGGCCACCACTCCCTGCTCAATTACATCGCCCTCGTCGCGGGCTCAACCCTGGGCGTGACCACCGATTCCCCGCAGAGGCTCATCGGACCAACCATCTTCAGCCAGCTGTCGGCCCGCGCCGAGCCCTGGCGGGTTTACGCCCAGGACGATCCGTCGGGCTGCTTCACGGGAATCCGGCAGGACGGCGGAGTCGACGGACCGGGCGGTGCGGGTGCGTATGTACGGCGGCACAACCCGGCGATCAACTTCACGGCCATTGCCGATGATCCGGCCCAGTGCGCGAACATCGAGGCGCTCCACGGCTTCGATCCAACTGCGGCGCGGTTCGAGCTGATCGTGCCCAACCTGGTCAACGACATGCACGACGGCACGATCGCCCAGGGCGATGCGTTCCTGGCTGCATTCGTCCCGGAAATCACCGGCAGCCCGGCGTTCACAGCGGGCTCTGTGCTCTTTGTCACATTCGACGAGGGCTCCACCCGTGCGGGTTCATTCGGTGATGACGGCGGCCACATCGCGACCCTCATGATCGCTCCGGGGATGCAGCCGGGCTATCGCGCAACCGCGTACGCCGACCACCTGAGCCTGCTGCGCACCACCGAGAACGTCCTGGGCCTGCCCTGCCTGGCCGGCGCCTGCGCGCGAGAGCCCATCGGATACTGAGCGCCATTTGGCCGGCGGCGGGAGGGCCAACCGCGGACCGTTGGGCGGTCGACTACGCCACCAGACCAGCGATGACGACGGTCAGGCGAGGATCAACGCCGCCGGTCCCCGCGCCGAGACCATGCACCCGCTGGGCGTCCAATCCAATCCCCAAACGACGCCCGTCTGACCGAGCGGGGCTGCGCGCAGTCGGGCCCCGCGTTTCGCCTTGCGACGCGCCACAGTCGATTGGGAGTTCGATCGGTGCCCACTTGATCCGCTGAGCTAGGCTTCGCGTGTGAAGGGATCACTCCTGCAGGACGCCTTCGGGCATCACGTGTGGGCTTCCTTACAGCTGCTCCAGGCATGCGCTGCCCTGACCGACGAGCAGCTTCAGGAGACAGTCCCCGGAACGTACGGGTCGATCATCGACACGATGCGCCATCTCGTGGGCGCAGACTACGGCTACCTGTCCGTCCTCGCACCGGGATCGTTCGGCGACCTTGATGAGGAAGCGGCGGACGTCCCCGCCCTGCAAGCCGCGATGCAGGCGACCGGGCCGGTCTGGGCCGCGCTTCTCGACCAGGACCTGGATCCTGCGGCCGTTATCGTTCGACACCGGGACGATGGATCCGAGAGTGCCGCGCCGCTCACGATCCGGCTCGCCCAGGTCGTTCACCACGGGACGGATCACCGGAGCCAGGTATGTACTGCCTTGACGACGCTCGGCATCGAGCCGCCGGAGATCGACGCGTGGGCCTATGCGCGCCAGGACGGTCGCCTGGCCGAGACCCCGCCCCGAAACTAGCGATCCCCGTGCTGGTATCCGACGATGACGGCCGGTTTGGTGGTCGAGACGACGGCACCACGGCTGGCTCGTGCGGGAGACGCTTCGTTAGCGCGGCCCGGGCGGTCCTGACTCGGTCTGATTCTCTGATACCAACATCTCCATCGTTATCCGGCCAAAACGGAGCTGGCGAAGGACCTGCGACGTGTATCGCGGGTCATCCGGGCACAATCGTGTCGGGCTCGATCGGCAGACCGCGAGCAATTGTGCCGAGTCGGTCGATGTAGCCGTTCCAGCCCATCCTCGAACGCGCCCCGTCGGACTCCCAACGGCTTCACAGCAGGCGGCAACCCCGCCTGGATCCCGGCGGTCAGCCGATCACATCGCCGATCCCTACCGCCGTGCAGTCGAGTTGCGACATGGGCTGAGTCATCGCCGTCAACCAGACGCGATGTCTCGCCTGCCGAATGCAATCAAGCCGAAGAGGGCGAACCCAACGGCAGGCAGCGCCAATGCCGCATATCGCCAGAATTCGGTGGGCGTGATCAGTGGATTCCCACCAAGGGCCCAGTACCAGGGCGACAACTGGCGCCACGGCGCCAGGGCGTCGACGAGGGGGAGCAAGGCAGCCCCGAAGTACCCGGCCAAGGCAACCGCGATCGCAATACCGAGAACCGCTGGCGGACGAGCCATTGCTCCTGCGGTCGCAATCGCGATGGCCCCATGGAAGAGCCCCAGGAGCATGCACAGGATGATCGTCGACAGGAGGAGACTGACGTCGATTGCCAGGCCCACAAGCCCGTCGGCGACCAGCTGGGCAACGGCCATTGCTGCGGTGATCAGGGTCAACCCGATCAGCACTGCGATTGCCCGAGCGAGCAACACGGCCCGGTGGTCGACCGACTGCGCGAGGATCAGCTCCATGCGGCCGCTCGTCTCTTCCGACGCGGTCTGGCCCATGACCAGGCTGATGGCGGCAAGGGTCAGCAGCAGAGGGATGAATAGTTCGTAGAGGTTGCCGCGAAGGTAGCCGGCAGGCGTGTTGAAGTCCTGGAGCCCGAGGGCCTGCACCAACCCGCCTGGCAGCTGGTCGATAGCGCTGGAGATACCCGACGTTCCCCTGAACGCCGGCCAGAATGCGACGGTGGCTGCGATCAGGGCAGCAAGGCCTACCGACCACCACAGGACTGCCCGGCGCATTGCCCGCAGCGGAATCGCGACGAGCTCCGCGAACCTGCCCATCATTCGCTCTCCGCGTAAAGATCGAGAAATGCCTCCTCGAGGTCCGGCTCCTCCACGAGGAGCGTATTGACCCGACAGCGGGCGAGGAACTCGATGAACGGCTGGATTGGACCCGAGAGCGTCGCGGTGAAGCGCCGATCGTCGAGGAGCGGGTCGACCAAGCCCGACACGGCCGTGAGGGCCTCCGCGGGTGGTGGGTCCTCGAACCAGACTTCAATGCGCTGGCGAGCGCGGCCCCGGAGGTCAGCGACGGTACCCTCGATCACGACCTTGCCGGCGCGGAGCACGGCAACGCGGTCCGCGGCCCGCTGGACCTCGCTCAGGACGTGCGATGAGAGGAAGACGGTGGTCCCGTGAGAACGAGCCTCACGAACGAGTGCCAGGAACTCGTGCTGGATCAGCGGATCGAGGCCGTTCGTCGGCTCATCGAGCACGAGGAGCTCGGAGCCCGAGACGAATGCCAGGAGCAGCGCCACCTTCCGCCGATTGCCCGTCGACAGGTCGCGAACCTGCCGCTCGAGATCGAGATCGAGACGCGCGGCGATCTCATCTCGGCGGCGGGAATCGAATCCGCCGCGCAACCGCCCTATGCTCGCGACGAGTTCGAAACCCGTCGTGCGCTCCGGCAAGCGCAACTCGCCGGGGATGTACCCGATCCTCGCGCGCACAGCGACGCCTTCAGTTGTGGCGTCCACGCCGAAGGCCGTGACGTGCCCGGCCGTTGGTCGGAGCAGGCCCATCAGACAGCGGAGGGTGGTGCTCTTGCCCGATCCGTTCGGACCAAGCAAGCCGAGCACCTCGCCGCGCACGACCTCGAGATTGATCCCCTGGACCGCCTCGATGGCTCCGAAGCGCTTGATGAGGCCGTCGAATCGAACGAGCTTGTCGTCGCTCATCGACCGGTAACGATCACAGCCAAACCAGCTCAACCTTGCTCTTGGTTGTCACGTGACAATCATATCTCGGGTGCGCCGACCCGGGAGCCTGCTAGTCGTCGGTCGGAGCACTCGCCCGCAACGCCCGTCCGATCACGGCATCCGCCGTCGACCCTTGGACAAGCAGCGTGAACAGGACCACCCCGTACACGGTCGCGGCGATCAGCTCGCGATCCGGGAGATCGACGGGCAGCGACAGGACAAGGGCGACAGAAACGGCGCCGCGCAGGCCCGCCCAGAACAGGACGTGCAGCCACGCGACGGGTGCAATCGTGCGCCTTCCGCGGGCGATGAGCCGGCTGGCGCCACCGAGCACGACGTAGACCACCAGGGCCCGCGACACCAGCACTGCGGCGACTGCCCACGCGATGGCGCCGAGGTCGCCGACGAGTGCGTTGATGTCGATCACGAGCCCAATGAGCAAGAAGATCAACGCCGTGAGCACGAAAGCCAGCAACTCCCAGACGAGGTCGATGGATGCGGCGGCCCGCGGGCTCAGGCCATGGGCCCGGCCGTACGAACCAAGCGTGATCCCGGCCGCGGTCGTCGCGATCACGCCGGAGCCGTGCAGGGCGTCCGCGCCAAGGTAAGCGCCATAGGCGAGCACGAGCGAGATCGTGAGCTCCACCAGGTAGTCGTCTGTCAGGCGGAGAACGCGGGTTGCAATCCAGCCTGCGGCACCGCCCAGGAGAGTGCTCCCCGCGACCACGAGCACGAACCGGACGAAGCCCTCGGCGATCGAACCCGAACCGGCCGTCGCGGCGATGACGATCGAAAAGATGACGATCCCGGTACCGTCGTTGAGCAGGCTCTCGGCCTCGACCGCCGTCGACAGCCGCCGAGGCGTGGAGAGTCTCCTGAACGTCGAGATGACGGCCGCGGGGTCAGTGGCTGCCACCATCGCCCCGACGATAAAGGCCGACGCGATGGCCAGTCCGGTCGCGACGTGCAGGACGACGGCCACGACAGTCGCCACGATGAGGACACCCGGAATCGCCAGGAAAAGCACGCCGACCAGCGCCGGGCGGAGCTCGACGACATCGATCCGGAACGCCGCTTCGAAGATCAATCCCGGCAGCAGGACCGCAAGCACCAGGTTGGGCGTGATCAGGACGCCCAAGCCCGGGCGGACGAGCGCGACCCCGAGGCCGAGCAGCACGAGACCGACCGTGTAGGGCACGCGAATTCGATCCGTCACCATGGCAACGACGACGGCCGCCCCGAGAAGGGCGACAACGGCGCGGATCGCACTCAGGGCGAGGTCGTCCGTCATGGCGCCGAGTATGAGCGGTGAGGGTTGCCGGACGCGTCGCGACGACGCCCGGGGAATCGATGCAGGGCGGGCGCCGATCGGCGCCCGCCCTGCATCCGGTGCGGCGAGACTAGACGCTGTGGCCGACGTTGCTCAGGATCTTGGAGACCTGCCCGCCCAGGAAAATCAAGGCGATGATGGCGACGATCGCGATCAGTGCGAGGATGAGGGCATATTCAGCGAGACCCTGGCCTCGATCGGTCGGCCAAATTCGAGGCATGCTAGCGACGATCCGGTTGATACGGTCCATACCACGCTCCAGATGAATGAAGGTAGAGACAAATACTTGTCTCATGACAATGACCTGACGAGTATCGCCGATCGGACGGCGGAATGACAGACGCCGATAGTCCTGTTCTCGATCTGCTCGATCGGCTGTCCATTGAACTCGTCGCGATCACGAACCGAGCGATTGCCGAGGGCGGCGTGCTTGACCTGTCCTTCCCCCAGTGGCGGCTGTTGGCGGCACTTGGGGACGCACCGCATGCGCTCCGGCTCCATGAAGTGGCCGAGCAGGTCAGCGCCTCGATGCCTTCGGCCAGCAGGCTCGTTCAGCGGATGGAACGCCGGGGTTTTGTCTCGAGCACCCGCGCCCCGAGCGACGGCCGAGGACGGGAGATTGCGCTGACCGCGCACGGCGAATCTGTCCGTGCGGGCGTCATCGGCCGGCGCCGAGCCCTGATCGCGGCGGGCATCGGCGAGCTCGCGGGAAACGCGAAGGTGCACCCGGACCTCGTGGCGATCGTGGAGCGCCTCGCACGTCGGAAGTGACGGTCAGGGCTTGGGCGTCTTGGTCGGCTTTGGCGTCTTGGTCGGCTTGGGCGTAGGCGTTGCCTTGGGAGTTGCCGTCGGCCTTGGCGTTGGACCGGTCGTCGCCGCGGGTCCGAACCCGGAGCTGACCGATGCCAACACAGTGCCGATGCCACCGCTCATGACGGTCATCGCCGAGATCGCCAGGACTGCGATCAGCGCGAGCACGATTGCATACTCGGCCATGCTCTGGCCGGCTCGTGCTCGGCCACGTCGACACGCAGCGGCACCCGAACGACGAGGGCCCGGCGGGTGGATTGGTAGTTGTTGCATGACAACCAGATCATGCGATGGGACGACGCGGTGGGTCTATAGGACTTTCGGCGGGGAGACCGTCAGCGGCGGCTCCAGTTCCGTGTCTGGGAGTGTCGTGGCCGCCAGGAGTGAATCGAGCTCGGCGCGCCCGCTGGGCACGGCAAAGAGCGCTAGCCGGTCGCCGACGAGGAGCGTGAGGTCACCGCGCGGAACGATCACCCGATCGCCGCGTTCCACCGACACGAGGAGCGTGTCACGTGGCCAGGGCGCGCTGGCTACAGTCTCGCCGGCCAGCCGCGAGCCCGCTCGAATCTCCGCTTCAACCAGCTGACCCGTCGGCCCCACGGAGCGGATCCCTCGGACGTTGCTTGCCAGCGCACTGCGATAGGCGCTCATGACGTCGCCGCTCGAGAGAATCCCGACCAGTCGATCGCCCGCGACCACTGGAATCCAGCTCCGATGCTGGTCCGTGAGCGCGCCGAGTGCCTCGACCATCGGATCGTCGGCGGACACGATGCGATCGTCCAGACGCTGGTCCCCGACGGTCTCGTCACCGTCCGCCGCCCGGAGATCGGTGAGCTCGATCGATCCCTGGAAACGCCCGGTCCTGTCGACGACCGGCGCACCCGGCAGGTCTGCCGCGCTCAACCGACTGATGGCGGTCGCGATGGTATCTGAAGGGTGGAGCGTGAGACGCGCCGCCCGGGCGGCAGCCCCGGCCCCGATCGAAGCCATCAGCGGCAGCGCTCCGCGGAACCGATGGGCAGGCGAGTCCGCCCGGCTGCGGAGCTGCTCTGAGTAGATTGAGCGGTCGCCGACGATCAGGGTCGCGATGCCGATCGCCAGCATGGCTGGAGCCAGCATTGCGAGGCTGTCGGTCATCTCCGCGACCATCAGCATGACAGCAAGGGGCGCGTGGGCGACGCTTCCGAAGAGGGCCATCATCGCAACGATCACGAACGGCGATGGATCGATGGGCAGCCCCGGGGCGATTGGCTCCAGGAGTCGCCAGATCCCAGCCCCAAGCAGTCCGCCAATGACCATCCCCGGGCCGAAGACGCCGCCCGAACCGCCCGAGCCGATCGACAGCGAAGTGGCCAGGATTCGCGCGAACGGCAGGGCCAGGACGACCCATAACGGCAGCCCGAGCAGGGTCGTCCGATCGAGCCCGGCCTGGACCCATCCGTAGCCGGTCCCCAGGACCCCAGGGAGGGCGAGCCCGATAGCCCCGACCACGATCCCGGCCAGCGCCGGCCGGAGCATGCGCGGCATCGACCAACCGCCGATCCAGCGGGTGAACCCATAGAAGCTCGCGATGTACAACCGACCGACCAGTCCGCAGGCAAGTCCGATCAGCCCGTAATAGAACAGCTGGCGGGCATCGGTGAAGCCAGCTCCTGCCACCTGCCCGAAAATCGGCGCGAAGCCGAGGACCGCGCCAAAGATCGAAAATGCCACGATCGAGGCGACGAAGGCCGGCACGAGGGCGTCGGATTCGACGTCTTCCCGGTACGGAATCTCCGCCGCCAGAACCGCCCCCCCGAGCGGTGCCCGGAAGATCGCACCGATGCCCGCGCCCATCCCGCAGCTGACGGCGATTCGGGCATCCCGCGCGTCGAGATCAAGGAGGCGGGCGAGGAACGATCCGAATCCGGCGCCGATCTGGGCCGTGGGACCCTCGCGCCCGCCCGATCCACCCGAGCCGATCGTGATCGCGGATGCGACGAGCTTCACGAGTGGGATCCGCGTCCGGATGCCGCGAGGGTCATGGTGGATCGCCGCGATCGCAGCGTCGGTGCCGTGGCCCTCCGCTTCTGGTGCGAACCGGAAGACGATCACGCCGGCGATCAATCCTCCCAGACCCACGACGAGCGGGATCGCCCAGGGCCGGGCCGCCGAGGTGATCGGCGCGGATCCTTCGCCGAAGGGGGAGGCAGGCGTGAACCCAGCGAGGACGCCCAGCATGGCCCTGGTGGCCAGGTCGAGCGCTCCAAAGAAGACGATCGCCCCAACGCCGCTGATCAGCCCGATCAAGGCACCGAGAATGATCCACTTGCGGAGGTAATCGGCCGATCGAATCTGTCTCCGAAGCCTCAGAAGGAGACCGTTGGCCGGGATCAAGTCGCGACCACATGGCTAGTTGTCATCAGACAAATGGTAGAGGTTGATTGGTCAACTTGGCGTTGCCTCGCCGGAGTGATGTCGAGACATTCACTCGTTCCACGGCGAGATGGGACATCGGGCGCGGCGGGCCGGAGCTCGGTGCGCCTAAGGTCCGGACTGCCGCCGCTGGTCGCGCCACGTTGCGGGTGCGGCCGCGGTTGAGCGCTTGAACGCCCGGCTGAACGCCGCTTCGGACTCGTAGCCCACGTGCGCGGCGACTTCAGCCACGGTCACGTCGCCCTCGCTGAGCCGGCGCGCGGCGAGCTGCATGCGCCGCCCGGCCAGGTAGCGCATCGGTGGCTCACCCACGAGCCGGGTGAATCGCTCGGCCAGGGTGGTCCGCGAGGCACCCGCTTCGCGGGCCAGGGCAGCCAGGGTCCACGGCTCGGCGAGACGCTCATGCAGCAGGGCCAGCGCTCGCCCAACCACCGGATCGCGCAGCCCACCCATCCAGTCCGCGTCGGTTGGCAGTCGATCAGGAGCCGGGCTCGCCAAGTGGAGGCGAAGCGTCTCGATGAAAATCGATTCGCTCAGGCGTTCGCGCACCGACGCGCCACCGGCGCCGTTCACCTCAGCCAGCGCCAGGTCCACCAGGTCGCGGAGCCGGCCGCTGGCCGCTCGAATGACGAGCATCGGTGGCAATGCCCGCAGCATCGGATCGAAAGGAGGCACGTCGCACCCCAGGAACCCGCACACGAAACGCGTCTGCTCGAGTCCATTGGGCGCAAGGCCCGAGTTCGGCGGGACCGCCCCGGACAAGAGGCTGGCGAGGAAGTCCACCATCTGGGTCGCGTCCGCGCTGCCCAGGCGGGGTCGCAGGTCCGGCGCCAGGAAATACGCATCGCCACGGGGGTAGACGACGACATCCCCGGCTTCCAGGCGCACAGCCGATCCGTCCTCCAGTCCGGTCCAGCACGTGCCTGCCACGAGGACGTGGTACGAGAGCACGATCTGGGTGCTCGACCCCATGCCGCTCGACAGGGACGCGCCCTTCGGAACGCGAATCGCCGGCCAAAGGGAAGGGGCATCGACGGTGTAGTAGAGCGCGCGCGTGAACCGGACCGTCCGGAGTACGACCGAGAGGAGATCTTCCGCCACAAGAACCGGACGCTCCGGCACAAGGACCGGACGCTGGGTCATGTACGCCCCTCCGGGTCGACGATACCTTCAGGTCATGAACAGTATGAACACGGCGCATGACGATCGGATCACGACAGGATCAGCGGAGGCCCAGGTCCGACGTCGCCTTGACGAGATCTGGACGACGGCGGCTGCGCGCGACTTCGCGAAGCTTGAGTCGTTCCACCTCTACGGACCGCTGTTCACGGAGTTCAAGGAGGGCCGCCCGCGCGGCGACGCCGCCAGCTGTGCGGCGGGCGAACGGGCGATCTTCGGCCAACTGGACGGGGCCAGCGTGGATATGCGACAGCTTGTCGTCCATGTCTTTGGCGATGTCGCCATCGCGACATTCAACGGCCACTTTGCCGGTCAGATGCAGGAGCACCCAGTGGCACTCGACCAGCAGGGCACGCTCATCTTCGTGCGCACAGGCGACGACTGGAAGATCGTCCACGAGCACTTCTCACCGCTGGGCGGAAGCACCGGCGGTCCACCCGGAGCGGGCGCCCCGGCCGGGGACTGACCGGCTCGCGGAGTTGGTCACCTGGGTCCAGGGCGACCCGGGGAAGATCTGGCATGCCGATGAAACCCGCAACACGCCGGACCGCTCCGATCTGGTAGGACCTCTCGGCGATGCTGGCAGGGTCGGCCGAACCCGTCCGGCAACACCAATCAGCCAGGAGTGGACCCCATGTGTTTGACCTGTGGTTGCGGCGAGCCGCATAAGGAAATGGCGGACAACATCCGTTACGAGGACGTCAAGAAGGCGGCCGATGCGAACGGCATGACCGTCGCAGAAACCGTCCAGAAGCTGCAGTCGGCCGTCGAGGTCGAAGCGCAGGGTCAGGACGCGCGCGCCTAGCTCGCAGACTGCTCGGAGAGAAGAGAAGCCACCCGCTCAGGCGGGTGGCTTCGTCTTATTGACGGCTCGCGCGGAGGTTCCCAAGACCCTCGTCATCCGGGCCAAGCTCTTCTGGCTCCGTGCGGCCCTCGTTGCCCAGCCCAGCATCCCCGTGGCCGAGGGGTACCGCATCCTCGGGGCGCACGTTGACGAGCCCTTCGTCGTCCGGCCCGAGGCCAACTGAGTCATTCGCGGGGACGTTGCCCAGTCCCGCATCGCGCTTCGAACGATCTGACATTCCATGCTCCCGATTTCAGCAGGCGATTGGTGTGGACACGAGCCGACCTCAAGGTTCGCCCCGGAGCTCTACAGATGCAGGTGGAGCTCCGATTCTCGCGTCCAGAGTCGGTGGCCGGCCATGGCGGCCAGGAAACGTGCGATGGTCGCGGGCGTGAGCTTCGGTCCAACAACCGTCGCCTCGTCAGCAGGGTCCGCGGCGCCCGGAGCGCCGATGGGGACGCGCGCCGCCTCGAGTAGCTCGACACCCTCGCCGCTTGCCCCTACGGCCTTGCAATGCTTGTACGCGTCGCGCACGAAATCGACCGCGTCGGCCTCGCTGGTCCAGTCCGGCGCCCCGCCACCACCGGCGACGAAGACAGCGTCGAACAGGACCGATGATGTCGTCAGGATGCTGAAATCCACCACCTGAGTCGTCCGGTCGTCGGCCGCGAGCTTGCCGACATGGGGTCCGACGAGGACACCCTTGGCTCCCAGCTTGGCAAGCGCTCTGGCCAGCGACGCCACGCCTGCACGGTCGAACTTGGGCGCGACGAGGATCGCGACCTTGCGACTCGTGATGGGACCCGGAACATGGACGGCCATGCTCAGCAGGCCGGACACGATGTCGCGGTCGATCAGCTGACGGTGCTGGAAGGCCCGCTGATCCCCGTCGGCCGGAACACTGAGATTCGGAGGGGCGGCTTGGGTTCCGGATAGCTCGATCCCCAGACCGTTCGCCACCAGCGTGGCCAGACTTGCGTCGATCTGAGCGAGGTGCCCGACCATCCGCTCGCGGATCTCGGGCACCGTCACCTTCCCCAGCTCGAACCGCAGGGCCTTGATGAGGTGCTCCTGCTCGGGAGCGGACTGGCTCTTGAAGAACATGCGGGCTTGGCCGTAGTGGTCAAAGAAGCTCTCGCCCCTGGCTCGTACCTTGGCACCATCGGTCGCCTGCGAGTACGTCACGTAGCCGCCTGAAGCTGCCGGGACCTGCGCAGGTTCGTTGGCGCCCAGCGAGTTCGGCTGATAGCTGACGCGACCCGCGTCGATCTGCTGACGCATGTGCCCGTCTCGCTGGTTATTCGACACCGGTGCGATGGGCCGATTGATGGGGATCTCGTGGAAGTTCGGACCACCTAGACGGATAAGCTGAGTGTCGGTGTACGAGAACAAGCGGCCCTGGAGCAACGGGTCGTTCGAGAAATCGATGCCCGGCACGACATTGCCGATGTGGAAGGCGGCCTGTTCGGTCTCTGCGAAAAAGCTCGTGGGGTTTCGATTCAGCGTGAGCTTGCCAACCCGCTGGACGGGCACGAGCTCCTCGGTGATGAGCTTGGTCGGGTCAAGCAGGTCGAAACCGAAGGCGAACTCGTCCTTCTCCTCGATGATCTGGAGACCCAATTCGAACTCGGGAAAGTCGCCATTCTCGATCGCCTCCCAGAGGTCGCGCCGGTGGAAGTCAGGGTCCTTGCCCGAGATCTTCTGGGCCTCGTCCCATGCCACGGAATGAACGCCGAGCAACGGCTTCCAATGGAACTTCACGAACCGTGAGCGGCCCTTGGCATCGACGAGCCGGAAGGTGTGGACGCCGAACCCCTCCATCATCCGGAAGCTGCGCGGGAGCGCCCGGTCCGACATGAGCCACATCACCATGTGCATGGACTCTGGCATCAGCGAGATGAAATCCCAGAAGGTGTCGTGCGCCGAGGCCGCCTGGGGCATCTCGTTGTTCGGTTCCGGTTTCACCGCGTGGATCAGATCAGGGAACTTGAGAGCGTCCTGGATGAAGAAGACCGGCATGTTGTTGCCAACAAGATCGAAGTTGCCCTCATCCGTGTAGAACTTGACGGCGAAGCCGCGCACGTCGCGGGCGAGGTCGGTGGATCCGCGCGAGCCTGCGACCGTCGAGAACCGGACGAACACCGGCGTCTGGCGCGCCGGGTCCGTCAGAAAGCCGGCCTTGGTGTAGCGCGCGAGAGACTCGTACACCTGGAAGAAGCCGTGGGCCGCTGAACCGCGAGCGTGAACCACCCGCTCCGGGATCCGCTCGTGGTCAAAATGGGTGACCTTTTCCCGAAAGTGGAAGTCCTCGAGCAGCGACGGCCCGCGGTCGCCGGCCTTGAGTGTGTTCTGGTCGTCGTTGATCTCGACGCCCTGATCAGTGGTCAGTGGGGTGCCTGCCGGATCATGGGTATGGGCTGCGAGTTGGGTCTGCTTACCGTCGGTGCTCGCTGCGCGTCCGATCGTTACCGTCTTGCCGCTGGTTCGACATGTCGCCATGTGAGGAATCCTCCGAGCTGGTTGGGATGGGGCGGCCTGCTCCTTGCGAGCTCAACTGCGTGGTCGGAAGGGTTGCGTGAGGATGGTCGGCCCAGGGCCGCAGTCGCCCTCAAAGCCAGCGGCGCAAGCGGCCCACACCGATGATCAGGGCGGCCAACGCGACAACGATCCCGATCACGACCCAGAAGCTCATTGGATCGTCCTTCGACAAGGGGATGCTCACATTCATCCCGAGCAAGCCTGCGAGCAGAGATCCAGGCAGCAGGAGCACCGTGGCCAGTGCCAGGATCTTCATGATCTCGTTGGTTCGCTGGGCCGTTCGGGTCATCAGCACGTCGAAGGACCCGATCAGGACTTCCCGAGCATCCTCGACGGCGCCCATGGCGTCATCGAACCGTTCGCTTACTGCGTGCAGTGCGTCGGCCGCGTCCGGATCGTCGACCACCTGGAGTGCTCCGGTGTCCCCGAGCGCGGAGAAGACCTCGCGGTGACTGGCAAGGAGGCGGCGCAGTTCAGCAATTTGACGACGCAGGCGCACAAGATCGTCTAGGAGCTCAGGCGCCTGGCGTCCTTGAAGTGAGCGGGCATCGAGCTCATCGACGTCATCCTCGATCCCATCCACCGCTTTGAAGTAGCTGGTCAGCACGCCGTCGAGGAGAAACGCCACGAAGGTGGCGGAGCTGAGCTGGCCGACGGCAGCGTCGGCCTGGACCTGTTCGTGGATCGTGTCGAGGAACGCGAGTGCTGAATCGTGACGGGACAGCACGACGTTCCTGCCGGCGACCGCATCGAGCCAGGACGGGCTCTTTCCCTGGCCCGGCTCCGCCGCCACCCGGAGATGGAAGTATTCGCCATGGAGGCCAAGGTGCGGCCGGCTGCCAATCCGTTCGAGGGCACTTCGCGTCTGCTGGTCCAGCTTGAATCGCTTCGCCAGCGCATCTGCCTGGGCTTCATCAAGTGATCCCTGGATGTCGATCCAGAGGAGCTGGCGGTCAGCCGGATTGACCTTGAGCGCCTCTTCAAAGCTGAGGATGGTGTCCCTGCGATCGGCGTCAAAGCGCCGCGCCTGGATCCCCTCCGAACCAGTTGGCCGAGTGCGGCGAATTGAACGATCCGGCGCTGGCTTCGGCGGAATGGGCCGGGGCCGCGAGGACGACCGAGCGTTGGTCGTCGTGGCCGTGGCCTTCGGCGACGTTGGCGGCGTCACCTGGTGGGTACGCCCGGATCGCGCCAGTCGGATTCGCTGACGCGCGGTGGCTCCTGGCCCGCGGCGGGGAGCGTTCGCTCGGGGTGCTCGCCGTGCCGCCAGCGTCGCGGGGCGTCAGCCTCTGGGCGACCGCGACGCTCAATCTCCGGTTGCTGTGCGCGCTCGGGCTGCTCTGGCACTGAAGGCTCCATCTCGCGTGTTCGCGGGTACCTGTGCATCGTCCAACCTGGGGAGTCGGACGAGACCAGCCCGACGCTCCGTCTCCTTGCAACTCCATGACAGGTACGAGCCCTGGCAGCGGCATCGGCCCGAAGCAACGAAGCTGCAACATCGCTGAGCCGCTCGGACGCGGCGGCGATCGCCACCGGGCAGGAGGATGGGCGCAATCATGGCAATTCTCGCTGCCCTCTTTGCCCTCGGGTCGCGATTCGCTGGCCAGGTCCTGACGACGGCCCTGGGCTGGGCCAGCACGCTGCTTTTCGGGCGGGTGCCGGCGGACCGTCAGAAGCTCGTACTCGGCGTGGCCTTCGGCTCGATCATCTGGCTGGTGCTGATCGCGGGGATCGCGGTGCCCAACGTGGGGGCGTTCCTGCTGGTCCTCCTGCCGGCCCAGAGCCTCGTCCCTCAGAGCGTGATCCGGCTGGTGATGCTGGTCGGGGCGATCGTCGCACCGGGCCTGGTCGGAATCCTGGTCGCGATGCTCGATCGCGCGAACCCGCGGACGCCGCATCTCCTGGCCAGGGCGATCGTTCGAGGCTACCTGGTCACCGCACTGCTCGCGGTACTCCTGGTCTTCCTGGCCTTGCTGGCCCTGTGGCGCAGGCTGCTCAGTCTGCGCCGAGGCTGGACCGACGCCCACGTCTCGTTCGTGGTGAAACAGGGGGCGTACGTCCGGGTTGCGGCGGACCTCCGCGATGCGATCGGACAGGCCGGTCTCGTCGTCGATGCCGGGACGGCGCCGGCCTCGATGTCACGTCCTGCCAGATGGTTAAGCCAGGTGGCCGGTGATCGCCATAGCGCCCTTGTGCCCGAGCGGATGATCCAGCTCACGGGCCCCAAGCTCGACGTCCTCATCTACCCGATGGATATCCTGATCTCGGGCCGGCCGGAGGAGGTGACCCGTGCCCGAGCCGCCATCGCCAGCCGGCTGACGACGTCGGCGGCGAACTTGACCGTGACCGCCGAGGCACAGGCCCTGGAAGACGAGGTCACCGGTCTGGCCCGGGGCGCTTCGGACACTTCGAGCCCACCGCGGTACGACGCGCGAGCGAAGCAAACGCTGGAGGACCTCGACGCCAGGCTCGACCGCGCGCCGATCCCGTACGACGAGTGGGAGACGGTCTACCGGCAGCGGCTGCAGGTTGAACGCGACCTCCGCGCCCGCTCGATGGCCGAGCCTGGGTCTGCCACCGGCGAACCGTCACCCGCTCCGGGCGGCCTGGGCGACCGCGCCGAGGCTGCTGCCGTGGCCGCCTTCCGGATCCTCAAGTGGCTGGTCGATCCAGCCCGCTGAGACGATCGGGATGGCGAAACAGCACTCCGCCCGACGCTCAGGCTGGTCACAGCTCAGCCATGCGGGGATCCGCCACGGCGCGACGACGCCGGTCCCTATCATTTCGGCATGCGTCGGAACCTTCGGCCCGAGGACCTCGGCGACCTGCTCGAGCAACCGCTCAACGCGATCGTCGGCGTCCATCGGGTCGATGGCTCGATCCTGCTGACGCCCGTCTGGCATCTGTTCCGCGACGGTGCCTTCTGGTTCCAAGTCCCGGGCGGAGACCGGAAGATCAGGATGCTCGAGCGCGATGCGCGGGTCAGCCTCATCGTCAGTGAGGACGCCCGGCCGTACCGGGCGATCGAGGCGAGCGGACTCGCGCGACTGAGCACGGATGACTACGACCAACTGGGCCCCGCGATCGTTCGTCGATACGTACAGGCCTACGATCCGGGCGCCCGGGTCGCCGACTACCTGCTGGAGGGCGGGGTGATCGTGCGCCTTGAGCCCGAGGCGATCCGCGCCTGGGACTACGCCGACGCCGCATACGTCTGACCCGGCGCGACCGCTGGCGGGAGGCGGAGGGGGTGGCGTGCGCGCAGGGCTACACAGCGCGGTGGGCTGAGCGTAGGCTTGCGTCGCTGGCGCCGCCCAGGCCCACTGGCGCCCCACGAAGAGACGGAGAGGGGGATCGACATGGATCGATCGTCGATGGCCGCGCGGCTTGCCGGCCTCGGAACGAGTGCCCTGCTGCTTGGCGGCATGCTTGCCCAGGCGACCCCCGTTGCTGCCGCGGCTCCCGGCCATTTCATGCCCCTGTCGATGACACCCGATTCGCGTGTGCATGCCGCCAGCCGCCCGGCGATCGACGTCCGTGCCCTGATCGCCCGCGGCCCGCAGGCCCGCACCCAGGATGCAGCCGCGGCCAACGCCGCGATCGGCGCCGCCAATCCCGCGGCGGCTGCATCGTCGACTCCGAAGAAGGCAACCCCAGCAGCGGTAGCGCCGCCGCCGTCCGATGCCGAGACCGACTCCGGGGCGCCGGCAGCGTCAATTGCCGTGGCGGTTGCCGGGCAGGGCCAGCCCGTATCCGCGGGCTTCATCCAGCCGCCCGAGCCGGGCATCGCGGCGGGTCCCGACGAGATCGTCCAGGCCAACGACAGCTCGCTCATGTTCGTCAGCCGGACCGGCACCGGGGTGGCCACGGTTGACCTGACCGACTTCTTCGGCCTGCCGGAGCCACCCACCTTCACCTTTGCATCGTGGGCAACTGACCCGCAGGTCCACTTCGATTCGCTGCGCCAGCGCTGGATCGTCACGGAGACGAGCTGGGATTGCGCGACCCACACGTATCCAGGTGACCCGGCCCTCGTTGGCCACGGTTCCATCGACTACGCAATCTCGAACACGTCCGACCCGCTCGGCCAGTGGACGTCGGGCCTGTTCTTCTGGAATGACTTCTTTCCTGACCGGCCGGAAATCGGGACCTCGACCGACAAGCTGGCCCTGACGGCCAACGTCCGCGCGCTGGAAGGTGCCGGTACGGCCACGGATCCGGGCTGCGTCGCGCTCGACCCGCTCGTCGGAGGTGATGCGACGTTCCTGGACTGGTCACAGCTCGCGCCGGGCTTCGACGGCAGCAAGGTGACGTTTCGATCCTTCGACCTCGACGTCCCGGACATCCATTTCGCGGTCCAGGAGCCAGTAACGACGCCCGAGATCAGGTTCCTCTTCCCGAACACTTCGAGCAATCCAACCGACCTCTTCTATGCCGAGTTTTCCGGTTCGGCCGTGCATAACACGTTGACCGGGCAGGCCTACGATCTGACCGACGACGGGATCATCCCCGGGGTGGCCGACGCACCGCAGCCCCAGCAACCAGGGGGCAACCTGTCAGCGACCATCGATCCATACCCCGACAGCGTCATCTTCCACAACGGCATCCTCGGTTTCACGATGAACGTCCCCTGCACGCCGACCGGGGACACGTCGATGCGCGACTGTGTCCGGGTCGTCAGCCTGGACAGCGCGGTGGCAGCCATCGAGCCAGCCCGTCTTGGAGATACCTTGATCGGCACCAACGGCTTCGACGATTCCTTCGGCGGGATCGCCTTCTCGGGCAACGACGTGTTGCATGTCGTCTACACCCGATCGTCGGCCACGTCCGATGCATCCTCCTTCGAGCAGTACAACCTGCCCTCCGACACTTCGCTGCAGTGGAGCGCTCCAACGCTCTTGACCGCAGGTGCCGGAGCATTCGCCGACAGACAGTGGGGCGAGTACCTCCAGGTCGCCGGCGATCCGCAGGATCCCAGCGCCGTGTGGGTAGGCGACCCGTATGTCGCGGCCTCGGGCAAATGGGCAACGTCGATCCACGAGCTCGTCGTGGGCGGGGATGGTGACGGCTATACCCCGATCGCCCCGGTCCGGGTCCTCGACACGCGCTTCGGGACGGGCCTGACCGGGGTCTTCTCCGCGAACCTGCCACGGACCTTCCAGGTTGGCGGGGTGCTGGGCATCCCGTCCGATGCGGTCGCGATCACCGGCAACCTGACGGTGACCCAGCAGACCGCGGCCGGCTACGTCAGCCTGACGCCCGCACCGAACCCGACCCCGGCCAGCTCGACGCTCAACTTCCCACTGGCCGATACCCGGGCCAACAACGTGACCATCGCCCTGGCGCCCGATGGCTCGCTGTCGGCGGTTTACAAGGCCGCGGCCGGCAAGCACACGGCCCTGCTGCTCGATGTGACCGGCTACTTCGAGGCGGGCTCAGGCCAGGGCTATACCCCGATCACCCCGCTGCGCGTCCTCGACACCCGCTTCGGGACCGGGCTGACCGGCAAGTTCATGGCCAATATCGCTCGCCCGTTCGTGGTGGCCGGGGTCGGCGCGATCCCCGCCGACGCGACCGCGGTGACGGCCAACCTGACCGTCGCCAACCAGACCAAGGGTGGCTACGTCAGCGTGACGCCGACGGCCGATAACAACCCTGCCACCTCGACCCTCAATTTCCCGCTCAACGACACTCGCGCCAACGGGCTGACGATCCCGCTCAACCTGATCGATGGCTCGATCAGCGCGGTGTACAAGGCGGCCGACGGCGCGTCGGCCGATCTCATCCTCGACGTGACCGGCTACTACGCGGTTGCCGACGGCGACGAGCTTCTCTTCCACCCGCTCAACCCCGGCCGCCGGATCGATACCCTCCTGCCCCTCGGCATTGCCGGACTCGGCAACGGGCTGACCGGTGCCCAGGGGACGACGCCGCGCTCAGTCGACATCGCCGACCACTACGGGGTGCCCGACGCCGCGCAGGCGATCACCGGCAACCTGACGATCACCGGCCAGACTGCCGGCGGCTACGTATCCGTCACCGACGTGTCCGATTCGGCGCCGACGACCTCCACGATCAACTTCCCGCTCGGCGACATACGGGCCAATGGGATCACCTCGACGCTTGGGGCAACCGACCTGTGGTTCGTTTACAAGCCGGCCGCGGGCAAGCATGTCCAGCTGATCCTCGACATCACCGGCTACTTCGAATAGCCACAGTGCCGGCCGCCTGGCGGCGGCTGGGGCGGCCTCGAACTGCCCCTTCCAATCGTCGACCCGCGGCTGCGGGCTATGACCGAGGTGCGAGGGCCCGCTTTGCGGGTGCCTTCTCGACCGGATCGGCGGCTCCCTTGGCGGCCGCGTCTGCCGGCGCAACCTCGGGAGGGACCGGCGCGACCGGCACTTCCCGGGCCTGCACTCGTTCGAGGACGACCGCGATCACGGCCGCAATCGGCACGGCAAGGAACGCACCGGCAAACCCGCCCACGGTCCCCCCGATCAGCAGGCTGGCAATGACGAGGAAGGGCGAGATGCCCACCGTGTTGCGCATCACCAACGGGACAAGGATGTTGCCCTCGATGAACTGGATGATCACGTAAGCGACAGCCACGATCCCGACCATCTGGGGACCCACCGTCGCCGCGACCAGGATGGCCGGAATGATCCCCAGGATGGGGCCGACAAGCGGGACCGCCTCGGCCAGTCCGGCCCAGACACCGAGCAGCAGTGCCGACGGCAGGCCGAGAACCGAGTAGAGGATCCCCGTCCCGACGGCGAGCGTGCCCATGATCGTTACCTGACCGCGTACCCAGCGGCCGAGTTGCGCTTCGACATCGTTCCACGCCGCGTGGACGCCGCCACGCCGCTCGAGGGGCACGAAGGCAAGGGCATAGCGCTGCAGCCGGGCGTGCTCGGTCAGCCAGAAGAAGACCACGGTCAGCAGCGTCGCGAGCGTTCCCACGGCCTCGGCCACGGTCAGTCCAGCCGTGAGCACCGTCTCCGCGCCGGGTGGGCCCGAAGGGGTCAGGCTCCGGGATGCTGCATCCACGACCGCCGTGAGACTCGTTGCGAGGGCGCGCGGCTCTAGATTCGCCGTCCACGATCGAGCTTGCTGAAGGAGATGGGGCAGGTCGGCCGCGAGCTGACTCACCTGCCCGAGGGCCGTCGGCACGGCGAGGAAGGCGATGAGGATGACGGCGGCAAAGAAGCCTGCGTACGTCAGGAGGATGCTCGCGGCACGGCCCACCGGTAGGCGCTGCCGGAGCCAGTTGACGATTGGCTCGAGGCCAGCCCCCAGAAGGATCGCCACGAAGAGGAGGATCAGGACGGCGATCGCCTGGCTGGCGAGCCAGATCGACCCGATCATGAGGACCGCCCCCAGGGTCAGCCGCGCGCCCCTGAGGACGTCAGAAGAGGGCTGTGGGGATGGACGCGCGGACGAAGAACTGCTCACGGCACTCCTCGCGTTCCTCTAGCCCCGGCGCCGTCGAAACGGACCGCCGGTGAGCCAATCGACCGCCGCCCCAACCGACCACGTCACGAGCCGCAGAATCCAATACAAGATCGCAAGAGGCCAGGCGACGATCAGCAGGATCACCGTGATCACACAGCCATGGCCGCCACGCCGTTCGACAACGACGATCTTTGGCCGCTCGCGATTCATTGGCTCGAGCCTGAGTCGAGGTCAGTTGCCCCCGCAGGTCAGGCGGTCTGGCGCTTCGTCATGGCAGTCCAGACGAAGAGGACGACGATCGCTCCCAGGACTGCGATCACGATGCTCTCGACGTTGACCCCGGTCACGTCGCCCTTGTGGAAGACCTCGGAGGCGATGAAGCCGCCGACGATGGCGCCAACGATGCCAAGGAGGATGGTCCCAATGATTCCTTCGCGGCCGCCCACGATCAGATTCGCCACGAACCCGGCAATCGCTCCAAGAACGATCCAGCTGATGATCCCCATGCCAATACTCCCTCACGGTGTTGCGCAGCCTGCGGCCGCGTCAGCCGCGGAAGCGTAGGTCGCGCGGCCCTGCAGGAACCACGCTGCGGGACCCGGATGCATTGCAGGGACATCGCGATCCCGGCCCGGGAACCGGCCCGGAAGCGGCTCGGCCCCACCCGATTGGCGCTGGTAGGCTGGGGCCATGACCCAACGGATCACGCCGAAGCAATTCAACGCGGCCGACGGGGTCGCCGACTGGCGGGTGCTGGGCGAGGGGGCGTGCGCCTATTTCAGGACTGGCACGTTGGCGGCCGGCGCCCGGTTCGTGCAGGCGATCAGTGGCGTGGAAGGTCTCGGCGATCATCAGCCGGGGATCGACGTGCGCCACGACAGCGTGACCGTCCGCCTGCTCACGAAAGCCGACGACTACTTCGGGATGAGCCAGCGGGACGTGGAGCTGGCCCGCCAGATCTCGGCGGTGGCCCGTGAGCAGGGCCTGTCCGCCGACCCGGCCGCCGTTCAGACCTTCCTCATCATCGTCGGGGCTGCGGCCACGCCCAAGGTTCTGCCGTTCTGGCATGCCGTGCTTGGCTACGAGCCACGGCCCGACAGCCCCGAGGAGGACCTCGTCGACCCGCGCGGCGTGGGACCGTCGTTCTGGTTCGAGCAGATGAAGGAGCCCCGCGCGACCGATGGCGGCGGTGCCTTCCACGTCGCGATCTGGCTACCCCGTGAGCAGGCCGACGCGCGGGTCGCTGCCGCCATCGCGGCCGGCGGCCGGATCGTCTTCGACAAGCACGCTCCAATGTGGTGGACGCTGGCCGACGCTGCCGGCAACCAGGCTGATATCGCCACGACCGAAGGTCGCGACTGAGGCCGCAACGAGCAGCGTCAAGGACGCCGCTCGGGATGGCCGGGCTGCGCCAGGTCAACCTCTGGGACTGACCTCGGATCAGGCCGGAGGTAACCCCGTCCCTTCGGCCACGTCGGTCGCCTCGTGGATCTGGCGCGCGGCGCGGATGCCCGATTCGAGGGCGCCCTGGATCCAGGCGTGGTACAGGGAGCAGTGCTCGCCCGCGAACAGCACCCGGCCCTCGGGCTGGACGATCGCCGGCTGGAGCTGAGTCTGCTGCTCGGGCGCGAACATCGCGAACGCGCCGCGCGCCCACCGGTCGCTGTACCAGGCGTGTGACGCGCCGACCTCGTAGACGTCGCGAATCCCTGGGTGGATCCGGGCGACGTCATCGAGAGCCTCCTCGACGCGAGTTTCCTCGTCCATTGCCCCCCACTGGAGGGCATCCTGGCCCCAGGTGTACGAGGCCAGCAGGACGCCGCGCTCGGTAGACGGATCGGGCGTCGGGTAGTTGAGCCGGCGCACCGGCAGGTCCGTGACGGTGGCTCCGCCCAGGATCCCATCGTCCTTTTCCCAGATCCGCTGGCGGACCTGGAAGACGATCTTCGTCGAGGCGTGGTAGTTCAGCTGGCGGATCGCCCGGCGTTTCTCGTGGGAGAACGGCTTGACCGTCTCGATGGTGCGGAGCACCGAGAACGGCACCGTGCACACGGCGTAGTCGCCAACGGCCCGGTAGCGGCCCGCCTCGGTCTTGTAGTGGACGACGACCGAGTCGGGCTCCTGGTCGATCGAGAACACCTCTGCTCCGAGGCGGATCTCGCGGTGCAGCTCGCCGAAGAACGCCCTGGGCAGGAGGTCCATGCCGCCGGCGATCTCCTGCATGTCGACGTACGCCTTGCCGATGTCCTCGCGCAGGATCTCGACGACCCCGTTGTGCATGTCGGCCTCGAGGAAGTTCATCACCGCGTAGTACTCGATCGCGCCCTCGCTCCAGTGCTTCTCGCGGAGGAACTCGTACAGCGAGAACTGGTCGTAGCGCCGGACGATCTCGCTCCACGCGGCCTGGCCCTCGTGCTCCACCATGGCCCGCAGGTCGCCGATCGCCGACTCCCAGAGCTCGTCGGCCGTCCGGCCGCGCTCGTGATCGGCGAGCTCGAACGGCAGGCGCGAGGGCTGGGCGTTGGCCTCCTCGATCGTCATCCGCTGGCCGTCGATGTAGACAAGGCCACGCGGGTTGTTCATCACGAACGGTCGCAGCGGCAGGTCGAAGACCTGGCAGTACTCGAGGGTCAGGTCGTGGACCCGGGGAATGCGCATGCCGCCGGCCTCGGCATAGAGGCCGGGAGCGAAGCCGCGCATTGTGTGGATCCGGCCTCCCACCCGGTTCTGGGCCTCGAGCACGATCACCTTGTGACCCTGCCGCTTGAGCTCATAGGCGGCGACCAGGCCGGCGAGGCCGGCCCCGATCACCACTACCCGGTGGGCCGCCCCCGGCCGGCCGGCGAGCCCCAGGCGCGGCGTGGCCAGGGTCTCGGCAGAGGGTGGCGGGGCCTGGTCGGGAGACGGCTGAGGCGAAGCGTCCGGCAGGTGCTGGGGCAGCGGCGATTCGATCACGAATCCACCTGGGTGGCCTCGGTCAACGCGCTGAACCGGCCGGGGTCATCGTCGTCCGGGAGCGCTTTGCTGAGCCTGCCGGCGACCCGGATCGAGACCGCATCGGTCGCGCCCGAGGCGCGGACCTTGAAGGCGATTGCGCCGAACGCGCCGGGTTCCAGGACGGCCCGCCGGCGGATCCCGCCGAGGAGCTCGGCGTCGGGCGTGACGAAGCCGCTGGGCAGCTCCGGAAGGTCCACCCAACCGGTGGGCTGACCGGTCTGGCTGAACTGGACGGAGGACGCAGCCGGGTCGATGTCGAACTGGACTGGCCGGGTGCCCGACCCGACGACCAGGAGGGAGACGGGCGACATCCCGTCCGCCCGAGTGCCGGTGCCACGAGCGTGGAACGTCGCAACGGCCTCCGGCGTCTGCCTGGCGAGATCCGAAACGCGATCCGCCACCGCCCGGAGCGCAGCTTCAGACTGGTCCCCGGGTGGCATCAACAGGTTGAATTCGATCGGGCCCGGCCCGGCGGCGAGAAGCGCCTCGCGGTCTGCCTCCGTGGGCTCCGCTCGATAGGTGCCGATCGCCGGCCCCAGCGCGCGCGATGCCCGGACGACCAACCGGGCACTGTCGTCGTCGAACAGCGCAAGCTCCTCGTCGATGGACGTCGGCCCCGGCGTCCGCCAGGCGAAGGTCGCCAGCCGGCGCACTACTTCACCTCGGGCTTGAACCGGCTCTCGAAGATCGTGACCAGGTCCTTGTTGAAGTGGTCGACGATCGGCTTGAACTGGTCCGCACGCAGCGCCTTCGATTCGGACGAGCCCATCAGTCCCTGGTAGCTGTAGGTGACGTCCTGGTTGGGGGCCTTGACGCCTGCACCGAGCGGGTCGCGACCCGTGCCTTTGGTGGCCTTCTCGTCCGCCGCGAGGCGAGCCTTCATTGCGGCCACGACGGCCTTCATGTTCGGGTCGGCCGGCTCGAGCGCGGCGACGCCGGCGGGTGGAGTGGTCATCAGCCGGTTGACCTGCGCGGTGATCTTTGCCTGGAGGTCGGCGATGCTGGCCGCCACGACCGGGCTGATCGATGCATCGACGAGGTTCGTGATCAGCTGCGTCGCGGCCCCGTTGGCGGCGTTGGAGATCAGCCGATAGGCCCGCGCGAAGACCTCGGCCTCGGTCGCAGGCCTGGGCGGAACGGCGCCCGGCGGCGGTGGAGCGCCGGCGGCGGCGTCAGAGCTCTCGAGGATTGAGCGCATCTGCTCGGTGAACCCGGCTGCGGTGATGCTCGTCTCCAGCAGGGATCCGGTCGCCGACCAGGTGGCCGGCAGGGCCGCAATCTGGCCGGCCAGGGCCGCGTCCGGCGCGACCTTCGGCAGGCCCACAGTCGATCGGGCGAGCCGGCCGGCCGCGGCCCCCATCCGGCCGCCGCTGATTCCGCTCTTCCGGACGCCGGACGAGATGTCGATGCTGACCTCGCCCAGGCCCTGGACCGCCACCACCTTGCCGATCTCCTGGGCATCCCACAGAGCCGATGCGTAGGTGCTCTGGATCTGCTGGCCGAGCGCTGCCGCAGAAAACCCGGCGTCCACCCCCAGGCCGGCCTGGAGAACCTCGTTGTACTTGGAGGCCGTCTCGATCGCGATGCCTTCGACGAGCCGGGCGGGCATTTGCGCGGCCGTCGAGAGGGTCAGCCGGCCGCGCAGGATATTGAGGACATCGCCGGCGATGATCGAGGCCTGGGCCGCCGCCGTCATCTTCTGCTTGACCAGTGGCTCCTGCGCCCGAAACGCCTTCGTGATCTTGGGCAGCGTCGCCTTGAGCCGGCGGACCAGCGGCGCCCGCAGCGAGGCGAGGGTCATCAGCTCCACCGTCGATCGGTCGAGTGCCTCGTGGGCGCTGGCGGCAGTGGCCGGAGCGGCCTGGTGGAGCAGGGCGTTGAGCTGGCTGTTGCTCTGGCTGTACTCATCGGGAATGCCGATCAGGTGCCCGTATTCGTGGGCGGCGATGACCTTGTCGTCGCCGCCGTAGTTGCCCTTGTTCATATACCAGTTGCCGGCATCGATCGGCTGGCCGGGCGAGCCGGCCACGGTGGACTGAGGATGGATGATCACCTGGTTATCGGCCTGCTCGTTCAGGCCATAGACGGGCTGGGACATGAAGGTCACCTTGAGTCGCTCCGGTGCCTTCCGGAAGGTCAAGGGGTTGAACGCCGAGCCGACGAAGCTCAGGTGTCCGTTCCAGATCGTGACCGCGGCGTCGGCCGTCTCCTTGGCCCATTTCCGGCGCTCGTCGCCTTCCGGAATCTCGGTTGGGTCGTCAAGCAGCGTGCCAAGCTCCGGGGTCCCGGCCGGGGCGCCGGGTGACTTGGGGTCCACGGCGTTGCGAGACTGGCCCAGGAACTTGATCCGCACAGTGACGGTGACCGCGTCGCCGCTCCGGGTCATCTCGTACTTCGGATCAAGGGCGTACTTGGAGGCCCGGGCCTTGCCGCCCTTCGTCTCCTTGTTGTAGAGCGTCTCGGTCATGTGCGGGTCGGCCACCGCGACCCGTTGGATCGGCCGGACGACACGCGCCACGGTTCGGTTGCCGACGGCCAGCTGGAGGGCGATGACCTGGCGGCTGCTGAGCCGGCGGCGCTGGGCTCCTCTGGGATCGGCGCCGATCGGAGCCCGCGCCAGCTGCACCGAGACGGCGGCGTTCGGCGAACCCGTCGGCTCTGCCCGCGTCGTGACCTCGGATCGGACGGCCACCGCGTCGCCATGGGCGTGCTCGGCGTTCTCGAAGTCCGGCATTCGAGAACCGTAGCAGCGGAGCCCGTTCACAAGTGGGCGAGATTCCCTGCCCAGAAGGGCAGGATCGACCGGCGAACCGGGGTCCCCGTGCGCGATCATGGCAGGCATGCTGCACGCCATTCCGATCGAGATCAATTGCCCGGACTGCGCTGGGCTGCCGGCCTGGCTCCAATTGATCCTGGTGCTCGTCGGGCTTGGGCTGGCCTATGGGCTGGTCTACCTGGCGTACCGGCTCACGCGCCGGGTCCGCGATCCGCGGCGCCGAGCGCGGCTGTACGTCGGCGTGATGCTCCTGCTGGCCGTGGGCTTTGTCCTGTTCGCCCGACTATTGGTGCTGATTCTCCCGGACTAGCTGTGATTGCCGGACACGTCGTTACGCCTGGGAGTCCGGACTGGCTGCCGCGAATCAGCTCACTTGTCCGTCGCCCAGCTTCGTTTTGCCGGATACCGATGGACGTGCTGGTCGTCGAGAATCAGAGCCCGTCCGGACCGCCTGGGCCGCACCGACCGGGCGTCTCCCGCACGAACTGACCTCGGTTCCTTCGTCTCGACCCCCAAACCGCCGGTCATTCGTCGCATACGAGCACGGGCATCACTCATCGCCAAAGGCGTGGCCGCCGCCGCTCAGGGGACGCCGGCAACCCCAGGCGCGGCCGCACGGCTCACTCGATGGATGCTCGCCGATGATCGTCCTGGTCAACAGCGTGTCCGGATATCACAGCTACGGCCGGGCCTCGCCTGCCTCGACGCTCAACGGGTCGGGCTCTGCAGCATCGGCCGCCCAGTCAACGAGGCGGTACAGTCCCCGGGTTCCGGTGATGCCGCGTAGCTCGACCTCGCCAAGGGACTCGAAGGTGAACCCCGGGGCGCTGGCCAGCTGCCTGGTGAGATCCGACACGAGAATCTCGCCCGCGCCAGCCAGGGCCATGATCCGGGCCGCCGTGTGGATGGCGATGCCCCGCGCCCGCTCGCCGAAGAGCTCGATCTCGCCGGTGTGAATCCCGATGCGGATCGGCAGCTCCAAGGTGGCGGCAGCGGCGCGCATCGCCAGGGCGGTCTCGAGTGCCCGTGCCGCTCCGTCGAAGCGCGCAAACACCCCGTCTCCCGTGGTCTGGACGATTCGACCCCGGAATCGCTCCACCACGTCCCCCAGCAATCGATCGTGCTCGGACAGGAGACGCTTCCAGCGCCGGTCGCCGAGGCGCTCGGCCAGGGGCGTGGAGCCCACGATATCGCTGAAGATGAGGCTGGCGAGGACCCGTTCGCCCGTCGCCGGCTGTCCGTACTCGCCGGAGGTCGTCGACATGTCGATCATCACGACCGGTTCGTCGCCGATCACCACCGCATCGTGGCCGGCCGGGACGATGTGGAGGGTGCCGGGAACCAGGTCGACGGTCTCCCCGCTCTCCATCTCGATGCGCATGTGTCCCGAGATGACGATTCCGCGGTGAGCAACCTGGCACGTGCCGGTCCCGGCGATCGGGCCGATGTGCGTGGACCAGCGCCAGCCGGGTTGCGTGACGGACCGCGAGGCAAAGAGATCGCCGACCCGCAGGAACTCGAGCTCGATCCCGGGAAGCTGCCGGCGCTCGTCGGCGTCGGACATGTTGTGCCACAGCGGACGAGCGCTACCGAATGGATTGACCATGCCTGGATGTTCCTACGCCCGGTCAGCCAGATCAAGGCCCTTCGGCAAGTCGAAAACACCACGCGGTCCGCTCTCGGACGGTTCGGCCGCGAGCGCCGGCTAGGGCCTGATCAACAGGCCCTGGCCGGTCGGGAGCATCAGGACCTGCAGGCCGCGCTGAGCGGCAAACGCGTTGAAGGCCACCTGCTGCGCGGCGTGCGGCGGGCTGCCGTAATCGTCAAGGATCATGATCGCGCCGGGGACGAGTCGCGGCCAGAAATACTCGGCCGCGGCGATCTCGGGCATGACCGCATTCATGTCGATCGATAGGAAGCTGACCTTCTCCGTCGTGACGAGCGGGAGCGTGTCGGGGACCGGGCCGCGTACGAGCACGACGTTGGGGAATGGACGGAACGCCTCGGTGACGTCGTCAAAGCATTCGGTGTACTTGGCGAAGCGCTCCCGGCTGAAGCCGCGGGCCCGTTCCTCTGGACTGATGTACGCCTCAACGAGGCCGTTGAACGTGTCCAGGAGGTAGAAGTTCTTGGCGACCCGGCCAAAGTCGAGGTAGTCGACGATCGCCCGGGCGAAGCCGCCCCGATTCACGCCGCATTCGACGAAGTCGCCGTCCATCTGAGCTGCGCGGGCGGCTGCCCACAGGACGACATGGAACCGCCAGCGGATGTCCGACGTGGCTTCCCATGATCCTCGTGCGTTGCCCAGGTCCACCGCCCGGTTGAACGCCGGATCCGCCAGGAAGCCCGCGTTGTGCCAGGAGACGAGGTAGTCGCCGGCAAATGCCGGCATCGACTCGATCGGCACCCGGGTCCGCAGGTGGTCCACCACCGCCTGCACCCGACGCTCCCGCTTGGGCACCGTCGGCGCGACGTACAGCTCGTTGCGGAGCCAGCGTTTCGTCCGGCCCGGGACGAGCCGCTTGACGATCCTGGGGACACCCGGCACGTCCGCCTCCGCTAGGGTCGCTCGGTCCGGCGGCCAGTCTCCGGAGAGTAGCAGGCAGACCTGTCACGTGGCTGTCACCCAGGTCGCCCAGCCGGGCAAGGCCGCCGTGACGAGCCCGGGGGGTCCTTACGGGACGAGGACGCGCAGTGATCGCGACCGGATGGTCGCCGTCATGGGCGTCCTGCCAACCGTGTTGCCGTCGACCTCGACGAGGCGGCCCGGCTCGGTCTCCACACGAACCTCGCGTGCCTGGGCTCGGAAGACGTGCCCGCCGCTGCTCTCGCCAAGGTCCGGCTGGCGCATCGCCTCCCAGCTGGCCAGGAGCCCGGGCAGTGGCCCGGAAGCGCGCACGATGATCACGTCCAGAAGGCCATCATCGGCATGGATCTTGCGCCTGGGCTCGACCAGCGGCAGCATCCTGCCGAAGTTGGCAATGAACACCTGGGCCGCCTCGGTCTCCGTGACAACGCCATCCAGCGTGACCCGATGGGCCACGTTGCGGATCGTGCCCGTTTGTCCGATCGCATTGGCGAGATAGGCGAGCTTGCCCCAACGGAGCTTCTGCTTCGTACCGGTGGCGTCCATCACCTCGGCATCAAAGCCAATCCCGCAGGCGACAGCGAAATCGCATTCGGCTCCGTCCACGACCAGGTGGCCGAGGTCGATGCGCCGCGAGTGGCGGGCCAGGATCGTGCGGGTGGCACCGGGCACGCCGTGGGGCAGCTTCAAGTTGCCAGCCAGCAGGTTGCCGGTCCCGGTTGGGATGATGCCCAGGGCAGCCTTCGTCTGGGCCAGGCCGGACGCGACGCGCACCACGGCGCCATCGCCCCCGACTGCGACCACGACGTCACAGCCGGCCTTCACCGCCTTGCGCGTCGAGCTCTCGAGATCCTTCTTCTTCGTGACAATCTTGCTCTCCACGCGCCAACCGCCGGCCCGCAGCCGTCGCTCCACATCGCGGACCACAGGTCGAATATGGCGACCCTTGCGATACCGGCCGATCACCAGGGCGCGCGTCACGCGAGCGGTCCAGCCGACGGCTGGCGGCCACCGTCGGTGCGCGCCGGTCCGCTGCGCGTGCGCCACCGCTGCCACGTCGGTCGAGCGCGAAATGCCGCCCCGGCGATCAGCAGCCAGGCCATCCCGGCCAGGACCCCGCCGGCGACATCGGTCAGGTAGTGGAAGCCGAGATAGATGCGGCTGACGCCAACGCCGAACGCGATCAGGGCGCTCACTGCCAGGGCAACAAGCCCGGCCCGACGACCCAGCAGCGACCACAGGATGAGGGCGATCGCGCCGTAGAAGACGACGGCATTCATCGTGTGGCCGCTGGGAAAGCTGTAGTCGGGCAGGACGGTTGCCCACGGCAGTGGCGGCCGGGGCCGGGCGAAGAACAGCTTCATCGTGCCCTGGAGGACCAGGCTGCCGATACTGGCCACCGTGAGGAAGATGGCTGTCCGGCGGCGGCCAGTCCGGACCAGCCAGGTGGCGACGAGCAGGAATACGGGCACAATCACCAGGGCGGAACCGACGTCAGTCAAGAGATTCATCACGACGTCCAGGCCAGGCGAGGCAATCCCGTGCAGGAACGGAGTCGCCCACGTATCGAGGGCAAAGACCTCCTGGGCCCGGATTCCCTCCGCCACCGAGCCCAGCACAACCAGGCTGGCGACGAGGACGACAAAGCCAACCACGACGGTCATCGTGGCCAGGCCCAGCTCGGGCGGGGTGGCTGGCACGGCCGCGGTAATCGGCGGGGCAACGTCAGTGGGACCGAGCGGTCCCGCCTCGCCGAGGGGGCCAGCATCTCGACGCGGGCCCGTCGCCGTCAGTGCTGGTTCCTTCGCCGGCCGCCGCGGCTCGCGGTCAAGATCGGCCCAGCCGCCCGGCCGGGTGAACCAGGCGTACAGACAGAGCGCGATGGTGGCGCCGAAGAAGCCGCCCAGGAGATCGCTGGGGTAGTGCTCATTGAGTGCCATCCGGGCGATGGCAACGAGGCTGACCTCGAGCGCCACGAGGAAGACCAGGACGACCCGAAGACGGGTGTACGAAGTCGTCCGCCAGAAGCGGATGGAGACGGCCCCGAGGATCGTGAGGCACTCGAGGACGTGACCCGACGGGTAGCTGTAGACCACCCCGGGGATGCCGTCTCCGTTGCCTGATGGCCGGGGCCGCCCCACGAGCTGCTTCACTCCCTCGCTGCCGGCAGTCACCGCGACCAGCATGAGGACCACCAGGATTGCCTCCCGGTGGCGACGCTTCCAGAGCAGCCAGAGGATGAGGCCAACGCCGATTCCGATCAACGGGAAGTTCGCCGACTGGGAGAAAGCGTTCCAGACCCACGGGGCGCCATCCCACGTGCGGACCAGGGCAAGGATCGGCTGGTCGAATGGGAACACCACGTGACTCGCCAGCGCAATCGTGAGCGCCAGGAATCCGACGAAGCTGACCAGGGCAAGCGCAAGGACGACCATCCGGGTGGTTGCCGGCCAGACCAGCCCACGTGTCGCCGGCGCACCCGGATCGGTCGACAGGGTGCTCACCTGGCTGCCTCACCGTGAAGCATCCTGATCTCGCCGACCGAGGGCCCGCCGTGCGCGGGGTCGGCCGAGACGGAGATCGACGGCCGCTGAACGCGCCCAACCACCACCGGCGCGCCTGCCTCAGCGTCGGCAACCGCCCGGAGCAGGACGCACTCGACCTGCAGGCGCAGGTGGCTCAGGGTGTCCCATTCGTCCGTTGTCAGCTCCAGGCCTAGCATGTCGGCGTCGATCGGGATCAGGGCCGCTCGCACCCCGCCAACCGACGCGCTGCTCGCTCCAGAGCCGCCGGTCGACAGGCGCTGGAGCCGATCCTCGATCTGCTGGGCCTCGGCGCTGGTCGTGAGGTGCGCCTCGCTGGTCAACATCGCGTCGCGGAGCACGGCCCGAACCCGGAGACGGCCCGCGTTGGGACAAGAGATCGCGATGTCCGACGGATAGACGCCTACCCGCAGGTTCTGCCCGCACAGCTCAATGAGCCGATCGGGCCGAAGCCGCCGCACGCCAGGACCTGCCACACGGGTCAGGAGCCATGCCGGGAACGTCAGCACGCGTGGCGCCTCGGCACTCAGGACGGCAATCCCTGCCGACCTCAGGGCATCCTGGAGATCGCTGGCCGTCCGATCGTAGCCGCCCGGGGTCATCACGATCGGGATGTGCGTGTCGGACCAACCATTGCGCAGGCTGCGCACCTTCCGCGCGACCCCGACACCCGCCAGGAACAGCACCAGCACGCTGATCAACGGCGTCAGCACGTAGCCCCGGAAGACCTCCCGAACGATCGAGAGCCCCCGAGGCCGCTCAGCTTCCATGGGCACGCGGGCGCCGGCCAGGCCCACCAGCGCCGGCAGGAGGAACGCCGCCGTGAGCAGGGCGATCGCCAGGCCGGCCTGGTCGACGAACGGGGGATGGGGCGTGGTGCTGAGCGCCCACGAGGCGACGCTCGGAAGCAGCAGCCCCAGGATGACCAGCAACCAGAGGAACGAACCGCCCAGCATCGCGACAAGGAATCGCTCGTGAGACCGGGGGACGCGCCCGAACAGCAGGCTGCTCGCCCAACCGAGCGCGCTCATCATCAGGTCGCCCGCAAAACGACCGACCACGCCCACCGCTGATACGACCATCGTCATTCAACATAGCGTACGGGCACCCTGACCGATCCCCATTCCGCCCATCGATGTCCGCATTACAGCCTCGCAACAATGAGGCAGCGGGGATCAGCGCTGCAGGCCGCCGCCCTCCGGATCCGGGTACCGGCCGGTCAGCCAGCGACGCAGCTGGAGATGGACCGCGGGCGCTCCCACCAGCGGTCCATGATCGAGCGGCAGCCACGCAGGATGCAGGATGAAGGGTTGTTCCTGCCACCCGCCCAGCCCGCCATGGGAACCCACGAGGTCTTCGTAGCTCACGACTTCGCCGGTGCCCGCGTCGAACGGGCCCAGGACGATGATGTCGCCGGTGTTGGCGAACCCGTCCATGCGCAGCAGACTGGCACACGCCTCAGGCCCGAACTGGACGAGTGGATCGTTGCCCCTGATTCGTCCGGACTCCAGCTCGTGCTCGCCCGCCCGGCCGAGGGCCAGCGGGCCGCGGTCCCGTGAATGGACAAGAACCAGGGCGACGCCATCGTGGGCGAGAAGCCCGGGGATGAGCTCCGGATAGCGGTCATCGATTGCCTCGCGCTCGATTCGCCCCTCCGCCCAGGTCAGGTAGAGCAGAGCCAGGTTGCCGGAGGCGCAGACGACGATGTCCTGGGCGTCGACCGGCGCGGACGGGCGGGCACGTCGGCGACCCGCTCGCCGGGCTACGGCCCTTCGAACACCTGGCCCGCGACCCACCTCGCCGAGGACCATCCGGCCGAGGCCCTGGTATTCGCTCGGGCTGCGCCTCTGGACGGAGGCGGCAGCCCGCCCATCAACCGGATGGCGACGTCCTCCAGGCGCTCACCGAAGAGGAGCGAGAACGGTGTGCCAAGGCATTGCCCGTGGTCCGAGAGCAGCACGATGCGGTAGGGGCGGGGCGTGTCCCGAGTCGCGCGCACGATGCTCCCGATCGTCCGGTCCAGGCCGGCCAGCGCATCCACGGCTTCCTGCCTCTCTGGTCCGGCGTGGTGGGCGAGGCAGTCGTAGCCGGTGTAGTCGACGTAGATGGATGGCGCCCGGCCGAACATCTCCTCGATGACCAGAGCGGTCGTCAGATTTCGCAGCGACACGTTGGTCAGGGCAGGTTCGAGCGCGTAATGAAGGTTGCGTGCAATCCGTGGTTGCACGCCGCGACCACGCTGCCGTTCGCGCTGGTAGAGCTCCTTGAGCAGGTCACCGATGGTGAGGACCAGGAGCCGTAGGTAGTTGACCTCGCTGACGAAGATGCCGCGCAGGTGCCGTGGATCATCGGCACTGGGCAGGTCTTCGGAAATGGTGGCCATCGTCAGGTAGCTTCGTGCCGCGTCACCGGTCAGCAGGTTGCCGATGCTGGCGCCGTCGTCGGCCAGCAAGCCCTGGCCGTCGGATTGACGCTTGAGCATGGCGGACGCTCCGTCGGGTGTATTGGCGACGAGCAGGGTCCTGGTTTCCTTGTCGTACCAGCGGAATCCGGGCATGTCGTCGTTGTGACCGTGCAGGATCCCAGCCTGGCTGACCGGCGTCACGGGTGGCAGGAGCGCCCGCCATGGATCGAGCTCGTATGCACCGCTTCGGAGCATGCGGTCCAGCGTTGGCATCCGCCCGGCGCGCATCTGGTTCTCGAGGACCGGCAGGCTCAGGCCGTCCAGCTGGATCATCAGCAACCCCGGCGTCGGGGTCTGCGCCTTGCCGAACTCCCGGCCGGCCAAGCGCCGAACCTGGGCGCCGAAATGGGAGTCGTCGTCCGACGTTCGCAGGATTTCGGCGAGCAACGAGTTCAGGATGACGAGGCCGGCGGCATCCCAGATGGCAGCCGGGAGGCTCCCAACCCTGACACCCGGAACCAGCTGACCCATGCCCAGCACGATCGGAACTTCGAGCACAAACCCCAGGATCGGCAATGCCAGTGTGGGCAATGGCGACAGAAGGAGGAGCAGAGCCGGCCTGGCTAACCCGTTGAGCGTTGTGAGCATCAATGCCCCAAGAATCACCGAGCCTGGACTCGCGAGCGACAGGTTCGGCGAGACCGAGGCAATCACGACGAGGGCGATTGCGGACGCGACCGCGGACAGGGTCACCCGGCGCACGAGCGACAGCCGGTTGGCTCGCCACTCCCAGATGAGGCGCGCCTGGTCCACGTAGAAGGCCCGCCAGAAGCGCGGCCTCCACCTGCTCGCTGTGCGTCCGACGATCTGCTGGCGCCCGTCGGCGGTCATGGTTTCTCGCGCGGTCCGCGGACCTCCAGGATGAACGCTCGACTTCGGAACAGGTTGATGGCCAGGGCGAGCAGCCCAACGACCAGCGCGAAACCACTCAGCAGCCCTTGCGGCAGCCAGTACACGTCTTTGAGGAAGACGACCAGGGCAAACTCGTCGAGCACGAGGGCAGCGCCGATGCCGAAGAGAGCGGCCCGGAACAGGCGGTGCGTTTCGTCCAGTGCGAGCATTCCCGAGATCAGGATGGCGGCGATCCCGAAAACAACATGGTGGATGTGGGTCGCGCCGATGTTGATATCGGCGTCGGCACCGGCTTTCGTCAGCGTGGTGAAGAGCCGAACTGCGACCAGCGCCACGAAGTAGGCGAGCGTCGCGATCAGCGCTGCCTCGGGAGGCCGGTCGCGGGTATGCAGCTCGTACGCGTGCCCGATCCGGGTCAGCACGACTGGTCCTCTCAGTGGGCTCGAACTCGAGCTTGGCGCCCCTTGACGAGCGTGGCGTAGCGGTCGCGGTGGCGCTCGAACTCCTTCATCAACTGGGCGGCTTCGGGACTGCCCTGGTCGACGGCTCCGAGATGGCGCTCCACCGCTCGCCAGTCAGCCAGGATGCCGGCGAGGTCGGAGCTGGGCGGCGACTCCTCGATCGTCGGCAGGCTGGCACCACGGGGCTTGCCGGACGTTTCGTCGGCCCGCGCTTCCTCCTGCTGGGCAAGCGCCAGGACCGCTTCTGCGGCGATCGTGACCGCGCGTGCCAGGGGCCCGAAGTCGGGTGATCCGGGAAGCACGCCGCGCTTGAGCTTCTCCCGCGCGTCGACCTCGCGAATCGCGATCAGCAGGCCATCGGACGCCGCACGGAGCGCACCCTGGATCTCGCTGGGGTCTTCGTTCAAGGTTTGCTCCTGGCTGGCATTGGACAGCGCCGGCAGGTCTCGTCGATCACCCTGCCGGCGCTGGAAGCTGTCTTGCGATGCTGGCAGAGCCTCATTCGCACGACGCCTTCGCAGACTAGCGAACGGGATCTTGCGGGGAGATGACGGGCCGGGATGGCCCACCTTTCGGATCCGTTGCGAATGCGCTCGTTCTCGTGTCAGACCCAGCCCGACCGCGGACTAGCTCGCCCCGTTGTGCGCGCCCAGCCCAACGGGATATTCGCTCGGGTCGAGCGCGCGATCCAGGTAGACGTCGGCCACTATCGGAGCGGTATCCGCCGCCGTGAAGGCCACCGGGGACTCCTGCTCGGTCATCGTGGACCTGGCCTGGCCCGAGCGCATGTTCGCGAGCCGCGAGCTCGCCGATCGAACCCAGCGCTGGACCTGGCTGCGGACGGCCTCCTGGCTCCAGAGGAGCCAGCCCGCGGTGGCGGCACCGAGGACGGCGACAATTGCCAGTGGGCGGCGCGAGCGACGAGAACGGTGTCCAAGATGCATGGCCGTGGCGGCGTCGGCCAGACTGCGACTGACGTCCACGGATCCAAGGTCCACCTTTGGCCACTGGAAGGACGCCTCGGGCAGGTGGTTGCCGGCGAGAGACTGAACGCGGTCCTGGACCGCCGCGATGGTTGGCATCTGGAGCATGGGTTCCTCCTGGAATCTCAATACAAGTTGCTTCATGCGACGATCGCACGCCGTCCGCATCGAGGGCAGACGCGCCGCGGCCGCGCGCCTTGCAAATGTGCGACACCCGGCTGACGATGTCCTGATGCGGCCGAATCTCGCTGGTCAGACCGCGGCGGGCTCCCGGCTGAAGGTCGCGATGATCCACAGGATGATCGCCTCGAGGATCGTCCAGCCAACGAGCGCGACCAGGGCCGCCACATCGAAGACCGAGCCGCCCGAGTGGAGGGCGTTCGTCCGCAGGATGCCCTCAAACGGTGCGACGAACACCTGGCTGACGTTGAGGATCCCGGCCACGATGTCGTTGCCCGTCCGGGCATCGAGCAGCAGGAGCGCGAACCTGAGGAGGATCACGATCTGGATGAGCCCGAAGACCAGGGCAATGATCCGACGGGCATATTCGCTGCCGCTGGGCGTGACGGTCACGCGGCGGGTCGCGACGGTTTCACTGACGGGGCCGTCGTTGCCGCTGGCATCAACGCGCTGGCTGACGACGGTACGCTCGTCTTGCATGGTCATCGTTCAATCTCCCTTGTGAGCACCTGGGTGTGCTCGGGCAGCATCCGCGACACTCCTTGCCGCCGACGCTATCGATCGATGCCGGGATGCTGCAGTCGCATTGCACGCGGCCACGCCGGGGTCAGTTGTTGGTCATCGTCCGGGCGCTTGCTCCGGTTCGTCGGCGTCGTCCGCGGTCGCGTCACTCTCGACAATCGGCAGTCGCTCGAGCTCGGCTCCTTCGGGCATCGACGTGGCCGGATCGCGCAGCCTTGCGCTGCCAATCGGTCCACTGACCACGTCGCTTGAATCGGGTTGCCGAGGCTCGGCCTGGGATGGATCGGACTTCACGGCATAACTCCTTGGCCTGGTGTTCCTGGGGTCGTCCCCAAAGGAGGATGGATGCCCGCCCGGGGCGGCCATGCTCGTAGCGAGCGGGAAGTCATTGCAGAGTCGTCACAGAGCCGCCGCGACTTGCGAGGCATCCGCAACGGACCGATCAATACCGACATGGGGCTGTCGATGGCCGAGCGGTACGTTGGCGCTACCGCTCCATCAGGGCGATCAACAGAGATGAGGCTCCGGACATGTTGTGGACGATCCTGGTCATTCTCCTCGTCCTCTGGGCGCTTGGCCTCGTGACGGCCGTGGGCGGCGCGTTCATCCACCTGCTGCTCGTCCTGGCCGTGATCGTCCTCGCCGCCCAGCTCCTCACCGGCCGCCGAGTCGCCTGACCGCGTCAGATCGCATCGGCCAGGTCGGATTCACGCCGCTGATTCGGTCGTGGACAGGCGTCAACGTAGGCCAGGACCGCGCTGAAGCTCGCCGTCGCGACGGCCACGCTCGTGTCGGCCGCCCCGTAGTACAGGTTGAGGCGGTCGTTGGCCTCGTCGACGGTCCAGCCGCACGGGAAGACCACCTGGGCGACGTCGCCCTCCCGCTCGTAGATGGCGGCCGGCCCAAGGACCCACTCGTCGCTCCGGCGGAGGACGATCGTCGGGTCTTCGAGGTCGAGCAGCGTGAACCCGACGCGATAGATTGGGCCTCCCGCCGTCAAGTGGACGCCGTGGTACATCACCAGCCAGCCCGCGTCGGTCTCGATCGGCGGCGGGCCCAGCCCGATCTTGCCGGCGTCCCACCAGGCCCCATCACGAGCCTCGATCAGCAGTGAATGGTCGCCCCAGTGGCGCATGTCCGGCGAATAGGAGACCCACACGTGTGCGCCGCCGCGCAACGGGGTCGGCCGGTGGATCATCGCCCAGCGGCCGTCGATGCGCCGGGGGAAGAGGGCCGCATCCTTGTCCTCGGGCGGCATCGCCGGACCGAGGCGCTTGGCGGTTCGAAAATCACGGGTCGTGGCCAGCGAGACAAGCGGCCCGCGCCGGCTGTATGCCGTGTAGGCGATCGCCCACTCATCGCGTTCGGCAAGCCAGGTCAGGCGAGGGTCTTCGCAGCCCCAGAACTCCTCCGGGTGACGCTCGGGATCCGGGCTGATCAGGGGCTCCGGATCGAAGTGCCACGAGTCGATCCCGTTCTTGCTCCGTGCAACCTGGAGGTGGGAGATCCCGCGCAGGTCCTCGACCCGCAGCAGGAGCACCGTCTCGTCCTGGAGCCGGGCCGCGCCAGGGTTGAACACGGCGTTGGCCGCGTAGGGCAGCTGTGCCGCGGTGATGATCGGATTGTGCTGATGCCGCTCGAAGAGCGGCTTGGAGGCAGGGCGCAAGTGGAAGGTCATGCGCCGAGGGTACTACCTGGGACTCAGGTCTCGGGCTCCGGCGCGAGGGGCAGCGCAAAGCCCACCTCGGCGCCCCCGTCAGGGCGGCTCGTCGCCCAGACCCGGCCGCCCTGCGCCTCGGCCAGCCGCTTGCAGACGGCCAGGCCGATGCCCATCCCGCTGGCCTGCTGGCGCGCCGCCTGGGCGCGAAAAAACGGGGTGAACAGCTGGTCCGCGTCGCTGTCGGCGGGCAAGCCGATGCCCCGGTCCAGGACGGCGACCTGGGCTTCGCCGCCGGCGACCCGCAGGACCACCTCGATCGGCGTGCCCGGCGGGCTGTACTTGTCGGCATTGCTCAGGAGGTTGCCGATCACCAGCTCAAGCGAGGTCCGATCGGCATCGACCACCAGGTGGTGGGCAGGCAGGCTGGTGAACGTGATCGTCCGCCCCCGACGCTCACCGAAGGCGGCCACGGCCGTCCGGATGACATGGGCAAGGACCTGCGGCTCCAGGTCGAGGGCTACCCCGCCCTCGATGCGCGTCAGGAGGAGCAGGTTCTCGATGACGCCCAGGAGCCGCTCCGAGTCCTCGGCGATATCCACGATCATCTCGCGCCGGTCTTCCGGCGCCAGCGATTCGGCTCGACTCCGCAGGAGCTGAGCGTTGCCGTAGATGGTCGTGACCGGCGTCCGCAGCTCGTGCGAGACCAGGCCAAGGAACTCGTCCTTGACGGCGTTCGATTGACGCAGGGCCTCGGCACCCGCCCGAATGGTCTGCTCTGCAGCGACATGCGCAGAGATGTCAACGAGCACGTTGATGGCGCCCACGAGCCGACCGCACTCGTCCTTGAGCGGTGATGGATAGGCCCGGAAGGCGACCATTCCACCGTCGGGCCGCTCGGCCAGGGCCGTGCCGCCGATCGGCCGGCCCTCGTGGAGGGTACGGGCCATCGGGCACTCATCGTGGCCCATCGGCCGCCCGTCGGGCCAGTACAGGCGGAGCGACCCGCACCATTCCTCGCCCAGCTCGGGACGGCGGCCCCAGAAGTCGGCGGCAGCCTCATTGAAGAACGTGATCCGGCCGGCGGCGTCGGTCGTGTAGACGGCCACCTGGAGCGCCTCGAGGATCTGGCGCGCGCCCGGCTCGACCCATCCGAATGAAGCGCCCGAATCGGGAGCGGACACGAGGTGCAGGAGGGGCACCAACGCTGGCTCAGGCCCTGGCGCGGGCTCCGAAATCATGAGGAGTTGGCTCCATAGCGGGCGGTCTGGTCCCCGGCGCAGTATTCAGGCTGGCCGGTCCATCGTCCAGCGTTCTGGCTGGACTGCAAGCACTTTGCAAGCCGCACGGCGGCGCCTCCGCCTAGGAGGACCGGCCGGGTTCCCAGCGACCGTCGCGATAGGCATAGAGGACGGCGTCCCGCCCGCTCAATTCGTTCGCGCGGACGCGAGCCCGCGGGTAGCGTGCTCGAAGCCGTTCCTCGAGCGCGCCCGCTTCCGCGAAGGAGGCGGCCACCTCGCCCACATAGCCCACGAACTCCAGGTCGCTCGCCGGCACCGCCACCACTCGCTGGGGCGCGTCGACATCGAGCGGATAGCGACCAGATTCGTGCATTGCCCCACGCTAGACCGCCGAATGCAGCGAGAACCATTCGATGGGTGCGGCCAGGCATCCCAGCCACCTTGCAGTGGAGCCGCCCGAAACGGCTCCGTGGCCGAATGCGGCGCCTCACGAACCAGGCCTAGTCGGTCGACTCCACGTCCACGTAGTGCTGGATGTCGAATTCGATCAGCGCCTCTTCGAGGCCCTCGAAGTAGATCGGCCGGGCGAGAAGGTCGCGGCCGCCGGCCCAGGTGTACAGGGCGTCGACGGATTCCCAGCGACTGATGAAGACGAACTTGTGGCCCGCCCCACCAGCCTGGTTGCCGACGTGGACATCGATCACCCCCGGCACCCGCCGCGCATCTGCAGCTTTCTGGAGGGCCCGCTCGCGGAACTCGTGGGCCCGTTCGGGATGGACGCTGGTCTGCAGGATCCGGATGACCATTGGGTCACGATACGTCGCTGATCCCCAGAACTGAACCCGCTCGAGACGGTTGCAACGGATTTGCAAGCACCTCCGGCAGGGGTCTCGCCGGCCGGTTCAGGCGGCGACTTCGGGTGCCTCGGGAAACGAGTCCGCCACGATCTCGGGGATCGAGCGCGGATCGAGGGGCGCCTCCGGCGCCGACAGGACCGCTGCGTGGATGCCAGGCCGGGGGCAGTTCGCCTGCGCTCGAAACTGTACGGTTCGGCGCCGGCCATCAGCTCGCAGGATCTCGAAGGTTCCGGCGGCCTGACCGGCCGCGAGGAACGCGGCCCAGCTGGCGCTGGTCTCGGCTCGCAACTCGGGCGGGGTGAAGTCGGCCAGCGACTGGCGCAGGACCAGCTCGGCGGGGACGCCCAGCAGCGCCTCGATCTCCGGCGAGGCATCGAGGTAGTGGCCCTGGTCATCTGCGAGAAGCACGGCCGGCCCGGCCAACGGAAGCTCGGATTCTCCGCCGGCCAGGCAGTCGTACGTCTCGAAGCGCCATTCCGTCATCAGCCGCAGGAACGCCGGATCGAGCGTGCCTCCCGAGCGCCGCTGGGCGAACTCGTGGAGGGCGATCCGGCTGCGCCAGGACGCCACGACCACGAGCTCCGTGTGGCCCTCGAGCACCCGCCGCCCGACATGCAGGCCGGCGACGCCGGCCGCCCCTACTGCCGGCGCAACGGCTCGGATCATCTCGTGGGCTGCCGCCTCGGCGTGGGGCGCGACCCGCGCCCAGATGATCCCCAGCGCTCCACCACTGACAGCGGTCAGCGGCAGCGGCGGTCCCTCGGCCAGCTCCCAGAGGTCGATCGTGACGCGATCGAGGCTCTCCCCGGCGGGCTGGCCCGGGACCTCGTCGTCCGGGCGCCCGGACGTCGCCGCCGAGCTCGCCTCGA
>JBEPUS010000002.1:0-44934 GCA_041691435.1 Chloroflexota bacterium
GCTACCGACAGTGTGTACGTCCCGGCCGCGAGGGTCGTATCGGCGACAAAGTGGCCGGGCTCCAGCTGGCGGGGATCAAGGCTCGAGGCCGCGCCGCCCGCCGGCCCGAGGACCATGACGACTGTCTGGACCGGAAGCTCGTTGCCGGTCGCATCGAAGAAGGTGGCGTGGACCTCGTTGGGGCCGGCCGTGCCCGGATCCAGGTAGACCTGGATCGTGCGGCCGGCGGACAGGTGCACGGTGTAGATCGTGGGCAAACCGGCGACCGCGTTCGTGTCGATCGTGGCGGGGGTCGTGCGCGTCACGATTTCGAGGGGCACCTCCACCGAGGCGGCCCCTTGCACGCCCAGCGCCGTCGCCTGCCTGGCGCCGACGAGCGACTGGTGCGCGCCGCTCGCGCCGCGGCCGCCCGGCGCGATCGACGGCAGGTCGAGGCGTGAGCTGCCCACGTCGGAGCGGCCCGGGAACGTGAAGCGCAGGGTCACGCCAGTGGCCGCGCCGAGCGGGGCACCCGTGTCGTAGTCCGTGACGGTGGCCTTGAAGGTGTTGATCCCGGCGGTCCCCGGTGCCACATCCAGGCGCAGCTTCAGCGAGGTGCCGAAGTCCGAGCCGGCCAGGATCACCGGGCTGGCAACCACCGGGGACACGGCAGCGCCGGCCGCGGCCTCGGAGGGCGGAGCCAGGTTGACGAGCGACGCCGAGAGGAGCAGCACTGTGCTGCCGACCAGGAGCTCCGTCGACCCGATTCGGCGCAGGCCGGTCAGCGCTCGCCCGGCGGCCGGGACATGGCGGAACTGGTTGACAGCCCCCAGCACGGCCAGCACGCCGAGCAGGGCGGTCTTGGCGGTGACCAGGTGCCCGAAGTCCGAGGAGAGCAGGTTGTCGATCGTGCCGACCTCGGAGATCGCGCGGAGCAGCCCGGTGACCGCAACGGTCGCGATGCCGACGGTGGCCAGCCGCGAGAAGCGTCTCGCCAGCCGGGCGGATGTCTCGCCGGGCTCGCCCCGCAGGTTGACGAGCAGGCCCAGCAGGCCACCCAGCCAGAACCCGACCGCAACGACATGCAGGACCTGCACGGGGGCGTCGACGAATGGATCCGACCCGGCCGCCGCATGGCCGAACGCGACGTCGGCCACCATGCCACCGGCAGCGCCCAGGCCGGCCACGGCGAGCGCGACCCGTTGCCGCCCGCGGCGGAGCTCGAGGAGCAGCACGGCGATCCCGGCGACGAGCAGTGGCAGGGTCCGGGCGATGATCGCCGGCCCGAACGACGTGTTGAAGGCCTGGTCCAGGTCGACCCCGGCGTCGCCGAGCTCGAAGCCCACGACGAGCGCGGTCCCGGCCGTGGCGGTGATCCAGGCGACCGGCATGACCCGGCGAACCGAGACCGGCGAGCCGTGCGCGACGAGCGCGCCGAAGACGGCCAGGCCCAGCAGCCCCACGAGTCCGAGGTAGAGCAGCCAGCGGCCGGCGATCGCCCCGGCGGGTGCGGACGACGTCACGGTCGCAGACGAGGAGGCGGATTCGGCGGCCGGGGGAGCGACCCCGATCCCGAATGCGAACGAACCGGTCGCCAGGTGGCCATCGACAGCCGAGACCGTTCGCCAGGCAACGGTGTACACACCGTCCGGGAGGTTGGGCTTGAGCGGCACCGCCAGCTCCAGCGGATTGCCGGCGACGGCCGCCGTCGAAGCGGAGGTGACCGAGGCGCCCGTGGTGTCGAGCACCTTGATCGTGGACAGGTTGGCGTCGGGGCGCTCGCCAAAGATGATCGAGACCTGGCTGGGTGGGGTGGTCACGGTTGAGCCGGCACCCGGCTTGCTCGTCTGGGGCAGCGCGTGGGCCAGGGCGGCCGTGGGCAGGGCCAGCGCCGCAGCCAGCCCGAGGACTGCCGCCACGCGAAGGACCCTGGCCGGTGCGTTCACCTGGTCTCAGCCTGCCGGGCGCCGGCCGCGGGTCGCCACTGCGAGCGCGGCCAGGCCGATGATCACGCCGGCGGCGCCGATCACACCGCCGACGAGCAGGGCGTTGTTCGCGGCGCTCTTGGCGCTGGCGGCAGCGCCCCTGGCGGCATCGATCTCGGCCGAGACGGGCTCCGAGCTCGGCGCGCCGGCCCCAGCCGATGGGGGCGGGCTGCCGAGCGCGCTGATCCGGGCGTCGATCCGGTCGAGGCGGGTGATCAGGTCGGTCAGCGCCGGAAGCTGGTTCGGGAACTGGATGGGGGTCGCCGCGACGGCCGAGTTGAAGGTCGAGTCGCTCGATGCCGCCGTCTCGTCGACCGGCGTCCCGTCGATCGAGCCGGTCAGGTGGAACGTGTAGTCGCCGGGGGCCGTCGGGATGATCGGGGCCTCGTAGTCGCCGGCCACGCCCAGGCCGGTGTCAGGATCGAACGTGTTGAGCAGGTTGAGCGGGTCGGAGGTCTTGCCGCCCACGCTCACGGTCACCTTGAGGTCGCCGTCGTTCAGGTCCGTGACCGGCTTGCCGGCCGCGTCCTTGATCACCACCTGGACGGCGTTCTGCTCGCCCACGTAGGTGGGCTCATGGAGCCAGCCCAGGGCGACGCTGTACGTGCCAAATGTCTTGACGACATGGGCATTCGCGATGCCCGTCACGAAGAGCAGGGCGATGGTCGACGCGGCGCAGGCGATGCCCACGCGCCGAGATCGAGCGAGGTGCATGGTGGTCCTCCAGGGTGGCCTGGTCGAGCTGACCGGCCGGGCGCTATCTCAGGTGGAGCAGGTCACGGGCGCGACGTCGGCGCCGGTGCGGCTCAGGCGAGAGCGCTGCGGGGTGGAGCCCGCCCGGAGATCTGGTTGCCGGTGGTGGATGCATGGCTGCGATCGAGCCACGGCAGGCCCTGGCGGATGACGGCCGTCGGTCGTTGCTGGAGACGGGCGCGCGCGGCTTCGATCCGGGCGACGAGCACGTCGCGCCGCCAGCGATACAGGCCGTCGACAAGCGCCGCCAGGAACGAGATGGCTGCGAAGACGGCGAGGACCGAGTGGTATTGGACCGAACCGAGGACGGCCAGGCCCGGCGCCGGCAGGCCGACCGAGAGGTGCTCAAGGTTCTCGACCACGACGAACAGGAGCAGGGCGACCGGCAGGATCAGCAGCCACGCTCGAAACACGTGACCGGCCAGGTCCGCCGGCCGGCCCTCGCGCACCGAGATGTCGCCGGCATCGAGGCTGCGGGCCAGCGTCGACAGCCCGACCAGCCGGAACGCGCCGGCAGCGGCCAGGGCCACGGCCAGCGTGGCGACCACGATCACGGTCCCCGTCCACTGGTCGCCATGCCCGGTGCGGGCCAGGGCCAGCTCGAAGGATCCGCCGTCGGTCAGCAGGAAGACCGTGTCGTGGGCCAGGACGAAGGCGACCGCGACGAGGGCCGCCAGCCGGAACCGATCGCGCCAGGATCCCAGGATCATCGGCTCACTCTACGCGACCTCCTGGGGTTTCGCCCTCGATCGTTCATCGCCCGGGGCGGGGTCAGGCCGGCAGCGCGAACCAGAAGCGGGTGCTGCCGTCGCTCGACTCGGCACCAACCCGGCCGCCGGCCGCCTCGATCAGCTGCTGGACGATCGAGAGGCCAATGCCCGCCCCGCCGTGGACCCGATCGCGCGACTTGTCGACCCGGTAGAAGCGTTCAAAGACATGGGCAATCTCATCCGCGGGAATCCCGTCCCCGCTGTTGACGATGCTCACCAGGATGTCGGCGGGCCGGCGCTCGGCTTTGACGACGACCCGGCCGCCGGCCGGCGTGTAGCGGGTCGCGTTCTGGAGGAGGTTCCCCAGGACCTGGGCCAGCGCGTCGGGGTTGGCTCGGGCCGGCAGGCGGTCGGGCAGCTCGAGTTGCACGCTCAGGCCGGCTCGCTCGAGACCCGGCGAGGCAAGGTCCACGGCCACCCGGATGGCCGCGACGATGTCGACCTCGGCCAGTGCCTCGCGCTGGTGGCCGGCGTCACCCGCGGCGAGCGTATCGAGCGATGCGGCGAGGCGGACCAGGCGCTCGGCCTCGTCCCAGAGCGAATCGAAGGTGGCCCGATCCGGCGCGATCACGCCGTCGCGCATCGCTTCGAGGTAGCCCTGCAGGTTGGTCAGTGGTGTCCGCAGCTCGTGGGCCGCATTGGCGATGAACTCGCGGCGCATTCGCTCCTGCTCCTCCAGGCTGGCGGCCATCTGGTTGAAGGAATCCGCGAGGCTGGCGATCTCTTCTGGTCCGCGCCGGGGCACGCGGACCGCGTAGTCGCCGGCGGCAACCGTGCGGGCCGCGGCGCCGATCTCGGCAAGGGGCCGGGCAAGGCGCCGGCCAAGCAGGACCGCCATGACGACGCCGGCGAGGATCGCCGCTCCGATCGCGGCCAGCAGGACCACCGTGATCGACTGGTCGAACATCGCGTGGGCCGCTTCCGGCGTTCCTCCATGCTTCGTCATCAGGTCGGCGAAGGCGGACGCGCCCACCACGAGCACCCCGAACGAGACGATTCCCACTCCAAGGGCCGTCGTCAGCACTGCCGCGATCGCGATCCGGGCGCCAACACTCCGCGACCAGGCGGCCAGGGAGACGCGCAGTCGGTTCATCCCGCAGTGCCCGCCGGCGTCCGCTCGGTGGCCCGGTAGCCCACGCCGCGCACCGTCGCGATGAACCGCGGCTCCGCCGCCATGTCGTCGAGCTTGTCGCGCAACCGCCCGATGTGGACGTCGATCGTGCGCTCGAGGACGGCCTCGGCATCCAGGCCGTAGATCGCGTCGAGGAGCTGGTCGCGGGTCAGCACCCGGCCATCAGCATCGAGCAGGGCGATGAGCAGTCGGAACTCAATGGCGGTGAGCGTGATCGGGTGAGCGGCCAGGGTGACGGAGTGCCGCTCGCGATCGACGCTGAGCTGACCGTGGGTGAGCCGCCCGGGCTCCGGGCTGCCGGCCGGGGCGGGCGACCCAGCCTGCCGGGAGCGGGCCAGCACCCGCCCGACCCGCACGACGAGCTCGGCCGGCGAGAAGGGCTTCGGCAGGTAGTCGTCGGCGCCCAGGCCCAGGCCGGCAATGCGATCGCCGGTCGTGCCCCGCGCGGAGAGGATGATGATCGGCGTATCGCCGCTCGCCCGGATGGCCCGGACCACGTCGAGCCCGTCGACCTCGGGCAGCATCAGATCCAGGACCACGAGGGCTGGGTGTTCGCGGGCGACGGCCTCGATTGCCGCCTGGCCGTCGCCGGCCTCGATGACCCAGTAGCCTTCGCGCTCGAGGTACGCCCGCACGAGCCGAACGATCTTCGCGTCGTCATCGACGACAAGAATCGGCCGGGTCGAATCGGGCGGCATGGCAGGCATCGTAGTCAGGCCGTCATGACGGCGTCGTGACAGTGGCCGGGGCCCAGCATCGGAGCGTGCCGCCGATCGATCCGATGCCCGGATGTTTCCTGTCAAATTCCAGCCACCAGGACGGTATGGCCAGTCGCCGCCTTAAGTCCGCCACGAATTTGGGTCGCCTGCCGTTCTGGCTGCACGGTGCAGGCAGGCGAGCGCTCGGGACGGGCCCAGATTGGCCCGCCATCGACCATACGGTCCTCGTGGCTGGAATCTGTCAGCAAGCCAACCCAGCGAGCAGGCCCCGAGCCGGGCAGCCCGGCCGTCGAGCCGGACGCGCATCGGGCTTCGACATGCGGTTGTCATGGAGCCGCGCTACGGTGGACAGCCATGAGCACCACGACGCCCCAAATCGCGAGCCGCCTGCGGGCCGCATGGCCACCCGCCCTGGCCGGGCTTGCGGCCGGTGCCACCGCTCTCGCCGTCGGCGAGGTGATCGCCGGCGTCGTCCGGGATGCGCCGTCGCTCGTCACGGCGGTGGGCTCGATGGTCATCGCCCTGCAGCCGTCGGGGGCGAAGGACTTGATGGTCCATCTCTTCGGCGCGAACGACAAGCTGGTCCTCAACCTGTCCGTCCTCGTGGTGGCCCTGGTCGTGGCCACGGCAACCGGGATCATCGCAGCCCGTCGCTTCCAGACGGGAGCCTGGATCTTCGTCGGCTTTGGCGTTCTCGCGGGCTTCGCAGGCTACGAGGAGCCGCTCAGCTCGCGCGTCTTTGCAATCGTCGTCCCGATCGTCGCCGTCGGGGCCGGTCTTGCGGTCCTGAACGGCCTGCTGGCGCTCGTGCCGGGCTCGTCGGTCGCGGAGAGCCGTCGAGCGACTGGCAGCCGGGGGACGTCCGGGACCGATCCCGACGAACGACCCGTCTGGAAGCCGTCCGACGATCCCGCGGCGCGCCGGGCGGCCCTGGTCCAGAGCGCCGCGAGTCGCACCGCTCCCGCGCGTCGCCGGCCGCGCAAGGGGACGCGCCCGGCCGCAACTGCCCGCGAAGCGGCGACCTCGACCGGCGCCGAGTGGACCCGGCGCAGGTTCCTGATCGCCAGCGCGGGCACGCTCGGAACGGCCGTCGTGGCCGGGGCCGTAGGGCGCTCGCTGGTCAACGGGCAGCATCCGACCGGCGCCGTGAGCACATCGCGCCTGCCGGCGACCCTCAACCCGGTCCCGCCGCTCACGTCCCAGGAGTATTTCACGCTGACCGGACTGACCCCGATCGTCATGCCAAACAACCAGTTCTACAAGATCGACACGACGCTGCTCACCCCGCAGGTCGATGCCAACGCGTGGCAGCTCGACGTAAAGGGCATGGTCAACCATCCCCTGACGTTCACGTATGACGACCTGCTGGCGATGCCGCTCTTCGAGCAGTACGTGACCCTGGCCTGCGTCAGCAACGACGTGCCCCAGGCCAACCAACCCGGCCTGAACCTCGTCGGCAACGCGCTGTGGACCGGCGTGAAGCTCAAGGACGTCCTGAACAATGCTGGGATCCAGGCTGGGGCGACCCAGATCGTCGGTCGTTCCGTCGATAACTTCACGGTCGGCTTCCCGACCGACTGGGCCATGGCCCCGGAGCGCGAGCCGATGATCGCCGTCGGCATGAACGGCGTCCCGCTGCCGGCCGACCATGGCTTCCCGGCCCGGCTCATCGTGCCCGGCCTCTACGGCTATGTCTCGGCGACGAAGTGGCTGGCGTCGATCGAGCTCACGACGCGGGATGCCGTGGACGGCTACTGGATCCCGCTCGGCTGGGCCAAGGACGGCCCGATCCTGACCCAGTCCCGGATCGACGTGCCCCAGGGCGGGGCCAGCCTGGCTGCCGGCCGGGTCAACCTCGCCGGTGTCGCCTGGGCACCCGATCGGGGAGTCCAGGGCGTCGAGGTCAGCATCGATGCCGGCGCATGGCAGCCTGCCCAGATCAGCCAGCCGATCTCGAAGGCGACCTGGGTCCACTGGCTGCTGCCCTGGCAGGCCGCCAGCGGCCAGCATTCGATCGAGGTTCGGGCGACCGACGGGACGGGCGTGGTGCAGACGGCCGAGATGAGCGACCCGGCACCCGATGGTGCTCGCGGCCATCACCGGATCACCGTGACGGTGGGCTGAGCCACTCCCGGCGAACCTCGCCTGCGGTGGGCTCCGGCCGGACCACCGGCAGGTCCGTCCGCCGGCGCAGGTGGAACGAGACGCCGTACGCAGCGCCGGTCTCGAAATCCACCCGGGGCATGGCCGTGAGCCGCCATTCTTCGGTGCCCACGATGATCCAGCGGGCGAGCGGCCGATGCTCGGCAAGGACAGCGTCGAGCACGTCGAACGCCTCGGCCGGCAGGCTGATCATCGTCTCCCGCGCCGGCATGCCCACGCAGTGCTGGCCGAACATTGCGACGAACGCCGGGTTGCCGTAGACGACCAGGTGGCCGGATCCAAGGCACATGCCCGCCGGTCGCTCGCCGGCCGACCGCAGCGTGGCCGAGCTTTCGGTCATCCCGCCTCCTCACCGACGAAGGCGTCGATCCCATCAAGCAGGCGGCTGAGGCCGAACTCGAATTGCTGCTCGAAGGTCAGGTCATCGGCGTCGACGATCACCCGGGCGAAATGGGGGTATTGCCCGCCCTCGATGACCGAGCGGATGTACGGCCCCAGCTGGGCCCGCCACTCCTCTTCTGAGACGCCGGTCCGGCGGTGCGCCTCCAGCTCGCCCAGCTCTTCGCTGATCGCGCCATGGACGAAGCCCAGGATGGAGCTGAGGATCGAGCCGGCTACCGTCGCGTCGGTGGTCAGCTGGGCCACGACGGCGCTCGCGAACTCGGCCGCCTTGAGGGTGTTCGGGCCGAGCGCCAGTCGGCTCGCGGACTGGCCGGCGAGCCAGGGATGGCGAAGGAACTGGGCCCTGCGGCCGCGTGCCACGAAGCGCAGGTCCGCTTGCCAATCGCCCGATGGTGCCTGCGGAATCGGGATGCCCGGCCCGGGCGACTCGCCATTGACGGCGTCGGCCATCAGCTCGAGCAGCTCGTCCTTGCTCTTGATGTAGCGGTAGAGAGACGTCGTGCCGGTCGCCAGCGCCGTGGCCAGGTGGCGCATCGAGAGGAGCGTGGGCCCTTCCAGGTCGGCCAGCGCAATTGACGCCTGGACGATCCGGTCCACCTCGCGCTTCGCCCGGGGAGAAGCGTCCTTCAGCCGAAGCCAGACGAGGACGGGCGGCTCGGCCGGTCGCGAGTGCCGCCCGCCGGGGCCGTGGTGGACCGGGCGGGCTACCCGCGGACGGTGGTCGCGGAGCTGCGATCGCCGAAGGGCTCCGCTCACTTCACCACCTCCCCTCCATACCGGGTCCACATTCGACCAGCACGATGGCCGGGTCATCAGGCGAATACCTGTTGACGCTGAGTATAGCCCTCGGCTACAGTGTTCCCATAACGGCAACAGTGTTCCCATTTTCGAGCTGGAGCCCCGCATGGATCCCATCATCACCGTCGATTACCTGGTCAAGCGCTACCGGAAGTCGTCGCGCGCCGCCGTCGACGACATCAGCTTCCAGGTCGAGCCGGGGGAGCTGTTCGCCTTCCTCGGCCCGAATGGCGCCGGCAAGACCACGACCATCTCGATCCTCACCACCACGCTCGCCAAGACGAGCGGCACCGTCACGATCGGGGGGCACGACCTTGACCGCGAGGCCAAGGCGGTCCGTCGCGAGATCGGGATCATCTTCCAGAACCCCAGCGTGGACACGCACCTGTCAGCCGAGGAGAACATCCGGCTGCACGTGGCCATCTACGGCCTGTACGGCTACCGGCCGATCTACCGGCTCATGCCCGCCGAATACCGGCGACGTGTGGAGCAGCTGGCCGCCGTCGTGGGCCTGGCCGACGACCTGTTCAAGCCGCTCAGCACCTATTCGGGCGGCATGAAGCGCAAGCTCGAGATCATCCGCAGCCTCATGCATCGGCCGGCCGTGCTGTTCCTCGACGAGCCAACGTCCGGCCTCGACCCGATCAGCCGGCGCTCGCTGTGGGACTACCTGGCGGAGGTCCGCCGGACGGACGCGACGACGATCTTCCTGACCACGCATTACCTCGAGGAGGCCGAAGGGGCCGACCGGGTCTGCGTGATCGACCACGGCCGGATCGCCGTGATCGGGACGCCCGACGAGCTGAAGGAACATCTCCTGGAGCGTGCCGTGGAGCTCGATGCCATCGATCGCCCGGCGCTGGCCGCCGACTTGCGGGCCCTCGGCCTGCAGCCGACCGAGATGCCCGACGGTGTCCTGCGGGTCGCCTTCGAGGGATCCACCGCCCAATCCCTGATCAGCCGGATCAGCACCCCGCTGTCGGTGCTCCGGGTCCGTGAACCGAGCCTGGAAGAGGCCTATGTCGAGCTGCTCCGCCAGTCCGAGGAGGACGCCGCATGAACGCCGAGATCACCAGCAGCCGGGACGAATCCCTCGAGGGCCGGCGCGCGGGCGCCGTCTCGGGCGGCTTCCAGGCGACCCTCGCCCGCGAGGTCAATGCCACGTTTGCCATCGCCTGGCGGGAGGTCCTGCGGGCCATCAAGAGCCCCGCGTCGCTGGCCTTCACGATCATCTTCCCGGTGTTGTTCATTGGCGTCCTGGGCGGCAGCATCAGCCAGAACCTGGGCAATGCCCTGCCGTTCGCGTACCTGCCATTCATGCTCATCGGGATGATGGCCAACTCGCTCTACCAGGGCACGATCGTCGGCGTAACCAACCTGGTGGAGGAGCGCGAGAACGACTTCACGGCCGAGCTCTTCGTTGCCCCGATCTCGCGATACGCAGTCCTGCTTGGCAAGATGCTCGGCTCGGGCGTCGCTTCCCTCAGCTCAATCGTCGGGATCTTCGCGATGATCGTGATCATGCAGATCCCGATGAACGTGGGTGACCTGCTGCGGGTGCTTGCCCTGGCCCCGGTCCTGGCCCTGGCGGGCGGTGCCCTGGGGATCTTCTTCATCGGCTTCGTCCACGACCCGAAGGTCGCCGCGATCGGCGTGCCGCTGCTGATCTTTCCCCAGATGTTCGTGTCCGGTGCGCTGATCCCGGTCGCCGCCTCGACCGGCCTGCTGGGCTTCCTGGCGAAGGTCATCCCGATGACCTACAGCATCGACCTGGCCCGCAACATCTTCTACTGGGGCAAGCCCGAGTACAGCGCCGCGGTCCTCAACAGCCCGATCCTCGACCTCACGGTGACCGTAGGCCTGTTCCTCGCCTTCACGATCGTGGGCACCTTCTTCTTCGTCCGCTCCGACCGAAACCGCTGATGGGCCTGGTCGTGGGCGGCGGAGGTCCTGTTGCCAACTCGTCACGGCCCGGCTATATTTTCAACGTGGCATTGACTATCAGCGCCGAGCAAAGCGCATCTCCCGCCGCCCGTCGTCGGAAGCTGGCCGACGAGCTGATCGAAGAGCTCGTCCCCACCTCCCGCGAGAAGCTGAACGCCTACCGGGCGTGGCATCGCGGCGCGCTGAGCCTCGTCCATCTCAACGTGCTCAGCGTGCTCCAGGCAGAAGGCCCGATCTCGATGGGTCGCCTGGCCGAGGCGCTCGACGTCTCGGTCGCCAGCGCGACCGGGATCGTCAGCCGGATGACCACCCGGGGCGTCGTGGACCGGCGCCATGACACGAGCGATCGGCGGGTCGTGCTGGTCCACCTGACCGAGACCGGGCTGAATGTCAACCAGTCGCTCGAGCAGCATCACCGCGAGCGTCTCAGCCGGTTGCTCGAGGAGCTCAGCGCCGAGGAGATGACCGGCTTCCTGCTCGGCCTGCGGGCCATGCATCGGGCACGTGCCCGGATGGCGGCCGCGGCCGAGTCGGCCGATGCCCAACCGCTCGCCGCGCCGGCCCGGGCAGGGGAGTCCGTCCGATGATCAACCTGCTGCGAACCTACCTGCGGCCGTACCGTGGCTCGCTCATCCTGGTCGTGATCCTGCTCCTGATCCAGGCGGTTGGGACGCTCTACCTGCCGGATCTAAATGCCGACATCATCAACAACGGAATCGTGGCCGGGAACAGCGACTACATCGTCACCACCGGCGCGCTGATGCTCGGGGTGACCCTGCTCCTGGGGATTGCCTCCATCCTGGCCGTGTATTGGGGGGCCAAGGCGTCGATGGGCTTCGGCCGCGACGTCCGCACGGCGATCTTCCGCAAGGTCGAAAGCTTCGCCCAGGTCGAGGTCAACCAGTTCGGGCCGGCCTCCCTGATCACCCGCAACACGAACGACGTCCAGCAGGTCCAGACGGTGGTCTTCCTGGGCCTCACCGTCCTGATCTCGGCGCCGATCCTGGGCATCGGCGGGGTCATCATGGCGATCCGCGAGGACGTCCCGCTGTCAGGCCTGCTGATCGTGATCCTGCCGATCATGGCCCTGGTCATCGGCATCGTCATGTCGCGGGCGATTCCGCTCTTCCGGGCGATGCAGGTCAAGCTCGACCGGATCAACCAGGTCATGCGCGAGACGCTGTCCGGCGTGCGTGTCATCCGGGCCTTCGTCCGCACGGACGTCGAAGAGGCGCGCTTCGATGTCGCCAACAAGGACCTGTTCAGCACCGCGATCCGGGTCAACCGCCTGTTCGCGCTGATGATCCCGGTGATGACCGGCATCGTGAACCTGTCGATCGTCGCCGTGATGTGGTTCGGGGCCGCCCGGGTCAACAGCGGCGACATGCCGATCGGCAACCTGACCGCGTTCCTGCAGTACCTGATGCAGATCCTGTTCGCGGTCCTGTTCGCCGTGATCATGTTCGTCTTCGTGCCCCGCGCGGCCGTTTCCGCCGGCCGGATCCAGGAGGTCCTCCAGCAGGAGCTGTCGGTTCGCGACCCCGAGCACCCGCTCACGCCCGCGCGCTCTGATCATCCCGGCCTGGTCGAGTTCCGGAATGTCGAATTCGGTTACCCCGGCGCCGAGCACCCGGTCCTCTTCGGGATCACGTTCGCGGCCCGGCCGGGCCAGACAACCGCGATCGTGGGCAGCACGGGCAGCGGCAAATCGACCCTGGTCAACCTGATCCCGCGTTTCTACGACGCCACCAAGGGCAGCGTCCTGATCGACGGCGTCGACGTCCGCCGGTTGCGCCAGGCCGACGTCTGGGACCGGCTCGGGGTGATCTCCCAGAAGGCATTCCTGTTCAGCGGCACGGTCGCGAGCAACCTGCGCTACGGCGACGAGTCGGCGACCGACGAGGAGCTCTGGCATGCCCTCGCGACGGCCCAGGGCCGCGACTTCGTGGAGGCCATGGAGGGCGGCCTCGAGGCGCCGATCACCCAGGGCGGCACGAACCTGTCGGGCGGCCAGCGCCAGCGTCTGGCGATTGCCCGGGCGCTCGTCAAGCGGGCCGAGATCTACATCTTCGACGACAGCTTCTCGGCGCTCGACTTCAGCACCGATGCCCGCCTCCGAGCGGCCCTGGGCAAGGACCTCGGCGACGCTACCGTGATCATCGTCGCCCAGCGCGTCGGCACGATCATGAAGGCCGATCGGATCATCGTCCTCGATGCCGGCCGGATCGTCGGCAGCGGGACGCACGCCGAGCTCCTCGAAAGCAACGAGACCTACCGCGAGATCGTCTACTCCCAGCTCTCCGAAGCGGAGGCCGTGGCATGAGCGGGCGACCAGGCGGCGGGGCCCCGAGCGGACCACCTGCGGGCGGGCCTGGCGGAATGGGTCCGGGCGGCCGGCCGCCGATGCGCCGGGGCATGGGCCCGGGCGGAATGATGGGCGGGATGCCCGCCGAGAAGTCGAAGAACTTCAAGGTCGCCTTCGGCCGGCTGCTCGCCCGGCTGCGTCCCGAGGCACCCCTCATCGCCCTCGTCTTCGTGCTCGCGATCATCAGCGTCACGTTCGCGGTGGTCGGCCCGAAGATCCTGGGCAACGCCACCAACGTCATCTTCCAGGGCGCGATCAGCAAGCAGCTGCCGATTGGCGTGACCAAGGCCCAGGCTGTCGCCGGGCTCCGCGCCGCGGGCAAGAACCAGCTGGCCGACCTGCTCGAGAGCCTGACCCTGACGCCGGGCGTGGGCATCGACTTCGGCGCCCTGGGCGGGATCCTGCTGCTCCTGACCGGGGTCTACCTGCTGAGCTCAGCGTTCAGCTGGGTGCAGGCCTGGATCATGGCCGGCGTCACCCAGCGGACCGTCTATCGGCTGCGCCGGGACGTCGACGAGAAGCTCGGCCGGCTGCCGCTCAAGTACTTCGACGGCCACCCCCGGGGCGACATCCTGAGCCGGGTGACGAACGACATTGACAATATTGGCCAGACCCTCCAGCAGAGCCTGACCCAGCTGATCACCGCGCTGCTGACGGTCGTCGGGGTGCTCATCATGATGCTCCTGATCAGCCCGCTGCTGGCGTTCATCTCGCTGCTGGCCGTACCGGTCTCGATCGTTGTGACGGTCCTGATCGCCGGCCGCTCGCAGAAGCAGTTTGCCCGCCAGTGGGCCTCGACCGGGACGCTCAACGGGCAGGTCGAGGAGATGCATACGGGCCACGCGATCGTCAAGGTCTTCGGTCGTCAGAAAGAGGCGATTGCTCGCTTCGACGCCGAGAACGCCAAGCTGTATGACGCCAGCTATCGGGCCCAGTTCATCTCGGGGATCATCCAGCCCTCGATGAACTTCATCGCCAACCTCAACTACGTGGCGATCGCCGTGATCGGCGGGCTGCGGGTCGCCGCGGGCCAGCTGTCGCTGGGCGACGTCGTGGCGTTCATCCAGTACTCACGGCAGTTCACGTTCCCGATCGTCCAGACCGCGAGCATCGCCAACGTCCTCCAGTCGGCGGCGGCCTCGGCCGAGCGCATCTTCGAGCTGCTCGACGAGCCCGAGGAGATCCCCGATCCCATCGCCCCGGAGCTCATCGAGAACGCCGTCGGTGCCGTGACGTTCGAGGACGTCTCGTTCCGCTACGAGCCGGACAAGCCGCTCATCGACGACCTGAACCTCGACGTCAAGGCCGGCCAGACAATCGCGATCGTCGGCCCGACGGGCGCCGGCAAGACCACCCTGGTCAACCTCCTGATGCGCTTCTACGAGATCGACGGCGGGCGAATCACGGTCGAGGGGATCGACACCCGGGCGACCACTCGCGACAACCTTCGGGAGACCTTCGGGATGGTCCTCCAGGACACGTGGCTCTTCCACGGCACCATCAGCGAGAACATCGGCTACGGCAAGGAAGGCGCGACCGAGGCCGACATCGAGGCAGCTGCCGAGGCTGCCCACGTCGATCACTTCGTGCGCACCCTGCCCGCCGGCTACGAGACTGTGATCGATGACGACGCCACCAACGTGTCGGCCGGCGAGAAGCAGCTCCTGACCATCGCCCGGGCATTCCTGGCCGATCCGCCGATCCTCATCCTCGACGAGGCGACGAGCTCGGTCGACACGCGCACCGAGGTCCTGATCCAGCGGGCGATGAACCGGCTCATGAAGGGCCGGACAACGTTCGTGATCGCCCACCGGCTCTCGACGATCCGCGACGCCGACACGATCCTGGTCATGGACCACGGCCACATCATCGAGCAGGGCACCCACGACGCGCTCCTCGCCGCCCGCGGCTTCTACTACGACCTGTACAACAGCCAGTTCGTCGAGGCGATCGCGAGCTAGGAGTGGGAGCGCCAGCTCCCTGTGCGTAGCCCGCGAGGCCGCCGCCGAGGGGCTACTTGCCGGCCGGGCAAGCACGTGTGTGCACGTCATACCTCAAAACCCTCGTCGCAGCGTCCAATCGGCGGCCACGCAGCGCCCTCGGACGACATGGATCATCGCCGTGTCGACGAGTTCATCCCGGACCACGCTCAGGCCGGGACGAATCTTGGGATGCGAGCCCTGGAGCAGGGGCTGGCATCCCTGGAATCCAACCGTTTGAGGTATGGCGTACCCGAGCGGCCGCGGGCAGGCGCGCGCCGAGTGGCCGCGGGCAGGCGCGCAGCAGCCCAGATCCATCGACCGGGTTCGGATCGGAGGGGTACGATCGCCGCCCCACTGGCCGCGGCCACGGAGCAGCCACGATGACCCGGATCCTCCTGTACACCGGCAAGGGCGGCGTCGGCAAGACGAGCATCGCTGCCGCCAGCGCCCTGCTGAGCGCCGATCGGGGCAACCGGACGATCGTCCTCTCGACCGACATCGCCCACAGCCTGGGCGACGCGTTCGATCGCAAGCTCGGACCGGAGCCGGCCGAGATCGCCCCGAACCTGTGGGCCCAGGAACCCGACGTCTACTTCAACATCGGGCGGTACTGGAAGACGATCCAGACGTACATGACGGACCTGTTCAGCTGGCGCGGGCTTGATGCGGTCATGGCCGAGGAGATGACGGTCCTGCCGGGGATGGACGAGCTCGGCAACCTGCTGTGGATCGCCGACCACGTCGAGTCGGGCAAGTACGACCTGATCGTCGTCGACGCGGCGCCGACCGGCGAGACCCTGCGCCTGCTGTCGTTGCCCGAGGCCAGTCGCTGGTGGGTGGATCGGATCGCGCCGATCGGCCGGCGGGTGAGCCGGCTGGGGCGGCCGGTGATCGAGCGGATGATCGGCGTCCCGGTTCCCCGTGACGAGGTGTTCGCGGCCGTCGAGCGATTGCTGGCCCGGCTCGATCTCGTCCACCGATTGCTGGCCGATCCTGAGAAGTCCTCGGTCCGGCTCGTGCTCGCCCTCGAGCAGCTGGCGATCGTCGAGGCCCGCCGGTCGTTCACCTACTTCCACCTGTTCGGCTACCCCAGCGACCTCGTCATCTGCAACCGGGTGATGCCCGAGACCGTCGGCGGCTACTTCGCCGGCCTGCGCGACACGCAGCAGGCCTACCTGCCCAGGGTCCGGGACGATTTCGCCCCCGTCCCGGTCAGGACTGTGCCGTTCTTCGACCGGGAGGTCATCGGCGCCGACGGCCTGCGCGAGATCGGCCGGGCGCTCTTCGAGGACGAGGATCCCGCGGCGTTCTTCTATCGCGGCCGGCCGTACCGGATCCGGGCCGAAGGCGACCGGCACATCCTGGAAGTGGCCCTCCCGTTCACGAGCCGCGCCGAGGTCGGCCTGTCCCGGGATGGCGATGAGCTGGTCATCCAGGTCGGCGCGTGGCGGCGTACGCTGGTCCTGCCGCGCGCCCTCGTCGACTCGCCGACGACCGGCGCGAAGATGGATGACGGAATCCTCCAGATCGAATTCTCGACCCGGGCCAGGGCTGTCAAGAAGGAGACCAGACATGGCTGATGCGCGCCGCGCCGCGGTGGGACCAGGACGCTCGTCTACAGGCCGCAGGACGGGTGGCGTTCCATCCGCGGGCCTGCCCCGGATCGCGGCCGGCTCGGCTGATCGCGTGGCCGATCTCGAAGCCCGTCTGGCCCGGCTCGAGACCACAACAGGCCTGCGCGAGCGCGGCCGCGACCTGATGGGCAAGGTGGCGCCGCCCGAGGCCGGTCAGCATTTCCGGAATGCCGGCCGGGAGCACCTCCTCGGGATCCGCTCCATCGTCGACTTCTGGATCCGGCGGATCGAGCTCGCCGATGAGCGTGCCGATGCCCCGTCACCTAGCCGGGAGACGATCCAGATCGACTGAGCACGGAAACGGATGCGCGTGCTCGCGTGACTACTGGTTAGAGGCAATCCCCGGCTCGACGGTCCAGGGTCGGGGGGATGGGTATCCTCACGTTCCGCGGCAACCGATTCCAGGCAGCGATCGCCGGCCTGGCAATCGCCGCGATCCTGCTGGTCGGGCTGACCTACGGGCTGACGGAAGCCGCCCGGCGGGCGCTGGTCGTGGACAACGACGCAGCTACCAGCCTGGGCACCCTCGCCACCCAGCTGTCGGACGCCACGCACGACCAGGAAGCGGCCGTCGACGACTACCTGCTCGTCAAGGCACCTGAGGCGGCCGCCCGCCTCCAGCAGTCCATCGCCACTGAGGCGCAGGTTGCCGCCCAGATGATTGCGATCTCGGCCTCCCAGCCGGACGTCATGACCGCCGTCGCGAGGGTCCGCGACGCCAGCGCGGCGTGGCGCCTGGCGTTCGTCGAGCCGGCCGTGCGGGCGGTCGACGCGGGTGGGTCCGTCGCCGCAATCGTGGAAGACTCGACCGACGACACCATCGCGATCCGTGCCGGCCTGGTGGACCTTGATTCGACCCTGGTCCGAGGCGACCAGGCGCTGACCGATCGCGACGATGCCCTCGCCACCGCACGGACCGTCTCCACTGGTGCCGCCGTCGCCGGGACGCTCGTGGCGACGCTGCTCGGCCTTTGGCTCGTGCGCCGCTACGGTCGCGCCCTGGATCGCGACGCGTTGCGCGCCGGCGTCCTGAACCGGTTCACCGAGGTTACGTCGTTCGCGCTCGACCCGACCGCGGTCGCCGCCTCGAACCTCGAGGCGCTCGCGCTCCTCGTCCATCCCGACGCAGCCGTCGCCCACGTCCTGAATCGATCCAAGGACCGGGCGATCCCGGAGGCGACGCTGGGTGACGCGATCGCCGACATCCTGCCCCTCAACGCCCTTGGCAGCTGTGCCGGGATCGTCCGCGGCAGCATGTTCGTCACGCCCGATGCAGCCGCGCCACTCAGCGTGCACTGCCCGGTTTACCCGATGGCCAGCGGCACCGTCGCATGCGTGCCCCTCAACAGCATCGAGCGCGTCGGTGCCGTCCACCTGTACTGGAAGCAACCGAACGCGTTGCCCCTCGAGATTCGAGCGACAGTCGTCAGGATCGCCGAGCATGCGGCCCTGTCGATCGCCAACCAGCGCCTGCTGCTCGCCCTGCAGGCCCAGGCCAGCACCGATGCCCGGACCAGCCTCGCCAACAGCCGGGCGTTCGATGTGGCCCTCGAGGAGGCACTCGCCGGCCGTACGGCGGACGAGTCGATCGCTGTCCTGATGCTCGATCTCGATCACTTCAAGGACTTCAACGACCGCCACGGCCATCCCGGCGGCGACGAGGCGCTGCGGGCGTTTGCCGAGGTGCTCCGCTCGTGCATGCGCGACGGCGACATGGCGGCCCGCTACGGCGGCGAGGAGTTTGCCGTGCTCCTCAGGGGGGTGGGGTCGACCGGTGCGCTGGCGATTGCCCACCGGATCCTGACCCGGACCGAGGCGACGATCATCTCACTGGGACCTGGCATCACCGACCGGCTCACCGTGTCGATCGGCGTCGCGGTGGCGCCGGTCCAGGGGGTGGAGCGCCTGACGATCCTGCGGGTCGCGGACCAGGCGCTCTACGAGGCCAAGGACGGAGGACGGAACCGGGTGGCGTACATGGGCGAGAGCCAGGGCGTTGTCACGCCGGTGGTCATCTCGGCCTGATTCGGACGAGCCCCAGGGCTCGGCCTCAGGACCCGGATTTCGGGCGGATCCGGACGATCAGCATCGAGCCGCCGCCCTCGCTCGTTGCCTCGGCGTCGTGGGGGATCGTTCCGTCCCAGCGGATGTAGTCGCCGGGCCCGGCCTCGACGACGTGCTCTCCCTGGGTCATCAGGAAGGTGCCCGTCAGGACCAGGTGGTGCTCCTCGCCGGCGTGGGCGTGGGCCCCGACCCGGGCGCCCTTCGCCGTGCCGGTGACCTCGAGGATGGAGACGTCGCGCGAGCGCCGGCCGTCGACATGCTCCACGCGGCCAAGCGGCGTCTCGATGACCGGCCGCTCCGAGGCCCGGATCACAACCGGCTCGGGCACATCGTCGATGAGAAACCACGCGGCCGGGACCTCGAGGGCGCTGGCGATGGAGGTCAGGCACTGGAGCGAGGGCGATGCCTTGTCGTTCTCGATCTGCGAGAGATAGCCAATGTTGAGGCCGCTGCGCTCGGCGACGCCGGCCAGGGTCAGGCCCCGCTCCGTTCGCCACTTCTTGATCTGGACACCGACCGCGGGCCTGCGCCGCTCCTCGGGACTCATGTTGTCTCTCCGCAATATCCGTTTGACATGGGCTACACGCCGTCGTATGGTTGTGCCAACAACAAATCTTGCTTGACAGAGGCAAACTCGTCAAGCCACGGAGGTCTCCCCATGAAGATCGCGATCATCGGCGCCGGCAACGTTGGCACCGCCCTCGCCACCTCGTTCAAGCGCGCCGGACACGACGTCGTCATCGCGTCCCGTGACCCGGAGGACGCCGGCAGCGTCGCGACCGCGACCGGTGCGCGCGTCGCTCCATCCAATTCGGCCGCGGCGACCGAAGCCGAGCTCGTGGTCCTGGCCGTCCCGTTCTCGAGCGCCGCTGAGATCGCCCGCGAGATCGCCCCGGCGGTCGCCGGCAAGCCCGTCGTCGACGCCTCGAACCGGATGTCGTTCGGTTCCGCCGGCCCTGAGATCGACACGAGCAGCTCGAACGCCGAGGATCTCGCCGTGCTCCTGCCTGGCGCCCACGTCATCAAGGCCTTCAACACGCTGCTTGCGAGCAAGCAGGTCGAGCCGCCCACCGACGGCATCGGGCTCGACGGATTCGTGGCCGGTGACGATTCGACCGCCAAGGCACTCGTCCTGGAGCTCGTCGCCTCGATGGGCCTCCATCCGATCGACGTTGGTCCGCTGAGCCGGGCCCGCCAGCTCGAGGGCTTGGCCTTCCTGAACATCACCCTGAACGTGGCCAACGGCGGGTCATGGCAGTCCGCGTGGAAGCTCATCAACGCTCCGGACGCCCAGCCCAAGGCTGCCTGACCTGGTTGAATCGCGCCGCTCGCGGCGCTCCGGACGGCGGTCGGGCTCTCCCGGCCGCCGTTTTCATGTCCTCGCCGCGACGGATCAGGCGTCCGGCGCCTTGAGCAACAGGTCGCGGTAGGCGGGATGCCTGCGGATGTAGCCGGCGATGAACGGGCATCTGGGGATGACTCGTAGCCCCCGCCCGCGGGCGTCCTCGAGGACATGCACCGCGAGTCTCGTTCCGAACCCCCGGCCCGCAAACGCCGGGTCGACCTCGGTGTGCTCGAAGGTGATCTGCCCGGGCTCGAGGCGATAGGTCACGAAGCCGGCCAGCCGGCCGGCGTCGGCCAGCTCGTAGCGGGAGGCCTCGGGCCGATCCTCGATCGTGATCGATTCGGCCATCAGCGGAGCAGGTCCTGCCAGTTGCTTGGCACCCGGCCGGCCGGGCCGGGGACGGGCTGGTCCAGGGGATGCCCGTCCGGTGGTGCCAGCTCGGGGCCGTGCGCGTAGACCGCCCGGGCATAGTCCCAGAACCAGTCCTCGCCGGGCTCGAAGCTGCGCGCGATCGGGTGCTGGGAATCGCTTGCGTGGTGACTTGCGTGCTGCGACGGGGATGAGTCGCAGCAGCCAACGTGGCCGCACTTGGCGCACCGGCGCAGGTGCAACCACCATCCACCGGATGCCAGGCACTCCACGCAGCCTGTCCCGCTTGGCGTGATCGACGGGTCGATCTGGATTTCGGCGGCCATCGTTCGATTCCCCTGCCTCGCGCGATCGTCTGGGCGACCGTCGTGGATATGATGCCCACGACGGTCGAAGCACGCTGGAGGTACTGGATGGATGAACGTCGAGCCCGTGAGCTGGTTGCCGCCGAGCGGGCCCGGATCGAGGGCGCCCTGGCCGACTTGACCGGGGCCATCAACGCCACGGGATCGCTCGAACGGCAGCAGGCCGGCGAGCGCAACGAGGTGGGCACCGACCTGCAGATGGACGGCGTCGACATGGCCCTGGTCGCCGACCTGCGCGAGCAGCTCGCGGCGGTCGGTCGGGCCGAGGAGCGCATCGCTGCGGGCACGTACGGTCGCTCGATCGAGGGCGGTGCCCTGATTCCCGCGGCGCGCCTCGAGGCGGCACCCCTCGCCGAGCGAACGGTGGAGGAGCAGGCGCGCTTCGAGCAAGGCTAGCAGGAGCCGCGCACTCGGGCGTCGGCGGCCGGGCACCGGTCGCTATCATGGCGACGCCGGCCGGAGGAGGCAGCTGTGCCAGACTCGGCGCACGGTGGAGGAACGTCGATGAATGGCTTTCGCGAGTTCCTGCTCAAGACGAATGCCATGGCCTTGGCCATTGGCGTGATCATCGGCATTGCCCTGGGCAATGTCGTCAATTCGCTGGTCAACGACCTGATCATGCCGCCGGTTGGGGTGATCCTGGGCGGCGTCGATTTCAGCAGGCTCGTCATCAAGCTCAAGGACGCGACGACGGACGCGGCGGGCAAGCCGGTCCCGGAAGTCGACATTCGCTGGGGCATGTTCATCAACGTGGTGATCGCGTTCGCGGTCATCGCCTTCGTCGTGTACATGATCAGCAAGGCCCTCATCAAGGAAGAGGTCGCCGGGCCGTCGAAGACGTGCCCGGCCTGCAAGGAAGCCAACGCGGTGGACGCGACCCGCTGCCGCGCCTGCACCAGCACCATCTGAAGGAGGGCTGCGAGGCATGAATCCCCTGGCGATCGAGCTCCTGATTCGGCACCGCCATGGCGACGGCAGCTGGAGTCCGATGGAGGAGAGCCCGGCCCATCACGATGCCGCGGCTCACGACGCCGAGCGGACCTGGGGGCGGGGCCGGATCTTCCGCTGCACGAGGTGCGCGGAGGAGATCCTGGTCGACGCTGAGCCGGGCCAGTCGTTGCCTGCCGAGGACCGGCCCTGAGCGCTGGTCCTCCGGGACCTTCGGCCAGGCGAGACCCAACAACGGGGCGATAGGCCCGGCGCCGGGGGCACGCTAGCGTGGGCTCGTGCCTCCCAACGATGCGGCTGCGGTCGCGATTCGCTTCCTCGACGGGCTCGCCCTCCCGCCTGGCGCGGCCGAACCCGCGGAACCCGGCGCCGCGGGCGAGCCCATCCCAACATCCCAGCTCCTGGCGGCCCTCTCCACCGCCCTGGACCTGACGGAAGGACAGCTCCCCGGACACTCGCTCCGAACGTGCTTCATTGCCAGCCGCCTGGCGCTCCGGCTGGGGCTGCCCGATCACGACCGGGCCAACCTCTTCTACGCCGCCCTGCTCAAGGATGCCGGCTGTTCGACCAACGCTGCGGCGATCTCGCAGATCTTCGGTGGCGACGACATCGCCCTCAAGGCCAGCCAGTCCACGCTGGATCGATCGCTGACCGCCTATGCGGCCTTCACGATCCGGAACCTGCCCCTCACCGAACCATTGCCGGCCAGGCTGGGGCGACTCGTCCGAATCGCGCTGGCCGGCAGCCGCGAGCGACGGGCGGTGGAGCAGACCCGCTGCGAGCGGGGTGCCGCAATTGCGCGCAAGGCAGGCTTCGGCGAGGATGTCGGGAGAGCGATCGCCGACCTGCACGAACACTGGGACGGACACGGCCTGCCGTTCGGGCGGAGGCGCGACGAGATCCACCTCTTTGCCCGGCTGCTGGCGCCGTGCGCGGCGCTCGACGTGTTCAAGTCGGTCCGCGGACCCGATGCGGCCATCGAGATGCTCCGGCGCCGGAGCGGCAGCTGGTACGAACCCGAGCTCATCGATGTCCTGCTTGCCGACGCACCGACCATCCTCGTGGAGCTGGCACAGCCGGACCTGGCCGGACGCACGTGGGAGCTGGAGCCCCGGAGCGAGGTGCGCGTCTCGGACGGCGCGGACGTTGACCGGATCGCCAGCGCCTTCGCCGATATCATCGATGCCAAGAGCCCATTCACCGGTTCGCACTCGCGGGGCACGGCCGAGGTGGCTGAGGCGCTGGCGAGACGCCTGCGACTCGATCCGATCACGGTCGTCGACGTCCGCCGCGGGGCCCTCCTGCACGACGTCGGCAAGCTGAGCGTGCCCAACTCGATCCTCGACAAGCCGGGCCGGCTGACCGACGCCGAGTTCACGATCATCAAGCGGCACCCTGAGATGACCCATCGGATCCTGGCGCCGATCCCCACGTTCGCGCGGGTCGCCGAGCTGGCCGCCTCGCACCACGAGCGGCTCGACGGGACCGGCTACTTCCGGGGACTGTCGGCCGACGGCCTGGCGATCGGTGCGCGCATCGTGGCGGTGGCCGATGTCTACGAGGCGCTCACCGCCGACCGGCCTTATCGGCCGGGGATGGCGAGGGGCCAGGCCCTCCAACTCATCGGCACGATGTCGGGCGACCACCTTGCCGAGGAGGTCGTGGCCGTGTTGCCCGATGTCGTCGGCGACGTCCTCCGGGGCGCCCCACCGGCACGTCCCGCCTGAGGATCAGGGCGCTGTTCTGCGCCCGAGCAGGAACCAGGCCTGCGTCGAGCCTTTGCCCTTCAGCTCGATCGCCCCGCGAGGCTCCAGGTCGAACGTCCCGGCCAGCGCCGTCGCGACGACGTCCGAGACCTGGATCCGGCCCGCAGGTGCGGCCGTCTCCAGGCGGCTGGCGACGTTGACGGCGTCGCCCCACAGGTCGTACACGAACTTGCTTGTCCCGATCACGCCGGCCACCACCGGACCCGCGTGCAGGCCGATCCGGACCTGCCAGGGCGGCCCGGCGGCTTCGACTGCAGCGCGCATCGCCAGGGCCAGGTCGGCCGCCGCGGCGAGGGGGTCCGGGCTGGTCCCGGGCAGGCCTGCCGCTGCCAGATAGGCGTCGCCGATCGTCTTGATCTTCTCGACGCCGAGCTCGACGCAGGTCGCGTCGAACGACGAGAACAGGTGGTTGAGGGCCGTGACGAGGGTGGCGACCGGCAGGCGCGCGCTGATCTCGGTGAAACCGACGAAGTCGCTGAAGACAACGGCCACGTCGTCGTAGCGATCGGCGATCAGACCCTCACCGGCGTTGAGCCGGTCGATGATCGGCTGGGGCAGCACGTTGAGGAGGAGTCGTTCCGAGCGCGCCCGTTCGACCTCGAGCTCATCGCGCAACCGTTCGAGCAGGCGCGCGTTGGTGTCCCGGATCTGCTCGACCCCGCTGAGCGTCGCCTCCAGCTGGCGCACGCGGCGGGCCAGCCTGGCCGTCTCCTTGCGAACATCCTCCGGTGCGGGCTCTGGCGTGCGCTCTGCTGGCCCGCCCGGGTCCGCCGTCACGTCCCGAGCAGGAGGGTGACGAAGGTCTCGTTGAGATAGCGGCTCGAGGGCGTGCCCCGGATGGGCCCCATCTCGCCGAAGCAGTACATGCCGGCCATGGGCAGCGCGTCGGTGTACTCCGCCCGGGCCATCTCCGCCTCGACGTGCGTCCGGGAACCGAGCAGGAACTTGCGGACCGCACACGAGAAGATCAGGCCCGCCTGGGGCGTGGATCCCGCCGGGTAGTCGGCCGATGCCCGGGCCAGGGCGTCGCGTGTCCCGGCGAGGATCTCCTCGACGTCGGCCGTGGTCAGCTGGACGGTCGCCCCCACCGGGATCGATCCGGCCAGCAGGACCGAGCCCGTCGCGGGATCCGAACCCTGGATCGCGCGCAGGTAGGAGGCGTTGCCGCCGGCCTCGATCACGGCCAATGGATTGCCATATGACGCCGCCCCGGTCACGTCGAGATAGCGAGCCAGGAACTCGGTGGCCCGGCGCCCGTCGACCTCCTGGAGGGCGCCGTACGTCGAGCGGGTCACGGTGCCGCTCGCCCCGATCGTTCGCCAGCCGGTGCCCACCGCGACCGAGAACTTGAGCGGCCCGGAGAACAGGAGGACGGCGACGCCGTCGGTGGCGATCACGTCGTTGCGGAACTGGTAGGTGGGCGTGACCGTCACGAAATCGCTCCGGGCCGACGTCCCGCCCACGATGACCACACCCGCGGGCAGCGCCCGGGCCATCGCGTCGAGAGTGAGCTGGGCGTCGCCGACGAAGCCTTCGGCGAGGACGATCGCGACCTTCGGCTCGCGCGTGGTTCCAGCGAGGGCCTGGCCGGCGGCGGCCTGGCAGGCGGCGTCGACGTCCTTGCCCAATCCCGAGCCGACGCCGGCCGTCACGTCCACATCGTCGGAGGCGAACAGGGCCAGGGTCAGCGAGTCTTCCTGGTAGCCGCTCCCCGAGGAGATCTCGGCGGCCGACGTCGTGCCCATGATCGCGATCCCCGGAAAGGCGGCCTGGACGGCGCTCAGGCTCTCCGGGGCAAAGCTGTCAAAGCCGGAGAACAGGATGCCGGCCTGCGGCCGCAGGCTTCCGAGGGAGGCCCGGCACTGCTCGATGGCGCTGGCGATCGCGTCCGCCGGATCGACATCGTCGCTGTTCCCGACCGCCATGGTGAGCATGGGCCAACCTCCGTCCTGCACTCTACAACCACCCGCGGGGGGCAGCCTGACCTCAGGCGTTGACGGGTTCGAGGCCGTGCTCAACGCCGACGAGACGGCCGGCCCTGGCGAGATCCTGGTAGATCTCGACACTCGCCCGGACACCATCGGTGAACCGGGTGATCGGGAGCTGCCCGAGCGCTTCGATCCCGTCGTGGTCGATCTCCGAGGGGAACGGCAGGTCCAGCGGGTCGAACCGGATGACCTCCGATGCATCGGGGAGCACGGCCTCGATTGCCTTGAGGATCGCCGCTCCGTCGGCCAGCTCGCCGGGCAGGTTGAACACCGGGGATCCGGCGATGCCGCTCCGGCTGGCCGCGATCAGCGTTCGGGCCACGTCTTCCACGTATTGGAACAGCGTCGCGCCGCGGAAGGGGACCGTGTACGGCTGGTGGAGGACGGCGGCCACGATTGCCTTCGTCGGCCCGCTCGTCATGCCCTGATCGCGACCCACGCCGTAGACCGTCAGGGGCCGGACACCGACGCTGGCGATCCCGTTGTCGAGCCAGTACACCCGGGCGTTGCCCTCGTTCGCCAGCTTGTAGACGCCATAGTGGTTGAGCGGGTGGGCGGCGGCGTCCGAACGCAGCCGCCCGCTGGACGCGTCAACATCGTCAGCGCCGTACATACCGATCGAGCTCGTGTAGACAATCGGGGCCATCGCGATCCCGGCGTCTCGTCGACGCACGGCCTCGAAGACGTTGACCGTGCCCAGGACGTTGACCCGGGCACCGAGCGGGGGATCCGCCCGGCAGAACGGGACCTGCAGCGCCGCGAGGTGGATCACGTTCGTGCTCTGGCTCCGCTCGAGGGCCGCGGTCAGCGCCTCGAGATCGGTGATGTCGCCCTGCTCGAAGCGGACCTGGGCGAGTTCCTCCGGGCTCATGATCAGGCGGAGTCGCCGGACGTCCGAGCCGAGGTCGAAGGCCGTGACCGTGGTCCCCTCGCGGACGAGCGTCCGGACGGTCCACGCACCGATGCAGCCCAGTGCCCCGGTCACAAAGAAGCGCTCGCTCAACCCTGTCTCTCCATCTCGGCCAGTATGGGGTCTTAATGGTGTACGAACCCTTCGAGCAGGTTCCTCTTGGCCAAACCGGGCTGAGCGTCACTCGGCTGGGCTTTGGCGGCGCCTCGATCGGGGGATTGTTCGAAGCCGTAACGGACGATGCGGCGGTGGCCGTTGTTGAACACGCCTGGTCGATCGGGGTCCGGCTCTTCGACGTCGCCCCGCTCTACGGCTACGGAGCGGCGGAGCGTCGGATCGGCTCCGTGCTGGCGAGCCGGCCGCGCGATGCATTCGTCCTCTCCACCAAGGTCGGGCGGTTGGTTCGAGATGCCGGCGAGGTCGGTCCACGCGACGATGTCGACCGCCAGGCGATCGGCGACCGGGCAGATGCCTACTACGCCGGCACCGCCGATCAGCGGGTTGTCTTCGACTATTCGGGGGACGGTGTCCGGCGCTCAGTCGAGGCGAGCCTCGAGCGGCTGGGACTGGAACGAATCGACATCCTCTTCATTCACGACCCGGATGCGCACTGGCGCGAAGCGCTCGAGGGCGCCTACCCTGCGCTCGAGCGACTCCGGGCGGAGGGGACCGTCCGGGCGATTGGTGCGGGCATGAACCAGTCGCAGATGCTCGATCGATTCGCGGTGGAGACGGACATGGACGTCTTCCTGCTCGCCGGCCGGTACACGCTGCTCGACCAGGGCGCCTTAGCCGGGCTGCTGCCGCGCTGCCTGGAGCGCGGGATCGCCGTCCTCGCAGCCGGCGTGATGAATAGCGGCCTGCTGGTGGATCCCGGACGCGGCGGCCCATTCAACTACCGGCCCGCGCCGGCCAGCATCATCGAACGTGCCCAGCAAATCGCGGCGGTGTGCGAGCGTCATGGCGTATCGGTCCGAAAGGCCGCGATCCAGTTCCCGCTGGCTCATCCGGCCGTGACCGGGCTGATCGCCGGCGTCCGGACAGCGGCGCATCTCGACGAATACCCGGCCAGCATGCGCACGGAGATTCCGGCGGACCTGTGGGCGGAGCTGCGCGCCGAGGAGCTGATCGCGGCCGGCGCGCCGACACCGTCCTGACCGGCTCGAGCGGCCAAACTAGCCCCGGTCCAGGCATCTTCACCGACGCACCAGAAGGGTGACCACGTGACCACGATCACCGACATCGACGTCATCGACGTTCGCTTTCCCACATCGCGCAACCTCGACGGCTCGGATGCAATGAACCCCGATCCGGACTACTCCGCCGCCTACGTGATCCTGCGGACGGATGCGGGCGACGGGCTCGAGGGCCACGGGTTGACGTTCACCACGGGCCGGGGCACCGAGGTCGTGGTGGCCGGCGTACATGCGATCGAGCCCCTCGTCCTGGGCCGCTCGGTCGAGGCGGTCGAGGCCGACCTCGGCGGCTTCTGGCGCGACCTTGTCGGCGACAGCCAGCTGCGCTGGATCGGGCCCGAGAAAGGCGTGATCCACCTGGCGACCGCTGCCGTCGTCAACGCGACCTGGGACCTGGTCGCCAAGCGCGCCGGCAAGCCCCTCTGGGAGCTGCTGGCCGGGATGTCCCCTGAGCAGATCGTGGCGCTCGTCGACTTCCGGTACCTGACGGACGCCCTCACGCCCGAGGCGGCGCTGGCGATCCTCCGGGCGGCTCTGCCCGGGCGCGCCGAGCGCCGAGCCGAGCTGCTCCGTGCCGGCTATCCGGCCTACACGACCTCGGTGGGCTGGCTGGGCTACGACGATGCCAAGATCCGCCGGCTCTGCCGCGCCGCCCTGGCCGACGGCTGGACCCGCTTCAAGCTCAAGGTGGGGGCCGACGTCGACGACGACATCCGGCGCATGCGGATCGTGCGCGAGGAGATCGGCCCGGACCGGATGCTGGCCGTCGACGCTAACCAGCGTTGGGACGTCGGCGTGGCAATCGAATGGATGGCCCGTCTCGCCGAGTTCAACCCGTACTGGATCGAGGAGCCGACCAGCCCGGACGACATCCTCGGCCACGCGGCGATCGCCCGGGCGATCGCCCCGATCCGGGTCGCCACGGGCGAGCACGTCCATAACCGGATCATGTTCAAGCAGCTCCTCCAGGCGCAGGCGATCTCCGTCTGCCAGGTCGACTCGTGCCGCCTCGGTGGGGTCAACGAGGTCATCGCCGTCCTGCTCCTGGCCGCGAAGTTCGGGGTGCCGGTCTGTCCGCACGCCGGTGGCGTAGGACTGTGCGAGTACGTCCAACACCTTTCGCCGTTTGACTACATCGCGGTCAGCGGCCTGCTGGACGGCCGAATGATCGAATACGTCGACCACCTCCACGAGCATTTCAAGGACCCGGTGCACGTCGAACGCGGCGTCTACCGGTTGCCAAGCCTGCCGGGCTACAGCGCCGAGATGCACCCTGCCTCGCTCGCTGACCACACCTTCCCGACCGGCCGGGTCTGGCGCCAGGACGCCGGCCGCTGACGGTCCGCAGGAGTTCCTCGCCGCAGCCGCGCAGTTGACGGATCCGCGCTGCGGCCCGATGGTGGGTATCTCGTCGCAGGCGCCGGGCTCCTATTTTGTCGGTCCGAAGCGCGCGCCGGAACGGAACTTCCCCTTGGCTCGAACCCCTTTCTCGCCGCCTGAGGCGAACATCGTCGTGTGCAGCGACGGCTACTTCGACGTCTATTCGACCGATGCCCGGACGAATGGCGACAAGCCCGCCTACCGCGGCCGGCTGGCCGAGCTCGGCCCAGGCATTCGCGGTGGGGACGATCGCCTGGCCGTCCGGCCGGGATCGGTTGCCCTCAATGAAGCGGTGATCGCCTGGTCAAGGGCCCACGGCGCGGCGGCCGTCCGCGGCGAGCTCGGCGGCGGCCGGGATGGCAACGAGGTCGAGCCGGCGGCCTAGCCGCCTGATTCGAGCAACCGGCCGTTCGCGAGGCGCAGGCGGAGGCTGATCCGGCGCTGCGTCTCGAAACGGTCCCGGATCAGTGTTTCGGCGACCTCGGGCTGATCGGCGTGATAGAGCCGGGCGCCCTCGGCTGCGTCCGCCTGGGCGGCCGGCTGGTCGTCGCCGATCTCCGCCCGACCCTCGATCGACACCCATTGGCCGCCGTCCTCGACGGCAATGCTGACCCGGGGGTCGCGGCGCGCGTTGCGCACCCAGGCCCGGCTCTCTGCGCCGTTGACCACGAGGGTTTCTTCGTCGAGGACGAACCAGACGACCGCCTGGAGCGGGCTCCCATCGGCCCGGATCGTGGCCATCGTGGCGAACCGGAGCTCAGAGGCCAGGAATCGGCGGACCTCCTCGCTCGATTCCGCGCCTGATCCGGGGTGGGTCGAGGAGGCCATTGGTCGATGGTCGCAGGCCATGGTCTACAGACTCCTCGAACCGCCGGGGACTACAGCTCCGCGTTGACGATGAATCCGGCGTCGACGAGCAAGGTGGCCGAGGTGACGTAGCTGGCATCCTCGCTCAGCAGGAACGAGATTGCACCGGCCATCTCCTCGGGCTGCCCGGCGCGACCGAGAGCGATCCGCTCCTCGTAGTACTTCACCGCCGGCGGATCGTCGAACATCGGGATCGACATGTTGGTGACGATCCAGCCGGGCTCCACGGCGTTGACCCGGATCCCGTGCTTGCCCACGACGGCGCCGAACGCCTTGGCCCACATGGAGATCCCGCCCTTCGTCGCGCAGTAGGCGGACTGGAACGGCGAGCCGACGTGGGCGGAGATCGAGCTGGTGCACACGATCGCCCCGCCGTGGCCCTCTTTGATCATCTGCTTGGCGCCCTCGGTCGTGACGATCCAGGTGCCCCGGAGGTTGGTCTCGGACAGGTTGTCCCAGTCCTCGATTGTCGTCTCGTCCCACTTCATGAACGGATTGATCCCGGCATTCGAGACCACGTAGTCGAGGCGGCCGCCGCGCCGGGCGACCTCCTGGACCATCTCGACGACCTGGGCCGGGTTGCGCATGTCGGCGATGACCGCGAAGCCCTCGCCGCCGGCCTCCTTGATCTTCTGAAGGGTGACCGTTGCGTCGCCATCGGGCTTCTGGTTCACCCCGACGATGGCGCCCTCGGCCGCCAGGCGCACGGCCGTGGCCTGGCCAATCCCATTCGTTGCGCCGGTGACCAGGGCAACCTTGCCAATGAACCGCTGTTCCACGGCACTGACTCCTTTCATGTGGCCTACGCTGTCTGGAAGGCTCGGCACTCCTCCCTAAGCCGAGGAAGAAGCCCGGCTCAGTGCATGCCCCGCCCGCCGGCGACGATCAGCAGCTCGCCGGTGATGAACGCCGCGTCGGCCGAGGCCAGGAAGACGGCCGAAGCGGCGATGTCGTCGGGCGTGCCCCAGCGGGCGAGGGCCGTCTCGTCGAGGATCCGCTGCTGGGTGGCCGGGTCGATCTCCTCGACCATGTCCGTCCGGATCCAGCCGGGGCAGATCGCATTGACCGTGATGTACGGGCCGAATGCCAGGGCCATCGCCTTGGTCAGGCCGTTCATGCCGGCCTTGGATACGACGTACTCGGTGAACTTCATCGCCGAAGGGTGGTAGAGGCCCGAGTTCGACGAGATGTTGACGATGGTGCCGCCCTGCTGCTTCATCATGATCGGGGCGACGGCTTTCGAGCACAGATAGGCGCCCTTCAGGTTGATGTCGATGGTCCGGTCCCAGTCGTCCTCGGTCGTCTCCAGGACGCTCTTGTTGATCATCACCCCGGCGTCGTTCACGAGGATGTCGACCCGCCCGTAGTGGTCGAGCGTGGCCTGGACGAGGCGCTCGACGTCGGCCCGGTTGGAGACGTCGGCTGCCACAGCGAACGCGTCGCCGCCGGACTGCCTGATCTCCTCGACCACCTCGGCCGCGAGGTCGGCATTGGCGACGTAGTTGACGACAACCCGGGCGCCCTCTGCTGCGTAGCGCATGGCGATCGCCCGGCCGATTCCCCGGGACGCCCCGGTGACGATCGCGATCTTGCCGGCCAGGTGCTGCTCAGACATCGAACTCTCTCCTTCGGAACCGTGGTGGGCGGGATGGCTCAGCTCGGCCGGCCGTATCAACGAGGGTCCCAGGGAGATCGAAGATCAACGTGCGGACCATCTCAGCTCTCCCAGGTCCGGCCGATGCGCCCGAGCAGGTCGACCATAGGTCAGCCCTTGCTGGCCCTCGATCATCAGCCCGAAGCGCACCGGCCGATTCCCGCCTCAGCCCGGGCCGGTGGGGATCCGGCCGACTCGCCCCGCGAAGGCGTCGATCGCGGGCGCACCGTCGAGCGCGCCAATCTCCAGGTCGTATGTGCGCACCTGGCCGCCCTCGAGAAAGAGCAGCTCCCCGCGCTTGCGTGCGTCCCAGCGCCCGGCGTCCCGGTTCGTGCCTGGCTCCATGGCCATCGCGTACGTGTCCTCGCCCATCATCTTCCAGACCGTGTGGTGGGGGAGCTGCTCGATCCGGAAGACCTGGTAGACGCCCAGGCCGAGCTCGCGGTTGACGACGGCGACCGGGACCGTGCCTGCGGGCTCGGCGATCAGCTCGTTCTCGAAGCAGGTCTCGGTGAAGCCCGCGAGCGGCTCGGTGAGGGTCGCGTAGCCCTCGGTCGTCACGGGGTAGTCGGTGGTCGTCGCGAGCGTCGGGATCAGCAGCTCGGAGCCGCCGGCCACGACCGGCCAACCGGCATTGCAGTGATACAGGAGCATGTGGCTCGTCCGATGATGGCCGACGTTCTCGACCTCGTCATGGATCGTGAACCGGCTCTCCCCGACCCTGGCCTCGATCCGCCGGCGCAGGACGAGGTGCTCGCCGAAGACGGCCGATTGGAGGACCTCGCCCTCGGCCCACAGGATGCATTCGTCGCCATCCCAGCGCTCGCCATAGCCGACGAGGCGGGCCGGCAGGCCGCCGACCCGACCGTGCAGCGAGAACGACTGGGTCTCGCGCAGGTGCGGCTGGTCGAAATCGAGGGCACTGTCCTCGCCGCCCAGCAGGGTGTGGTCAAGGCCACAGGTGACCACCATCCCGCCACCCCAGTAGCGGAACCAGCCGAGCGGATCGTTCTCGTAGTACCACGGCCCAACGGTTCCGGCATTGGCGATCCAGGCCAGCGGCCGGCCGCCCATCTCGCAGCGACCAACGTCGAACGTCCGGTCAACGACGACGTCGAAGCTGAACCCGGTCCCGGTCCGGAACTCGACCAGTCGGACGCCGCGGCCGGCCCCATCGCCGAGGGTGACCAGGCGTACGCCGGCCACTTGGTCGAGCCGGCCGACCCGCCGGAGCAGCTCGGTCCTGGAGAACGTCTGGCCCCAGAGCGTGGTCATGGCGCTGCCTTTCGAACGGTGGGACAAGCTCACCCGGCGGCCTCCACCGGGTGAGCTGGCAAGGTGCTGATGTCAGCCGGGTCGGCCCCGGCTGCAACTACGCTTCGCCGATTGATTGGCCCGCCTTGAGGAGCCAGTCCTCGTTGCCCCGTGCGCGCAGGTAGAGGAGGAGGGCGATGCCGATGATCAGCCAGACCCCGTCGATGATCGGGGCGAAGACGTACGGCTGTGCCGGCAGCGTCGGGAAGAACGAGGCATAGACCGCGTAGATCAGGACCGCCGAGCCAATCAGCGGAAAGATCACGTGAAGCACGATGTTGAACTCAGCCTTGTGCTCGCCCCGGTAGAACATGAAGACGGCCAGGTTAGCCATCAAGTACACGACGGTCACGCCCAGGACCAGGATCAGGCCGTCCACGAAGAAGAACGACACGTCCGCGCCGAAGGCGAAGCCGGGGATCAGGCCGATCGCGAGCGACAGGGCCATCTGGAGCAGGATCGCGTTGACCGGGGTCTTGTAGGTGTCGTGGGTCTTGGCCAGCGCCTTCGGGAACGACCCGCTGCGGGCCATGCTGTACCACATCCGGGTGCTCACGTTGGCCGTCGACAGTCCATTGCCGATCACGCTGTTGAGGAACGCGATCAGGATCAGGATCCAGCCCGCGCCCCACAGCCGACGAGCCAGGTCGAGAGCCGGCAGTTCCTTGTCGTTGATGATGTCCTGGACGTTGTTCGGCCCGAAGCCCGAGATCACGCCCCAGAAGACAATCACCAGGTAGACCCCGATGATCACGATCGAGAGGTAGACCGACAGCGGCACGTTGCGCTTCGGGTCGGTCGTTTCCTCGCCCAGCGGCGCCGCCGCCTCCCAGCCAGTCAGGCCCTGAACCGAGAAGACGACGGCCAGCGCGAACGACGAGAAGCCGAGCCACTTGCCGGGATCGAAGACGGCCACCGTCACGCCGCCGGGTCCGGGGCTGATGAAGCCCGAGATCGCCAGCGCCAGCACGATCAGCATCTCCAGCCCGCCGGTGATGACCAGCGCCTTGGCCGACAGCTTCAGCCCGCGGAACTGCATGTAGGCGATCAATGGGGCAAAGATCACCACGCTGAGCGCCCACAGGAAGGGGATGTTGATGTTGTACTGCGAGTTCAACTCATTCTGGAGGATGAACCCGAAGAAGGCATATACGGGGCCCGACGCGATCGGCGAGTACAGGATGAACATCCACGACGTCAGGAAGCCGGCCCGCGGGCTGACCGCCCGGCTGATGTAGGTGTAGTAGCCGCCCGCTGAGGGCAGATGCTTCGAGAGCTGCACCAGCGTGCTGCCCAGGAGCAGCACGATGATGAAGCCGGCGACATAGGCCAGCGGCGCCGTGATCCCGGCCAGCGAGATCACGAACTGGGTGAAGAACAGGGCGGCGATGGCCGGCGAGATATGGGTGATCGCCTGCATCGTCGCCCCGACGAGGCCGATCTGGTCGCGCTGAAGGTCGGTCTTCAGTGGTGCCGCCCCGGCGGCGGGTGCAGGTTGACTGTCTAGTGCCACAAGTCACTCCTCGATGCGCTTGGTGGTCGGCTCAGCCCGCGTTGCAGCGTCGTCGGTGGCACCCTCCCCTAGAAGATGGCGATGGGATTCCAGGGCGAGCCGGTCCCGCCTGGCAGGCGCAGCGGCAGACCCACGACCATGAACTCGAAGCGGCGCTCCTCCGCGCAGGCCCGGGCGAGGTCCTCGAACTGCAGGCTGTCCGCAGTGAACATGCCCATGGCCACGATCTGCAGCGGATGGATCGGGTAGCTGATCCCATCGACGCAGCTGGGGACCGCCTCGCCGTCGCCATCGGGCAGGAAGCCAGCGATCCGCCGCTCATGCATCCATGGAATCGTGTCCACGTGGAGGCCCGCCTTGCCCTCGCCGGCGGGACCGTTGTCCCATGGCCCGAGCTCGAGGCGGCGCCGGTGATGGCCGGTGCGGTAGACGAAGAAGTCACCCTCGCCGATGCGGACACCCTGGGCCACCTCGCAGGCCTCGAGCTCGGCCCGGGTCACGGCCTCGCCGGGCTCCAGCCACTTGACGCCCCGGAAGCGGGGCAGGTCGAACAGGACGCCCCGGCCGACGACGCCCTGGGCGGCGACGCCCGCGATGTCGAGGGTCGTCGCGCCCTGCGAGGTGAGGACCTCGAGGGCCGGCTTGCCGTTATAGGTCAGGCCGTTGTACGAGATGTGGCAGAGCGCGTCGCAATGCGAGTGGCAATCGCCGTGGAAGGCCATGCCCAGGAAGTCGAGCCCGAAGCGCAGACCGCCCGAGCCGATGTCGATGTCGTGGCCCTGCACGACGTAGTGGATCGCCGGGCTGGGGTTGTCCGGCCCGGCAAGCGTGTTGATCGGGATGGACAACGAGACGCGCCGGCCGCTGCGGACGAGGCCGGCGGCCGCCCGGACGCGCTCGGGGGTCACGTAGTTGAGCGTCCCGAGCTGGTCGTCGGGACCCCATTTGCCCCAGTTCTTGACCGACTCGAAGAGCGCTTCGAACTCGACCACCGACACCCGCGGCCCGCTGCTCTGGCTGGTCGCCGGGGCCGCGCTCATCGGACGGCGCTCGGGACGAGCGGCTCGCCCAGGACATTCGGGACGATCCCCCGACCGGCGCCGGTGACCACGACACCCTTGCTCTCGAAGCGCTTCACGTCGAACTCTCCTGCTTGAGCGTCCGGGTCAGTGAGTCAGCAGGCCGTGGTGTCCCGGCCCACGTGGGATCACCGGCCAGATGTCGACGACCAGCCCATCCTCCACGACGTGGTAGGCGTCGTACCAGTTGACGGTGGACGGCGAGTAGCCCGGCACCAGCTCCACGATGTCGCCGAACTTGAGCGACGAGCCGCCTGTCGCGTCGAAGATCCCGTGCTCCTCGTCGAAGCGGAAGACGGGCATCGGATGCCCCTCGATCGTGGCCAACTCGCCGGCACCGATCGACTTGTTGCCGGCATCGATGATCACCCGGTCGGGCCGCCGACTGATCACTGTTGCCTGGACGGTGAGCGAATGCTCGAAGCCGCCAACCATTGCGCCGTGGAAGTTGTCCATCACGGCGTAGGTGCCGGCCTGGATCTCGGTAATGCCCGGGAAGGCCGCCGTCCAGTCCCAGGTGGCGGTCCCGCCGGCCGAGCGGATTGGACTGGGCAGCCCGTGGTGCTCGAACGAGTCGGCCACCTCGACGAGAAAGCCCATCGCCGCGCGCTGCTTGACCAGGCGCTCATCGTGGTCCGGCGTGATGGAGCAATGCCCCTCGTAGCCAGTTACGCCCAGCAACTCGAGGCCAGGGCTGGCGGCGACCCGGCGGGCAAGCAGCAGGGCTTCTTCCAGGCTATCGGCACCACAGCGATCCATGCCGGTGTCGACCTCGATGAGGACGCCGAGGCGGCTGCCGGCGGCCTGGGCCGCGGCCGAGAGCTGCTCGACGCTGCTGGGATCGTCGACGGCGACGATGATCTCGGCGTCCCGGGCCAGCTCGGCCACGGCCTGGATCCTGGCCGGGCCGGCGATCGTGTTCACCACCAGGATGTGATTGAAGCCCGCCCTGACAAGGACGATCGCTTCCCAGACGGTGGCGACCGACAGGCCGATCGCCCCGGCGTCAACCTGGAGGCGAGCCAGGTCGGGGCTCTTGTGGACCTTGATGTGCGGTCGGATCTCGGCCGGCAGCTCCCGGATCCGGCTGGCCATCTTGCTGATGTTGCGCTTCGCGGCGGGCAGGTCCAGGACGAGGGCGGGCGTGATGAGCTCGGACCGCGGCCGGCCGATCGCCCCGCCGTATTCGCGGCGCACGCGCTCGTACCCCTCTGCGAGGATCGCCGCCCCGTCTGGCCTGCCCAGGGTCTGGACGATGTCGCTCATCAGTCCGGCGGATAGACGCGGCTGGGGGTCAGGTCGATCGCGTGGCCGCTGCCGGACTCGAGGATGAACTTGAGCATCGGCTCGGTGTCGAGGTAGTAGAACTCGATCGTCTCGCCGATCCGCCCACCCATCAGGACCTTGGCGCCGCGGGCCTCCCAGTCCTTCTTGAACTCGTCCGAATCGACCTGCGAATGCATCATGCAGGCGATGTGCTGGACGCCCTCGCCGTGCTCCTCGAGGAACTCCTTGTAGATGCTCGGGCCGTCGAGCGGCTGGACCAGCTCGAAGACCAGGCCCGGCTGGACCTCGCATTCCGCACCGAGCATGGAGAAGGCGACCTCCTCGCCGCGCAGGTGGGTGTGATGGAGCTTCGGCGGGACATGCTCGTAGACGTTCCACGGCCCCCAGCCAAGGGTCTCGTTGAACATCTTCATCGAGGCATCCAGGTCGCGCACGACCATCGCCACCTGCGAGATCCGGGTCGGGCCTGCGTGCTGCGTCATCGCCGTCTCCTCCTGGGAAATGGGGCAGGTCGCTGCCGGTGTATGGGAAAGACTGTGCAACCCGTGTCAAGACCTTGCACGTCCGTCGAGCAGTCCGAGACCGGGCTCATGGCGTGGCCTCGACCCCGGCTTCACCGTCGAGGGGAGCGACGATCACCTGGATGCCCCGCTCGCGGAGTGCCCCGATCGTCTCCGGGTCGCTGCCGGCCGAGGTCACCACATGGGTCAGGACGTCGATCGGAGCAACGCGGACGAGCGAGTCATGGCCAAACTTGGAGTGGTCGGCCAGCAGGATCACATCGGTCGCCGCGGCGATCATCGCCCGCTTGACTGCGACCTCGTCGAAGTTCGGGTAGGTCAGCCCGCCCTCGATGGAGACGCTATTGATCGCGAGGAAGGTCTGGTCCACCCGCAGCTCGCCGAGGGTGGCGACGGCCAGCTCGCCGACGGCGCCGAACGTCGTCGGCCGGACGATTCCCCCGGTCAGCACGACCGTGATATCCCGGCTCTCCATCAGCTCGATGGCGTTCGTGACGGCATTGGTGACCACGATCAGGTCACGCTTCGATTTGAGGGCGCGCACGAAATGGACGGCCGTGGAGCCGGAGTCCACGATGATCGTGCTGCCATCGCTGACCAGCTCGGCCGCGGCCTGGGCGATCGCGACTTTCTCGGCCTCGTGCTCGCGCAGCCGGAGCGAGAAGCTCGACTCGGCCCGGGTCGGGGCCATTGCGCCGCCGTGGGCGCGACTCAGGACCCCCAGGTCGGCGAGCTGGGCCAGGTCGCGCCGGATCGTCTCGTCGGTGACCCCGAAGAGATCCATCAACTCGCTGGCGCGCACGCTGCCACGGTCACGGACGAGCTCGACGATCCGCCGCCGCCGCTCCGGAGCCACCAACCCGATCGGCCGCCTGGGCATGCCCTCGCTCACGCTGTGCCCGAACTGATGCCAACGAAACCCACGATCAACGCCAACTCCCATTGACGGCCCGTGGCGCGAGCCGACCTCCCGCTCGCCCCAGCATCATACGACCACCTGTCCAGCGCCGTGGGTTTGGTTGGAGTCCAGCGCTCCCGAACGTGCGTCTGACGGGGTAGACTTCCCCACGCCCAGTGTGGCGACCGGTGGTTCGTGTGGGCGGAGGTCATCCGGTGCTCAAGAAGCTGATCAACGACCCCTTCGACGCCGTCGACGAGATGCTCGAGGGCTACGTGGACGCCCATGCCGGCATCGTCCGCCTGGCGGCGCCGCGGGTGATCGGCAGGGCCGTGCCGGCGGGTCCCAAGGTAGGCTTGGTGGTTGGTGGTGGGTCCGGCCACGAGCCAGCGTTCCTCGGCTACGTCGGCCCGGGCGTCGCCGATGCGGCGGCCATCGGCAACGTCTTCGCCGCCCCGGGTGCCGATATCTGCCTGGATGCCATCCGGGCGGCCTCGTCGGGCCGCGGCGTCCTGCTCGCCTACGGCAACTACGCGGGCGACGTACTCAACTTCGATCTGGCCAGTGAGCTGGCGGCGGCCGAGGGAATCACCTGTCGGACGATCCGCATCACGGACGACGTGGCATCGGCGCCACCCGGGCACGGCGAGCTCCGGCGGGGGATCGCTGGGCTCTCGTTCGTGTTCAAGGTCGCCGGAGCGGCGGCCGAACGGGGCGATGACCTTGACGAGGTGGTCCGCCTCGCCGAGCGGGCCAATGCGGCCTGCGCCAGCATCGGCGTGGCCCTCGCCGCCTGCGAAGTTCCGGGTGCGGGACGCCCGACCTTCGAGCTGGGTGCCGACGAGCTCGAAGTCGGCATGGGCATCCACGGCGAGCCCGGTCTCCAGCGGGGAAAGCTCGAGCCGGCCGATGCCGTGGTGGAGCGCATGGTTGGCGCGATCCTGGTCGACCAGGAGGCGCGCCGGGTCGCACCCGGCGAGATCGCGTTGCTCGTGAACGGACTGGGTGCGACCGCCTACCTCGACCTGTACATCGTCTATCGGGCCGCCCGTCGCCGGCTGGAAGCAGCCGGCTGGACGGTCAGCCGGAGCTTCGTCGGCGAGTACGTCACCTCGCTGGAGATGGCCGGCGCGTCGATCACGATCATGTCCCTCGACGACGAGCTGCTGGCGCTGCTCGATGCCCCGGCTCGAACGGCACGACTGTCGATATGAGCCGGACGTTGCGCGACGCGATCCTGGCGGCCTGCGCTGACCTCGAAGCCGCCCGCGAGGCACTTTGCCTGCTCGACGCCACCAGCGGCGACGGCGACCACGGGGTGACCATGGCCATCGCCGCCCGCGGGGTCCGGGCCAAGCTGGCGCAGTTGCCTGCCGACGAGCCTGAGGGCGTCGTCCGGGCGGCAGCGCTGGGTATGGCCGGAGCGGGCGGCACGATCGGCGCGGTCTACGCCCGGGGCCTGCTGGCGGTCGCAGCCCGGCTCCACGAAGCCGAGTCCGAGATGCCGACGGTCGCCTTGCTGGCCTCTGCCGTCTATCGAGCGGCCATTGCGACGGGCGGACTCGGCGCCCAGCCCGGCGACAAGACGATCCTCGATGCGCTGCAGCCACTGGCCGCGGCGCTGGCCGACGCAGCCGCCGCCAACCTGTCCATGCCCGAGACGCTGGCGCGGGCCGACGCAGCGGCCCGTCAGGGAGCCGATGCCACGGCCGACATGGTTGCCCGAGTGGGCCGATCGGCGCGCTTCGCGGAACGGAGCCGCGGCACGATCGATCCCGGCGCCGCGTCGCTGGCGATCATCGTCCATGCCCTGGTCACGAGTGCCCTGCGGCCGGCCGGGCCCGATTGATGCGACCGCTCATCGGCACGAGCTGGAAGATGAACATGACCGCGACCGAGGCAGGCCGCTGGTTCGATGCCTTCGTGCCCCTCGCCCGGGGGCTGCTGGAGGTCGACCTGTTCGTCCTGCCCTCGTTCACATCGCTGGAGCTCGCCCGAGAGCGACTCGCGGGGACCCCGCTGGCCTGGGGTGCCCAGGACGTGAGTCCGTTCGACGATGGGCCGCACACCGGCGACGTCTCGGCGGCAATGCTCGTCGACCTGGGCTGCCGCTTCGTGGCGGTCGGGCACGCCGAGCGGCGTCGCGACCACGGCGAGACGCCGGCTGTGATCAATGCCAAGATCAGCGCGACCCTGGGCGCGGGCATGGACGTGATCCTGTGCACCGGCGAGCTGCGCAGGGCACCCGACGAGGTGGCCGTCCAGGCAGTGATCGCCGATCTCGAGAGTTGCCTCGCGGGCATTGCCGGCTCAGAGCTGGCCCGGCTGGTCGTCGCCTATGAGCCGCTCTGGGCAATCGGGGCGGGCAATCGCCCGGCGGCGCCGGAGCATGTCGGCCAGATCCACCGGTCGATCGGCTCGTGGCTGGCGAACCGCACTGCGGGAGCCCGGCCCCGAATCCTGTACGGCGGCAGTGTTGACCAGGACAGCGCGCCGCGCCTGCTCGCCGAGCCGGGGGTCGATGGCCTGTTCGTCGGTCGCAACGGCCTTGACCCGGTGGCCTTCGCGGCGATCGCGGCCGCTGCCCCGGCGCCCTCGCCGGCGGCCCTCCGATGAAGATCGCCGTCGGGGCCGATCACCTCGGCCGGCCGCTCAAGGATGCCGTCAAGGCCCACCTCAAATCGGCCGGCCACGAGGTCGTGGACTATGGCGTGAACGACGATTCGCCGGTCGATTATCCCGACGTGGCGATCGAGGTGGCCGAGGCGGTTGCCGCGGGCACCTTCAATCGGGCGATCCTGGTGTGCGGGACGGGCATCGGCATGGCGATCACCGCGAACAAGATCCCCGGCGTCCGGGCGGCGTCGGTGGCGGATCCGTATTCGGCCGAGCGGGCACGAATGTCCAACGACGCCCAGGTCCTGTGCCTGGGCTCGCGGGTCGTGCCGCCGGAGGTCGCCCGGATCATCGTCGACCACTGGCTGGCCGCGGAGTTCCAGGGTGGCGGTTCAACGCGCAAGGTGGACAAGATCAAGGCGCTCGACGCGCGCCTCGGCCGGGGCACGTCGCCCCGCTCATCGAACGCGGAGGGGCCCACGTGAACTACCGGCGGTTGGGCAAGACCGGCTACCAGGTGAGCGCCATCGGATTCGGGGCATGGCCGATCGGCAGCGACTATGGCCCGACCGAGGATGCCACGAGTCTCAAGGCGCTCCACGCTGCGGCAGATGCCGGCGTCACCTTCTTCGACACGGCCGACAACTACGGTGACGGCCGCAGTGAGCGAGTCATCGGGGAGTTCCTCAAGCAGCGCTCCGGCGAGCGCCTGTACGTCGCCACGAAGATCGGCCAGCGCGTGCCGCTGGACATGGCCAATTACACGGCTGCCGCGTTCCGCGGCTGGGTCGACGATTGCCGCCAAAACCTGGGTGTCGAGCAGCTCGACCTCGTCCAGCTCCATTGCCTGCCGACTCCGATCTACTACCGCCCCGACCTCTTCGAGGCGATGGACCGGCTCATCGAGGCTGGCGTCATCGCCCACTACGGGGTCAGTGTCGAGAAGGTCGAGGAGGGCCTCAAGGCGATCGAGTATCCCAACGTCGCCAGCGTGCAGCTCGTCTTCAACCTGCTCCGTCAGCGACCCACCGAGCTGTTCTTCGGCGAGGCGATCAAGCGCGACGTGGGGATCATCGCCCGGGTGCCCCTGGCCTCGGGCCTGCTCACCGGAAAGTTCAACGCGGGCTCAACCTTCGACGCCAGCGATCATCGCCAGTACAACCGCCACGGCGAGGAGTTCGACGTCGGCGAAACCTTCGCGGGCGTCCCCTTCGAGACCGGCCTCGGGGTGATCGAGGAGCTCCGGCCGCTGGTGCCCGCGGGCGCGACGCTGGCCCAGCTGGCATTGCGCTGGATCCTCATGCACGACGCGGTCAGCGCCGCGATCCCCGGGGCCAAGACGCCCGACCAGGCTCAGGCCAATGCGGCCGCGGCCGATCTCGCGCCGCTGTCCGCGACGACAATGCGGGCAATCGAGGAGATCTACGAGGGCCGCGTGAAGCCGCTCGTCCACCAGCGCTGGTAGGGCCGCCCCAGGCAGGCAGGATCAGCCGAGAATCGCCTCGGCCGTGCCCTCGTCGGTGATCAGCACATCGACCGTGCCGCTGCGAATGGCGGCGCGTACGGCCAGCGCCTTGGCGGCGCCAGCTGCGATCGCGATCACCTGCGGGATCGCGGCCAGGTCGGCCCATTCGATCGCGACCGTACGCCGGTCAAGGTGCTCGACGGGCCGGCCGTCGATGTCGAAGAAGCGCGAGTTCATGCTGCCCACGGCGCCCTGCGCCAGCAGCAGGCCGAGGTCGTCGCCCAGGATGTGGCTCGCCGCAAGCAGCGTCGCGTTGGGCGTCATGTCGCCGATCCCAACGAGCGCGATCTCGCTGCGCGCGGCCGTTGCCAGGGCCGCCTGGACTGATCGGTCGGCGAGCAGGGCGTCGCAGATCGCCGCGGAATCGACGATCGACGGAGCGTGCAGGTAGGTGACCCGGCTGTCCGGATAGATCTCGGTGAGCCGCCGGGCGAGCTCGTGGCCCTGCGTGCCGGGCGCGGCATCGGCCAGGCCGCCCGCGAGCTGGGCCACCTGCAGCTCGCCGACGACGCCCGGATCGAGATTGCGGGCAACGGCCGCGATCGTCTGGCCCCAGCCGATGCCCACTCGGCTGCCGCGGCGGAGCTGGTCCGAGATGAACTCCGCCGCGGCCCGCGCGACGACCTCCATCTCGCTGCCGTCATCGTCGGGCAGGGCGGTGACAACGGCCCGGTCCAGCCCGAACTGGCTGGCCAGGCGCAGGCCGAGCTCGACGTTCGGCCGGACGGGCGTCACGATGTCGATCTTGACGATCCCCTCGTCGCGGGCCCGCTTGAGGTAGCGCGAGATCGTCGATGGATCAAGGCCCAGGTCGCGGGCGATCTCGATCTGGCTGCTGCCGTGGAGGTAGTGCCTCGTGGCGAGCTCGATCAGCAGGTCGAGCGACTGCGCATCGACCGGGGTGCGCTCGAGTCTCGCTCGCATGGGCCGACTCCAATCGCTGGGGGCTCGATCCGGGCCATCGTACAGGATCGATTCCGGCCATCCGGGCGGCCTTCCGTTGACGGCTGCGCATGTTCTTGTCGTATGCTGCACTTCCTTGAAACGCCGTGTGAAGCAGAGAAATGGGGGCGGAGCCCGGGTGAGCGTTGATGAGCTGCGCCGTCAGGCGTGGCAGGCCTACCAGGACATCGTCCGAGCGGGCCTGGTCAACCTGACGTTCGGGAACGCGAGCGTGGTCGATCGGGGCGCGGGCGTGCTGGCGATCAAGCCGAGCGGCATCCCAGCCAGCCTGCTCAAGATCGACGACATCGTGGTCGTGTCGCTCGAGACCGGCGCCGTGGTCGAGGGCCACGCTCGCCCGTCATCGGACCTGCCGACGCACCTGGTGCTGGCCCGGGCGTTCCCGGAAGCCGGCGCGATCATCCATACCCACTCGCCGGCGGCTACGGCCTGGGCCCAGGCCCACCGGCCGATCCCGTGCCTCGGAACGACTCACGCAGACCATTTCCGGGGCAGCGTCCCGGTCACGCGGACCATGACGGCGGGCGAGATCGGCGGCGACTACGAGGCGGCAACTGGCCGGGTGATCGTGGAAACGTTCCAGCGATTGGCGATCGCGCCCGGCGACGTGCCCGCGGTCCTGGTCAGCGACCACGGTCCGTTCACCTGGGGTCGCGATGGCGAATCCGCCGTGACGAACGCCATCGCCCTTGAGCTGGTGGCGGCAATCGCACTGGACACGCTGGCCCTCACCGGAGACATCGGTCCGATCGCCGGCGAGCTGCTCGAGCGCCATCACCAGCGCAAGCACGGCCCGCGGGCGACCTACGGCCAGGGGCCAGAGCACTGACGCGGATCCTGGTCCTGGGCGACAGCTACTGCCCGAGCGAGCGCTTCCGGGCGGCCTTCGCGAGCCTCGCGGGCGACAACAGCGTCGAGTACGCCGACCTCACGGACGACCCGTCCTGGCAACCGGCCAGTCCATCCGAGCAGCGGATCAAGGAGGTCCTCGGCTCGCCCGGCCAGGTGATCGCGCACCTGGACGGCCAGGAGGTCCTCGTGGTCCAGGGCGCACCCGTGACCGATGCGGTCCTCGATGCTGCGCCCATCCGGCTCGTGGCCGTGGCCCGGGGCGGCCCGGTCAACATCGACCTCCAGGCTGCGGCCGACCGGGGCATCCCGGTCGTCACCACGCCGGGCAAGAACGCGACTGCCGTCGCCGAGCTCACGATCGCCTGCCTCGTGCTGCTCGCCCGGCGAGCGGTCGACGCGATCCGGTTCATCGACGCCGGTGGCGAGTTCGGCCTCGACAACTACGAGGGCGCCAATTGGCTGGGCCACGATCTCGCCGGCCACACCCTGGGCCTCGTCGGCTTCGGCCAGGTTGGCCGGCGGGTGGCTTCGAGGGCCGCCGCCTTCGAGATGCGGGTGCTGGCGTATGACCCGTACATGCCCGCTGAGGTCGTCCGGTCCGGTGGAGCGGAGCCGGTCGGCCTCGACGAGCTGCTGGCTGAATCCGATCATCTCTCGCTACATGCCCGGCTTGGCGTGGATAATCGGGGCCTCTTCGACGCGCGGAGGTTTGGCCAGGTGAAGTCCGGTGCCACGTTCGTCAATACGGCCCGGGCCGAGCTGGTCGATGAGAGCGCGCTGCACGACGCCCTGGTCTCGGGGCGCGTCGGCCGCGCGGGCGGGGCCGGTTGCTCGGGGCGCGCGGGCCGGGCGGCGGCCCGCCCTGTGGGGCGGGCCACCGGGGTCGTG
>JBEPUS010000003.1:0-44054 GCA_041691435.1 Chloroflexota bacterium
ACGATCACCGGCAACACGCTGACCGGTTGGGGTGGCAGCACGATCGAGGACTACGGGACCATGTCCAGCCATCTCGTGGTCAAGGACAACCACGTCCAGTAGGACCGTCAGCCGGGCCGCTCCGGCTTCGATGGAGCGGGCCGTCCCAGCGAGCGCCTGGCCATGTCGGCCAGCGCTCGGGGCACGAGGCTCCGGGCGATGATCCCGATCGTCGGCCGGCTCCTCGGGTGCAGCCGGAGTGCCCGTAGCGCGAGGCGCAGCGCCCGGCGGTGCTGGCCGCGCAGATAGCTTGACTGGGCGCTGACCAGGTAGCCCTCGGCGCGGAACATCGGTCCTTCGTGGTAGCGCTCGAAGAGCGCCCGGTGGCGGGCGAAGATGAAGTCGCGGGTCTGGTCGTTCACCGAGCGCAGGCGCATGCCCATCGAACCAGCGCTCATCCGGTACTGGTAGAGCGGTTCCGGAACGTGCCGGGCCGTGAAGCCCGCCTCGGCGGCGGACAGCCAGAAATCCCAGTCCTCGTTCCCGGGCCGCAGGGCGGGATCCTCGCAATATCCGCCGGCACGCTCCCAGAGCGAGCGGCGATACATGCAGCCGGGACCCGGCAGCCACTGGCGTCGGAGCAGCGTCCGGGTGTCTTCGACCGCGAAGCGGTCGATTCCGGATCCGTCGCCGAACAGGGCGAAATCGGGAAAGACGCAATCCGCGCCGGGCTCGGCGTCGAGGACCTGGCTCAGCCCGGCCAGGAAGCCCGGGTCCAGCCGGTCATCACTGTCGAACGGCACGATCAACAATCCCTGGCCCGCCCGAATGCCGCTGTTACGGGCCGCGCCCAGGCCCCGGTTTGTCGCATGGCGCAGATAGCGGATGCGTTCGTCGGCGCAAGCCCGGACGACAGCCTCGGCGTCGCCCAGGGTCGATGCGTCGTCGACCACGATTGCCTCCCAGTCGACGAATGTCTGGACAATCAGGCTGGCGAGCGCCTCGCCAAGCTCATCCGCGTGGTTGAAGGTCGGGATCACGACCGTACAGGCGGGCATCGGGTCCTCGAGCGGTCTGGATGGTGCCGCTCGGTGTCGGGAGCCGTGGCCGGGGCACTCAGCGGTAGGATACCGGCCATCCGCGTCGTGCCGCGATCGGTGACGAAGGCCAGCTGGTGGACGCTCGCGGCGCCCTGGAGATCAAGCGGTGCGCGTTCCCCGTCCGAGGCTCATCGTCCCGGTCGTCGTGGTCCTGGGACTGGCCCTGGCCACCCTCGTCTCGGCGACGGCGCTCGTCGAGAAGGTGCAGAGCTGCGGCTCGCTGCAGGTTGCGGTCGACGCGGCCCCCGTCGGGTCGACCGTCCACCTGGGCGGCTGCACCTACACCGGCGGCGCCGTGATCAGCAAGGCCGTCACGATCTCCGGTGGCACGATCACGGTGGCCAGCGGCGCCGCCGGCCTGACCATCGCGGCCGATGACGTGACGATCGTGGGCACCGAGATCAAGGGTCCAAATGCCCTCGACTTCAACGCCGCCGAGTACGGCATCTACGCCCTGGGCACCCCGAGCTCGCCGATCCGCGGGCTGACGGTGCGCAGCTCGGACATCGGCAGCTTCGGTGATGACGGGATCTACGCCAAGTACGTGGCCGACCTGTCCATCTCGGGCAACACGATCCACGACGTGGTCTACGCCGGGGTGCTGGTCATCTCCGGCCACGGCGGCACGATCAGCCACAACCTGATTGAGCGGATCGGCGTCCATGGCGCCTCGGCCAACAGCAACAATGCCTACGGCGTGGCCCTGACCGACCAGGGCGGTGCCCCCTCGAGCGACTTCAGCGTGACCGGCAACACGGTCCAGGATGTCCCGACCTGGCATGCCCTCGATACCCATGGTGGCCAGCGGATCCGCTTCACCAACAACACGATCCGCCGCTCCAGCCGGGCGATCTTCATCACCGTCAGCCCGTCGAGCCGGGCGACCAACGTCACCGTGACCGGCAACCACCTGCTGGTGCCCGGTCCCGGCACGAGCAACCTCGAGGCCGTGACGACCTACAACACCGTCGCGGTCACGATCACCGGCAACACGCTGACCGGTTGGGGTGGCAGCACGATCGAGGACTACGACTCGCTTTCGACCGGCCTCGTCATCGGCGATAACGACATCGCGAGCCCCTGACGGATCACGCGCCCGGGACGCCCGTGCGCTCAGCCGCCAGGCGCGCATAAGCGGCGACCAGGCCCGCCGACTCGGCCTCCCAGTTCCAGCGCTCGCGGGCTGCCCGGGCGCAGCGCGCGCGCAGGTCGGCCATCGCCAGCGGTGCCAGCTCGAGCAGGGAGCGGGTGGCGGCCCCGATCTCCGCGACCTGGCTCGGGTCACAGGTCGATCCGAGTGGCCCAAGGGGGTCGTCGACGACGATCTCGCGGACGGCCGGAAAGTCGCTGACGACCACGGGCACGCCGGCAGCCAGGCACTCGAAGAGCTTGTTGGGCGTCGAGAGGAAGAGGTTCAGGGTGGTCCGGGGCATGGGCAGCAGGCCGACGTCCGCCGACGCCACCCAGGCGAGCAGCTCTGTCGGCGGGACGGCGTCGAGGAGGTGGATCCGGCCGCCGAACCGGGCCTGGGCGGCGAGATCCGCGAGGGGCTCGCGCATTGGACCATAGCCCAGCAGGGCGAGGTGGGCGCGCTCCAGGCCCGGCTCGAGGATTGACTCGCACATCCGCTCGATTCCCCGGTTGCCGCCCAGGAGGCCGTGGTACAGGGCGAGCGGCGTTCCTGGCGCGATCCCGGCCGCCTCCCGGATCAGGTCGCGGGCGGGCGTCTCGGGAGCCCACACCGGTGGGCAGTTGTGGACGACGATGATCGTGCGTGGGTCGCAGCGCGCCGCAAACACGCGGGCCAGCTCCCGGTTCACCGCGACGACGAGGTCGACCCGCCGGACGAGGTGGCGCTCGTAGCGCCGCAGGAGCCGGCGGATCGGGCCGGGCAGCCGGACCGCCGAGCCGGTCTCGACGAAGAGATCATGGACGTCGTAGACGAGCGCCGGGGAGATTTGGTCCGACCCTGGCCCGATCGCGGCGCTGATCGCGACGAGTCCGGCGAGGTCGTGGGCGTGCCACACGTCAACCTGGCCGGCCAGCCGTGCGACCCGGCGGCCCCAGCTCCGCAGGCTGCGTGCGTAGCCGAGCAACCAGCCCAGCCGATCGAACGTCCGGCGCAGCCGGCCGGTCCCGGCCGAGCGTGCGAGGGAGTTCGCGTCGCCCGGACCAACCCCGCCGGCCCTGACCGGTTCGATGACCACGCTGACCCGGGGGTCCAGGCCGGGCAGGCGATCGACGGCCCCGGCCAGGCAATAGATCGTGACCGAGTGACCGGCGCCCGCCAGGCTGCCGGCCTCGCGCTGGACGCGACTGTCGTGGGTCAGGTCGCCGTACACGACCATGCCGATCCGGAGGCCGGTGCCGGTCGTGGATCCATCGCGGGGCAGCCGATCGGTCATAACACCTGGGACCTCTGGTGGACCGGCCAGCGGGGGTCCGGCCGTGGCATTCTAGGTGAACGGCCGCATCGGGAGCATCGTCCGACACAAGCGTCCGACCAGCGAGGAGCCCAGGACTGAAGCCCCCAGCATGTCTGGCCCCGTGCCGTCGATTGCGGCAGTGACGCCGAAATCGGTCGGGCACCGAGTCTATGCCGACTTCCTGATGCCGCCCCGCCTCGACGCGTTCCGGCGGCTGCTCAGTTCGGCGATCGAAGCGGGCTATGCGATCGTCTCGATCGAGCGAGCCTGGGAGCTGATCAAGGCTGGCGAGGTGGATCCGGACCGGCGCTACCTCGTCCTGCGGCATGACATCGATACCGACCCCGGGACGGGTGCCGCGATGCTGACGGTCGAGCGCGAGCTCGGTGCCCAGGGCTCGTACTTCTTTCGGCTCTCGACGCTCGACATGGGCCTGATCGCGCAGATTGCAGCCGCGGGCGGCGGTGTCGGCTACCACTACGAGGAGCTCGCGACCGTCGCCAAGGAGCGCCGCCTGCGAACGCGCTCCGAAGCGCTCGCCCACGTGCCGGAAGCGCAGGAGCGATTCCTCCAGAATCTCGGGCGGCTGCGGACCGCCACCGGCCTGCCGCTGCGGGTCGCCGCATCGCACGGCGACTTCGTCAACCGCAGCCTGGGGTTGCCGAACTGGACGATCCTGGCCGACCCCGAGGTCCGGCGGACCGCGGACATCGAGCTCGAGACGTACGACGATGCCTTCATGAGCCACGTCTCGAGCCGCCATTCGGACACGCACTACCCGCGCTTCTGGATTCCCGGCGGCCCAGGCCCGGCAATCGCCCGCGGCGAGCCGTTCATCTACCTGCTGGTCCATCCCCGCCACTGGCGGGTAGCCCGGCTCATCAACGCCCGGGACGATGCCGGCCGCCTGGTCGAGAGCCTGCTGTACCGCCGGCCCGCTCGCCGCGAATCGCTCGCCGGGGCCGGATGAGCGGTTCCAGCGGGCCTGTGCCCGAGCAGGTGCCCGAGCGTCCGGCCGAGCGCCCGGTCGAATCGAGGCGTGACCGGCTGCGCAAGAGCTGGGACCGGAACCTGGTCATCCTGCGCAGCCCGCGTGTCCGGATCGAGATGTATGGCGACGCCCACGCCGCGCGGATCTTCCGGACCTTCTCGGCCCGCCATCGGCGGTTCAAGTTCACCCGGGCCAAGCGCTGGGGCGTCGGCCTGGTCCAGCTGCCGGCAACCATGGACGAGTACCTCTCAGGTTCCTCGAAGGAGCTCCTGCGGCGCAAGCGGCGGGCGGCGTCAAAGGCCGGCTTCCGCTACGCGATCGTCGCCGCGGCCGATCACATCGACGAGATCCTGGCGATCAACCTGTCCAGTCCCACCCGCCAGGGCCGCTCCCTGCCGGGCTACTACCTTGACCGCGAGCACGTGGCCGAGACCTTTTCCGACCGGCCGAACGTTCATGCGATCCTCGACCAGGAGGGGCGCCTGCGGGCCTATGCCTGGGTTCCCAGGGCCGGTGATTTCATCCTCTTCGAGACGCTGCTCGGCCACGCCGACGATCTCGAGACGGGGGTGATGTACCTGCTCATGAGCGAGGTGATCGGGGCGACGATCGCGGGCCGCGATCCAGACGGCTCGCCCCACTGGGCCATGTACGACACGTTCTGGGGCGCCGCGCCGGGCCTCGCGTACTTCAAGACGCGCCTCGGGTTCAAGCCGTACACCGTCGATTGGGCGTGGGTCGATCGAGCCTGACCCTCGAGCCTTGCTCAGACCGGCAGGATCGCCTCGAGCTGCTCGGCCAGGAGGCTGATGTTGTGGCTCATCTCGACGCGTCGCCGGCCGGCCGCACCCATCTCCGCCCGGGCCGCAGGACCTGCGTCGGCCAGGCGCAGGAGGGCCGCCGCAAGCAGCTCCGGATCGTCCGGCCCGACGGAGATTCCGGCGCCATCGAGGGCAACCGGATCGTACGCGCTCGCGCACGCGAAGACGACCGGGTGACCGGCGGCCATCGCCTCGAACAGCTTGTTGAAGCTGATCCCGTAGCGATAGATGGGGGTCGCGGTCGCATGGACGACGGCGGCGTCCAGACCGGCCAGGATGGCCGGCACGGCTCGTTTGGCGACGGGCGGGGCGAACGATACCGGTCCCTGGGGCCGGACCAGGCTCTCGAGCCCGGCCCGTTCAGGCCCGTCGCCCACGAGGAGCAGGCCGATCCGGCCCGGATCACGCGCCTCGGCCAGCAGCGCCGCCTGGACGATCACGTCGACACGGTTGACCCGGCCGAACGATCCCACGTAGCCGAGCACGAGGCGGCCCTCGGCGCGCATCTGGTCGATCTCGCCGAGCGCCTGCCTGAGGTGAGGATCGCCCTCGTGGCCAGCCCGGGCAGCCTCGTCGAAGGCGCGCAGGTCGACGCCGTTCGGCAGGTACAGGAGGTGATCCGCCCGCAGGTGATGCTCGCGGAGGTAGTCGGCGACCCCCGGCAGGAGGGTGATCACGACCTGGGCATGGGTCACCAGGAAGGCCTCGAGCCAGCGCAGGCTGCGCTCGCCCGGCGAACCTGGCCGGAGGGCGCCCAGGTCCACCAGCGTCTGGGGCCACAGGTCCCGAATCTCGAACACGAAGCGCACCCGACGGAGGCGCGCCACCAGCCACGCCGCCGCCGCCGCGAACGGATGGACCGTCGACCCGATGATCGTTGCGGGCGCCCCGAAGCGGGCCTGGACGACCAGGAACACCGCCACGAACGAGAGCATGTTCAGCTGACGGCGCCAGTTGTTGCCACGGTAGGGAAAGGTCCGCAGCCAGACGAACCGGACGCCCTCGAAGGACTGGATCCGGTAGAGGCGGCCTCGTGCGAGGCGCTCCTCCCGGCCGGTCTGGTGGTTCAGGCCGGCGGCGAAGATCGTGACGTCGCGGCCGCGCGCTGCGAGGCGCCGGGCGAGGTCAAAGTGGCGCGTTCCGCTGGGTCGGTCGGGGGCATCGGCGTAGTGGTTGACGATCCACAGGCCGGTGCGCTGGCGGGGGTTGCTCATGAGTGGCCCGCCATGCTACATGAGGAGTCGCTGCGGCCGGCCGTGGGTCACGTGGTACGTTGCCTAGCATGCCTGCGAGGGAGTTGGAGTCGATTGTGCAGTTCAAGGTGCTGGGGCCAGCCGACGCCGGCTCGCTCTCGGATCTCTTCACCGAGATCGACACGACGTACTTCCGGCCGCACGCCTTCTCCGTGGACGAAGCCCGGCGGATCGCCACCCGGCGCGGCCGGGATGTCTACGCGGTCCTCGAGGACGACGAGCGATTCGTGGCCTACGGGATGCTCCGCGGCTGGGACGAGGGCTTCGCAGTCCCCTCGCTCGGTGTCGCGGTTCGGACCGGCCTCGAGCGGCGCGGCCTGGGTCGGTCGATGATGGTCCATCTCCACGACGAAGCGCGCACCCGTGGGGCCGGCCAGGTCCGGTTACGGGTTCACCCGGACAACCTGCCGGCTCAGCGGCTCTATCGGTCGCTCGGCTACACCGAGCGCGGGATGGAGCGCGACGAGGTCCTGATGATTGTCGAGCTCGCTGGCGTCGAGGACGGCGCCTGATGCCCAGGGTCCTCGGCCTGGCGATCAAGCGGGCGATCGACCTTGCCGGCGCGACCGCCGGCCTCGTGCTCCTCTCGCCCATCCTGGCCTGGGTGGCGGTTGCGCTCCTGGTGAGCCAGGGCCGGCCGATCCTGTTCCGGCAGCGGCGACCGGGTCGCCACGGCGCGCCGTTCACGGTGCTCAAGTTCCGGACCATGCGCCCACCCCGGGAGGGCGAGGTCTGGTATCGCACGGACGCGGAACGGACCACCCGGCTCGGCCGATTCCTGCGCTCGAGCAGCATCGATGAGCTGCCCGAGCTGATCAACGTGCTGCGCGGTGAGATGAGCCTGGTGGGGCCGCGGCCACTGTTGATGGAGTACCTCGACGCCTACACGCCCGAGGAGGCTCGTCGTCACGACCTGCGCCCGGGCGTGACCAGCTGGGCCGCTGTCAACGGGCGCCACGTGCTCGCCTTCAAGGACCGTCTCAACCTTGATGTGTGGTACGTGGATCACTGGAGCAACTGGCTCGATATCCGGATCATGGCGAGGACCATCTCGCAGGTCCTGCGCCGGGCCGATGTCGCGGCGGCCCAGGATCTCGACGATGTCGGCTTCCCATTGCCGGGCGTCGGCCACCCGGCCGCGCCGGATGATGGCCTCGCCGCCGCCGAAGGGCGGCCACGAACATGAACCTCTTCATGGTGGGCTGGGGGCTCTCACCCGAACAGGTCCGGCGGGCGACCGCGGAGCTCCGCCGGACCGGCGCTCTGTACCCGCAGCTCGATCACGACTCCGCCTGGCACCGCGAGCTGCCCGGCGGCGTGCTCGTCGGCTCGGTCTCGACGGCCCAGGCGACCAGCGCCCCGCGCGAGTACGTCGATGCCGGGTCCGTCGTGACCCTTTTCGACGGATTGCCCATTGACCCAGCCGGCACGTTCGCGGCCCACCGCGCGGCGGAGCTCGGGGCGCACTGGGCGGGCCTGTCCGATACGGTCGAAGGTCGGTTCTGCGCCGTCCGGGTGGGGTCCGAGCCGCTCGAGATCGAGCTGATCAACGATGCCTGCGGCGTCGAGCAGGTCTACTTCCACGAAGCCGGCGGCCTGTCGCTGGTGTCGAACAGCGCCGGGCTGATCCAGCGGGCGCTCGGCCTGACCGGCCTCGACCCGATGGGCGCGAGCCTGTTCCTGGCGCTCGACTGGGTTGGCGGCGACCGGACCCTGCGGTCCCAGGTGAACGTCATGCCCGGGGCCCAGCACTGGACCTGGCGGCCGGGCCAGCGCGCCTGGCACCGGCAGACCTACTGGAACATCGCCGCCGCCGGCGGCCATCCGGTTCGGATCGTCGACCGCGAGCTCGTCGATGAGGTGGTCGAGCCGCTGGCCCGCTTCTGCCGAGCCGCGGCGAGCGTCACCGGCGCGGTCAACGCCCCGCTCACCGGTGGCCGTGACTCACGGCTGCTGGCCGCCGTGCTGATCTCCCAGGGCATCCCCGCGAGCTACTGGACCAAGGGCGACCCCGGCAGCCTCGATGTCAAGATCGGCGGCGAGATTGCCCGGACCTACGGCCTGCCCCATCGCTTCAGCAACCGGCCCACCCAGGCGCTGGAGGGTCGCGATCCCACGCTCGATATCGGGGCCGAGTGGGAAACGCTCAGCCGGACGTTCGTGGCCCAGAACGACGGGCTCGCCAGCCTCTACAACGTTGGCAACATCCAGGGCCAGCCCGAGCGGATCGACCGGCTGGCCGTGACCTTCACCGCGATGTGCGCCGAGGCCGCCCGGGCGCCCTACGGCGCGCCGTACCTCACGGCGCCCGGTGCGTCGGTGACCCGGACGTCGGAGTTCCTCGCGTACATGCTGACCTCGCGGCCGCGCGGCCTGCTGCGACCCGAGGCCTACCACCTGGCCCGCGAACACGTCCATGACGTGGTCCGGTCGAGCTTCGACGACGGTGCTGCTGCGGAGAACCTGACCACGATGTTCTACCTGGCCGAGCGTTGCCGGCGCTACGGCGCCAACAACCCGCGCGAGCTCGCCCAGACCGAGGACAAGGTCGTGCCGTTCCAGACGCGGGCATACGTGGAGTCGGCACTGTCGATCCTGCCCCGTGAGCGGGCCATGGATCGCCTCCATTTCGCGGCGATGCAGGTCCTGGTGCCCGGCCTCGAGTCCGTTCCGGCCTTCGACAAGCCGTGGGTCAGCAACGTCGACTTCCCCAGCCGGGCCGTCCGCATGCGCAACTGGCTGATGCCCCGGCTGCCGTATCCGGCGCTGCGCGCGGTGGTCGCAGCGCGCGACCTGGCTCGCCCACCGCGCCTCGACCGAACGCCGTACTCGCCGTATGACGAGGAGAGCTGGCTTGAGATGAACCTCGACTGGGCGCGCGACGTCTGCCTCTCGAACGGCAGCTCGGAGCTGTGGTCGTTCATCCACCGGGGACGCCTGGAACGGCTGCTTGCATCGAGCACGCCCTCGGAACGACGGCGGGTCTTCCAGTTCCCGCTGTTTGCCGCGATGACGATGTTCGAATTCGAGCGAGTCGAGCGCGATCTCGGGGCGGCAGCGCAAACCGACTGATTCTTGAACCGTTGACGTGAGGCACCGAGAGGGCTGGGATCTCGGGAAACGTCGAGTATCCTACCGAGGCTGTGGCGACAACCGACCCCTTGCGTATTGCCTACCTGGCCGATCCCAACGAAATTCTCGCTCGTAATTGGATGGCGTTCTTCGCCGATCTCGGTCACGAGATCAGCCTGATCGTCCGGCATGAGCGGACGATCACCAGCGGCCTTGATCCGCGCATCAGCGTGCACCGCATGCAGCCATATGCCGGCAGGTTCAGGGGACGTTTCGCATTGTTCGATGCTCGCCGGGCGATCAGTGCCGCCCTGCGCCGGATCAAGCCCGATGTCCTCCACGTCCATGACCTCACGTCGGGCTTCGGCTGGACCGCCCGGCTGTCGGGCTTCCATCCCTACGCGGTGACCACCTGGGGCTCGGACGTCTATCTGGGGATCCCCGGGTCGCGGGTCTCCCGACTGGTTGGCCGGCTGGCCCTGTCGGGGGCCGACCTTGTGACCATGGAAACCAGGGACGTGATGCGCGCAGCGATCGCCGTCGGTGCCCGGCCAGAGCGCTGCCGGATCATCCAGTTCGGCGTGGACACCAGCAGCTTCCTGCCCGGTCCGGCGGATCCGGCCCTGCGGGCCAGGCTGGGCCTCGAGGGTCGCCGGATCCTCTTCTCGCCGCGCCAGATTGCGCCGAACTACGACCACCCAACGGTGCTTCGGGCTGCCGCCCAGCTGCCTGCCGACATCGCCGTCCTGATGAGCACCCGGAACGCGATCCCCGACGAGGTCCGGCGGGTGGAGGAGCTGGCCCGCGAACTGCATATCGAGGACCGGATCAAGGTGGTCCCGTCGATTGCCCATGACGAGATGGCCGCCTTCCAGCGCCTTGCCGATGTGGTCGTCTCGGTGCCCCGGAGCGACTCCATCTCGGTGACCCTGCTCGAGGCGCTGTCCTGCGGCCGGCCGATCGTGGCCAGCGACCTGGCCAGTCCGCGCGAGTGGCTGGCCGACATCTGGCCGGAGCTGATGGTGCCGGTGGGCGATGTCTCGGCCCTGGCCGGCGCCCTCGGCTCGGCGTTCGATCTCAAGGGCGAAGAGCTTGAGCGGCGAACTGCACGTGGCCGCCAGATCGTCATCGAACGTGGCGAGCGCCGCACGAACCTGTTGCGGATGGACGAGCTCTACCGCTCGCTCGTCCCAGGCCGGCTGGCGGTGGCCGGATCATGAAGCGCGAGATCGTCCTCGAGGCCGGCCGCGGCTACCGCCGCTACTGGCGGGACATGTGGGACTACCGCGAGCTGTTCGCCTTCCTGGCCTGGCGCGACATCTCGGTCCGCTACCGGCAGACCGTCATCGGCGTCGCCTGGAGCCTGATCCAGCCGCTCCTGACGATGATCGTCTTCACGATCGTCTTCGGCCGGCTGGCCAACCTGCCCTCGGGTGGCGCGCCCTATCCAATCCTGGTCTTCGCCGCGCTGCTCCCGTGGCAGTTCTTCTCGAACGGCCTGACGGCCTGCAGCAACAGCCTGATCCAGAACGCGAACATGATCTCCAAGATCTACTTTCCGAGGATCGCCCTGCCGGCCAGCTCGATCATTGTCAGCTTCGTGGACCTGTTGCTCGCCTTCGTGGTCCTGCTCGTGATGATGGTCATCTACCAGGTCTGGCCAACGTGGCGTTTCGTGGCCCTGGTGCCGCTGACAGTCCTGGCCGGAGCCGTGGCCCTCGGCTCGGGCCTCTGGTTTGCGGCCCTGAATGTCCGCTATCGGGACTTCCGCTATCTCGTGCCGTTCGTCCTGCAGTTCGGCCTGTTCGTCTCGCCGGTTGGCTTCTCAAGCTCGATCGTGCCGGCCGATTTCAAGCTCCTCTATTCGCTCAATCCGATGGTCGGCGTGATCGACGGCTTCCGCTGGGCGATCCTGGGCCAGGACGCCGACCTGTACCTGCCCGGCTTCATCCTGTCGGTGATTCTCGTCACGGTGATCCTGGTGACGGGTGTCCGCTACTTCCGGGCGACCGAGCGCTCGTTCGCGGACGTGATATGAGCGACATCGTCGTCAAGGCCGAGGGGGTCGGCAAGAAGTACGTCATCCGCCACCGCGGCGCCTACGGCTACGTCGCACTGCGCGACGTCCTGGCCAACAGCGCGGGCAACGCCCTGCGCCGGGTCACCCGTCGCAAGCGAATCGGCGAGGACCTCTCGCGGGAGGAGATCTGGGCGGTCAAGGACGTGTCCTTCGAGCTGCGCGATGGCGATCGGCTGGGCCTGATCGGACGCAACGGAGCGGGCAAGTCCACGCTCCTCAAGATCCTCAGCCGGATCACTGAGCCCTCGGCCGGGCGGGTCACCCTGCACGGCAACGTCGCCAGCCTCCTCGAGGTGGGCACCGGCTTCCATCCCGAGCTGACCGGCCGCGAGAACGTCTACCTGAACGGCACGATCCTGGGCATGCGCCGGGCGGAGATCTCCCGGAAGTTCGACGAGATCGTCGCGTTCGCCGAGGTCGAGAAGTTCCTCGACACGCCGGTCAAGCGCTACTCCAGCGGGATGTACGTCCGCCTCGCCTTCGCCGTCGCGGCCCATCTCGAGCAGGACATCCTGCTCGTCGACGAGGTCCTGGCCGTGGGCGACGCCGCGTTCCAGAAGAAGTGCCTGACGAAGATGGGCGCCGTCGCCCGCGAAGGCCGGACGATCGTCCTCGTCAGCCACAACCTGGCGGCGATCGAGCAGCTGTGCACCACGGCGATCTGGCTTGACCGGGGTCGGATGGTTGACCAGGGCACCGCCAACGAGGTCGTCGAGCGCTACAACGCGAGCTTTGCACCGGAGGCCACCGGCTCGTTCGAGACCGCCAACGTGACCGGCGACGGCAACGTCGAGCTGCTCTCGTACACGGTGACGAACGGCGACGGCAACCTCCTGCCCCTGCCCGTCACCGGCCAGGACGTCCTGATCAACGTGACGGTCCGGGTCCGCGAAGCGATCCAGCGGCCGGCCAGCGGGCTCTCGGTCTGGTCGCCGGGCGGCGCCCTCCTCACCAGCCTCAACACCGACCATCTCGGCCAGGAGCTCGAGCCGATGTCCGCGGGCGAGCACACCGTCACGATCCGCCTTTCGAACATTCCCTACCTGCCCGGTCCGCACCGGGTGGACTTCTGGGTCTCCGGGCCGGGCGGTCACCTGTACGCCCACGTCGAGGACGCGATCACCTTCGAGGTTGGCGAGAGCGCCCTCTACGGCACGACCCAGGTGGATCGCGGCTTCGGCTGCGTCTTCACCAAGGTCCAGGTGTCCACCAGCCCGGCCGGCATGGCGCCGATCCCGGCCGAACATCGGCCGGGCGACTCGAACGGCACGGCCGTGGAGCTGTCGCAACCCGCAGCCCATGGCTGAGCTGCGGTACCACGTCGAGCGTCCGGATCCGCGCTCCGAGGCGGTCCTCACGTTCCTGTTCGAGAGCCTCGGCATCAACGCCGAAGCGGCCTCGCCGCCCACGCTCTGGGCGGGTCCGCACATCGTCTACGGGGCCGCACCCGGCGGCGTGCGCCCGAACGGGATCGCCATCCCCGAGCGGCCCGGCGACCTGCTGTGGGCCGAGCTCCTCTCCGGCAACCCGCCGGCCGGGGACGGGGAGCTGCCGTTCGACCTCGTCGGGGCAATCGGCCGGTTCCTGCGCGACGAGGTGCCCCACGACGCCGGCCCACCCGGCCTGGATCGCCATGGGCGGCTGCGCTACGAGGCGAGCGCGCCGGCACTGGCCGGCCTCGGTGACCGGCCCATCGTCAACGAGTACGTGGCATTCCTGGGCCGGCTGATCGAGGCACGCCTGGGCGTGGCCGGGCGGCCGCGCTGGCCGGACGGCCGGGTGGCAGCCATCGCCCTGTCGCATGACGTTGACCTGCCTGACCGGTATGCGTTCCTCGCCAACTCGATCCGGCCGTGGCGCCTGCGGCGCAACCCGCGGACCTACCTGCGCACCACGCTTCGCCTGGTCGCCGAGCGATCGCGGGACCGCCACCCACAGGATCACTGGCTGTTCGAGCCGATCATGGCCTCGGAGGCCGAGCTCGGCTTCCGGTCCACCTTCTTCTTCGCTGCGGTGCCGTTCCACGCCCAGCTCGGCGCACCGGAGGACGTCCACTACGACCTCGCCCAGCCGCGCTTCAAGCGGGCCTTCGGGGCGATCCGCGACGCCGGCTTCGAGATCGGCCTGCATGCCAGCTACCGGGCTCACCAGGATGGGCTTCGGCTGGCCGCCGAGCGGGCCCGCCTGGCCGGCCTGGCCGGCACCGATATCGGCGGGGTGCGCCACCACTACTGGCAGCTGGGCCCGAACCCGGCGGCCACACTGCGTGCCCACGAGCAGGCCGGGTTTGCCTACGACAGCTCGATCGCCTTCAACGACCATGTCGGCTTTCGACGCAGCGTCGCGCTCCCATTCCGACCGTACGACGACGGCCTGGGCCGGCCGCTGCACACGATCCAGCTGCCGACGTTCTGCATGGACGGCAACCTGTTCTACGAATCCAACGATGTGGACGCCGCGGTCGAGACCGTCAATGGCCTCGTCGAGCGGATCGCGGCCACCGGCGGGATGGGCTCGATCGACTGGCATATCCAGACGTCCCACCCGGTCAACCGGGCGTTTCGGCCGTGGGGCATCGCCTACCAGGAGATCCTCCGCTCGCTGGCGGCGCGCAACGACCTCTGGGTCACGAGCCTCGGGGCAATCGCCGATTGGGTCGCCACCGGTCCGGCGCGCCTGGCGAGCGCGGCATGACGCCGCCCGTCGCTCCACGCCGGGTCCTGATGGTCCTCTATCACTTCCCGCCCCTGGGCGGCGTGTCGATGCCCCGCAACGTCCGCAACATCCAGTATCTGCCGCGCCACGGCTGGACCCCGGTCGTGTTGACGCCCCGAAATGCCGCCTGGGAGCCAAAGGACCCGTCGTCGCTGGCGTTGCTCCCCGCCGGCCTGGCCGAGCTGAGGACGGGCTCCGTGGAAGCGGGCCATGTACGGGCCGCTGCCATGCGGCTCCGGCCCCGCGGCGCCCCGGCCGGGCAGCCGTCCGGCGCACCGGCCGTCTCGCTCACTGGCGGCTCGGGCCGGGCGGCCCGCATTCGGCGCCTCGCCTTCTTTCCGGACGACGAGATTGGCTGGCTGCCGTTTGCGGTGGCCGGGGCCCTTCAGGCGCACCGCCGTGAGCCATTTGACGCGGTCTATTCGACCTCGTTCCCGATCACCGGCCACCTCATCGCGGCCACGTTCAAGCGCCTGACGGGCGTGCCCTGGGTGGCCGAGTTCCGGGACCCCTGGCGGGGCAATGTCCTGGCCCCGCGCCTGCCCTGGTTCCAGCGCCAGCTCCAGGTCAAGCTGGAGCGCTGGATCGTGCGCAGCGCCGACCGGGTGGTCTGCGTGACGCCCACGCTCACCCGGATGTACCAGGAGCGCTACCCCGCCGCCGACGTGCAGACGCTGACGAACGGCTACGACCGCTCCGAGTCGACGACGGACGGCGGATCGCGCGTTCCCGATGGGCGGTTTCGGATCGTCTACACGGGCACGCTCGATCGACCAGGTGAGCTCGAGGTCTTCCTGGCCGGGGTCGATCGCCTGGTCGCCCGTCGGCCGGAGCTTGGGGGACGGCTCGAGGTGGTCTTCTACGGCCTGATGTCGGAGGCCTGCCGGGCGATCGCCAGGCGGTATACCGAGGAAGGCCATCTCCACGGGGTCGTCCGGATCGCTGGCCTGGTCGCCCGCACGGTCGCCCTGGCCGCCGTTGCCGAAGGCGACGCTGCCCTGGTCCTGCTCGGCTCGGCGCCGGGGATGGAGCTGTTCGTGGGCGGCAAGGTCTATGACTACCTCGGCCAGAACCGGCAGATCCTGGCGATGATCCCGCCGGGCGACGCCCGGGACGTGCTGGCCGGACTGGGCTGGGGGGTGATCGCCGACCCCACGCCGGAAAGCGTCGAGGATGCCGTCGAGCGGCTCCTGGCCGCGCCCGTGCCCGCCGGGCGGGCGGATCCGACCGGTCGCTACGATCGGGCCGTGATCGCCGGGCAGCTGGCCGCGGCCCTCGACTCGGTCACCGGGGGCCCGGCCCTGGAACCGCGGGCGCCCGTCGGAGCGAAGCGGTGAAGAGCGACGTCCTCCTCCACATCCGGGAGGCATTCGGGGTCCGCGAGCGGACCGCCCTGTACCTCGTCCTGGGTGTTGTCGAGGTTGCCGGGATCGGCGTGCTGGTGGCCGGGCGCCTCGACCGAATCGAGCAGGTCGCCGGTCTGACCGCGGTCCTCTTCACGCTTCTGATCAGCGTCCGCTGGCCGCTCATTCCGCTCTTTGCCTTCGCGGCGATCATCCCCATGGAGGAGGTCGTCCGGATCGGCGACCTGGCCACCGCGAGCAAGGCGCTGGGCCTGCTGTTCGCGGTGAGCTATGCGTTGCCGCGCATCGGCCGGCTGCGGATCTCGGCGATGCCCAAGGCAGGCTACGCGTACATCGCCTGGGCAATCCTGAGCGTTGGCTGGGCGCTGCAACCGTCGGCCTACTTTGCCGAGATCCCGACGCTCGTCGAGCTGTTCACGATCGCCGTCCTCGTGGCCGACGTCGTGGCCCATCGGCCCACGATCATCCGGCCCTTGCTGTGGGCGTACAGCCTGGGTGCCGCATTCACGGCCATCCTGGGAATCCTGGCCTACCTGACCGGGGCCGTGGCCAGCGGCCAGCGGGTGACCGCCTTTGCCGATCAGGATGCCGGCCAGTTCGCCCTGCTCCTCCTGCCTGCGCTGATCTTCACCCTGCACGAGCTCACGGGTGGCCGGCTGGTCGTGCCCAGCGTGATCGTGGGCGGCCTGACCGGCATGGCGATCGTCATGTCGGGAACGCGGGGTTCCTGGCTGGGCGTCGCCCTTGTCGTCGTCGTCTTCCTGCTGCCCCGGCTCGGCCTGCTCCGGGGCATGCTTGCGGTCGCCCTCATCGCGGTTGCCATCGGCGTCTCCCTGCAACTACCTGGGGTCGCCGATCTCGTCCTCCAGCGCACGGTCCTGGCGGTCCCGACGGGCGGCGCCGGCCGGGTGGACATCTGGACCGTAGGCCTGCAGATCGTCGAATCGTCGCCAGTTACCGGCGTCGGCTACGCCAACTTCCCGATCGCCTACACGCCCCAGCTCGTGAACCAGGCGGACATCTCGAGCTATACGGACCCGAACTTTGGTTCCCACAGCATCGTCGTGGGCACCTTCGGCGAGCTCGGGGTGGTCGGCGCCATCTGCCTCGTCCTCTTCCTGGGTCCGCTCCTCGTGCGCCGGGGCTGGGGCCCCCACGCCGCCGCGGTCCAGGCGATCCTGGCGGCGATGATGACGGCGGCCCTGTTCATCGACGCGCTCAACCGCAAGCAGGTCTGGCTGGTGATCGGGATCGCCGCCGGCCTGGCCTACCTGCGCCGCCATGCCCCGGTCCCGGACGATGCCCCCGCGCCGGCCCCTGGCCGCGTCGTGCGCGTGTCCGCACCGCCGGCTGCCCGCGGCCGGCCACGATCCGAGCCGGCGTTCCGGAACCAGTTGCCGCTCGGCCGGACCCGGCTCCGGACCCCCGGTCGGACGCCGTGACCGACGTCCTCTGGCTGACGCCGACGTACCCCTGGCCGGCCGAGCCCATCGCCGGGATCTTCTATCGGACGCAGGCCCAGGCGCTGGTCCGCGCGGGCCTCGACCTGCGCGTGGCCGCGCCGACGCCGTACGCACCGTGGCCCATGCCCCGGCTCAAGGAAGCCTGGCGCAACTATGCGAATGCGCCCAGGACGCAGCAGGACGGCGGGCTGACGATCTTCCGGCCGCGTTACCCGAACGTGCCGGGCCAGCCGAGCTGGGCACGCCCGGACCGGTTCGTCGCGGCGGCCGCCTGGCGAGCCCGCCGGCGGTGGAGCGGGGCGAAGCTGATCCACGGGCACACGGCGGTCACCGGCCTCGCTGCCTGGCGCCTGGCAGGCCGAGCGGGCGTGCCATTCGTCGTGACCTTCCACGGCGCGGACATGAATTCATGGCCCGACGAGCACCCGGAGCGCCGGGACGACCTGCAGGCGGCCCTCCGGGCGGCGGCGGCCGTGGTCACCGTCAGCCGCCCGCTCGCGGAGCGGGTCCGGGACGTGACCGGCGTCGAGGCGATCGCCCTGCCCCTCGGCTGCGATCACCAGGCCCTCAACGCCGCCGCCCTGCCCCGCGCGGAGGCCCGCCGGCAGCTCGGCCTGGACCCGGATCGTTTGATCGTTCTGTGCGTGGGCTTCCTCACGCCTCGCAAGGGGATCCGCGAGGTGGCCGACGCCGTTCTCAAGCTCGGCGATCCGTTCACGGTGGTCTTCGTGGGCAAGGGTCCGCTGGCCGGCTACGGCCTCGGTCCCGGCGAGACCGGCGATCGCCTGAGCTATCGCGGCGAGCAGGCCCACGACGAGGTCGTGCGCTACCTGTGCGCCGCGGACGTCCTCGTCCTGGCCTCGCACGGCGAAGGACTGCCGACGGTCCTTGTGGAGGCCGGTTCAGTGGGCACGCCGGTGATCGCCAGCGCCGTCGGCGGAATCCCTGATCTGCTGGGTGACGACCGGGGCCGGATCATGGCGGAGGTCTCGGCCGGGTCCGTCGAAGCGGCCCTTCGCGCGTTCCAGGCCGGCCGCCCCGATGCCGCGGCAGCGGCCGAACGCCTCCGCCGGCACGTCCTCGAGGAGTACGACGTGGACCGTAACGCCGCCCGCCTCCTGGCGATCTACCGCTCCGCCGCGGAGGTCGGCCCTCGGTGAGCGTTCGGGGTGTCGTCCGGACGGGCCTCGAGTCGGGCTTCTGGAAGCCCGCCAGCGCCCGCGCCCTGTACGCGACCCGGCCGGGCCGGTCGCGTGCCGGACCGCGGACCGACCCGGCCGATCGCCTCGTGGCCTCGGCGGACTGGCTGCGACGCGCCCAGGACGCCACGGGCGACGGCGGCGTCAGCTGGTCGTACCACCTGCGCCGGGGCTGGGCGCCTTCCTACCCGGAGACGACCGGCTACATCATCCCCACCTTGCTCGACCTGGCCGTCCACACCGGCGACGAGGACTTCCGACGCCGGGCGGGCCTGGCCGTCGAGTTCCTGGCCGGGGTCCAGCTGCCCGATGGTGCCTTCCCGGCTGGAACCCTGGCCGACCGGCCGCGCCGGCCGTCGGTCTTCAATACCGGCCAGATCATCAACGGGCTCACCGCCTGGTACCAGGCGAGCGGCGACGAGCGGGTCCTGGCGATGGCTCGCGCCGGCGCCGACTGGCTGCTCAGCGTCCAGGACGACGACGGCGCCTGGCGTCGCTTTGGCTACCTGGGCTACCCGGTGACCTATACGGCCCACGCCTCATGCTGGCTGGCGGACCTCGGAGTGGTGGCCGACGACGATCGCTACCGGTCGGCGGCGGCACGGCACATCGGCTGGGTCGTGGGCCAGCGGGACCCGTCGAGCGGCTGGTTCGAGCGCTCCGGGTTCAGCGACGCTGATCATGCCGCCCACCGCTCCGTTACCCACACGTATGCCTACACGCTATGGGGCGTGCTCCACGTTGGCCTGGCCCTGGATCGTCCCGATTTCGTGGAGGCGATGGGCCAGTCGGCGCACGCCCTCGCCGACCTCACCCTGTCGGCCGGCCGGTTGCCGGGCGTGGTTGACTCGAGCTGGGCGAGTCGTGCCTCGTATGCCTGCCTGACCGGCAATGCCCAGATGGCCCTGATCTGGATGCGCCTGGCCGACCTGGAGCCCGACGCGCGCCTGGAGCAGGCCGCCGCCCTGGCGCTGGAGCTGGTTGCTGACGCCCAGGCCCTCGGCCAGGCCAACCCCGGGATTCGCGGTGGCGTGCCAGGTTCGGACCCGATCTGGGGTGCCTACATGCCCAACACGCTGCCCAACTGGGCCACGAAGTTCTACCTCGATGCCCTGCTCGCGCAGGGCCGCCGGCCCTAGGCCCGGACGAGCGCCGCCCGGCGCTCGCGGCGCTGGTTCTCGACGAGGAAGGCAAAGCCGGTTGCGATGAGCAGCCCAACCCCGGCGCCGGCAGCGGTGCCGAGGAGGACATGGCGATCCTGGGCGCTCGTCGGCGGAACCGCCGGGTCGACCACGCTCACGGCCACGTTTGCGCCAGTCTCGGACCCATCCTTGGGGAAGGCGAGGGTGGTGGGGTAGGCAACGAGCTCGTCGGCCAGGGCATTGGCCAGCTGGGCCGCCTGGGTGGCATTGCCGGTGGTCACGCTCACGACCAGCAGCGTGCTGTCGGTGGGGACCCGCGCCGAGACATCGGCCGAGAGATCGTCGATGGACAGGCTCACGCCGGTCTTGGCCAGGACCCGGGTCAGTAGCGGGCGGGTGGTGGCCAGGTCCGCGTACGTTCCGCGGAGGAGCTGGCCCACGTTGATGTCGCTCTCATTGATCGGCCCATTCAGCGGCGGTCCGATGAGCAGGCTGGCCTCGCTGACGTAGGCGAGTGGCTTCTGGCTCGTCGCCACGAAGGCAACGAGTCCGCAGACGGCAGAGCTCATCGCGATGATTGCGAACCACGTGAGCAGGAGCAGCGATTGACGGCTCAAGAAGGAGGCCTCAGCAAGGCGAGTTGACCGCCGGAGTATACCGACCGAATCGTTCTGGGGGTCCCAACGCCCGGCGTTCTGGTGACACGCGGCAACGAGCCCCATCGAGCCGCTGGGTCGCCGGCCGGCCTTGGCCCTGGACCCAGTTGCGCGATGGGGCTCCTCACCGGGGGCCGTGCTGGCCCCGGTTTCGGTCAATGGCTGATGGTGTTGCCGGAGATCGACAGCCCGGTGCTGCCGCTGCCGTAGTCCTCGATGGTGTTGCCATTCCAGCCGGTGATCGTGTTCCCGGTGATCGTGACGTTGTCGGTGGTCACGGTGGTGATGGCTTCAAGGTTGTAGGTGACCGGGGCGGGCGAAAGGAAGAGGTTGCCGGTGACCCGGATGTTGGCCGCCCGGGAGACGCTGCTCGTGACGAACAGGGCTCGTGAGCAGCGCAGGACGGTGTTGTTCGAGAAGGTGATGTTGGTCCCCGAGTGGGTGTCCAGGCCGTGCCAGGCGGGGACGTCCTGGACGGTGTTGCCGCTCACGGTGAAGCCCGTGGTCACGGGGCCGCCGGTCTGCGAGAGGGCGATCCCGTAGGAGTTGTTGGCGCCGATTCCGCCGCCATTTCCGCCGGTCGTCCAGCCAACGCCGATCCGTTCGACGAGGTTGTTGTTGATCGTGCCGCCATTCCCCGACAGGACCATGATCCCGGCGTAGAAGGCGTCGTGGACGTGATTGTTCGTGATCGTCAGGCTGCTGACCGGACCCACCCAGATCGCGGCGTAGCCGAATTGGCCGACGTCGGAGTTCTCGATGGTCAGGTGGCTGATCGACGAACCGGCATAGATCCCGTAGTCGCCCACGTAGTTGTGGCTCTGGACCCCGCCAACCGTCAGCCCATCAAGGGTCACGTTGCTGGCATTGACCGTCAGGCCGGTCTGGCCGGACGGAACGTGGATCGTGGCCCCAACGAGGGTCAGTGACTTGGAGATCGTCGCTCCGGACGAATAGCTGCAGCCGGTGAGGTTGAGCGTGGAGCCGGTACCTGCGGCATTGATCTGCGACTGGAGGCTGCTGCCACATGAGCCTGTCGGCGGCAGCGTCGGCGGCGCAGTCGGGGCCGGCGTTGGAGCAGGCGTTGGAGCCGGCGTGGGGACGGCGGTTGGCGCAGGTGTCGACGTCGGGGTCGGCGTGGGCGCGGGCGTGCCGACCGGGGTCGGCGTTCCGGTTGGAGTTGGCGTCCCCGTTGGAGCCGGCGGATTCGTCGGATCGCTGGTCGGGGGCGTCGAGGTCGGGGTCGGGGTCGGCGTGGCGACCGGCGGCGGGGTGGACCGAGGCCGCTGGTTCCGGCCGCGCCAGTCAGGACTGAGGGTGTTGTTACCCGAGATCACCAGGGCATCGATCGCCACGTACGGATGGCCCTTCGTGCCGAGGACCGTGAGGGTGAGCACGTGGGTGCTGCCGACCGGACCCGCTGCGAAGATCACGTGATGCGGGTGATAGGTGGCCGAGTGGTTGGACACCGTCGTGGTCTTGCCGTCGAGGGTGATCCGGACCGAGCCCTCCGCACGGCCGGTTGGGGCGAGGATCTGCAGGTAGGTGCCGTAGTAGGTGATGGTCATCGTCGCGCCGGCCCGGCCGCTGGCATGCAGCGTGCCGCCCGAGGCGGATTGGGTCTTCGCGAGGCGCCAGCCGGCACTCCACTGGAATTGCGAGCCGGTGTCCTGGAGGACAAGCTGATTCGAGCTCGAGGTGGCGAGCAGCCCGTCTGGCTGGCTCAGCCAGCTACCGATGCCTGTTCCCCCGATGGCGAGCAGGGCGATGACCAGTAGCCAGGCCATCGGTGAGCGGGATCGATGCGTGCGGGCGAGCTCCCGGCGAACGGCGGCGTTCGGGTCGGGACGAGTCGGGGTGCTCGCACCATGTGCGTGGTTCGACAATGGGTCGCTCCTCTTCCACGGATACAAGTGCCCCGGAAGCGTGAAGTGGCACGGCGCGAATCGGCCCCACGACCATTCGGTCAAAAGGGGTTGGAATCCGTGGCCCCTTGGTCATGGGCGTGCAGTTGGGTAGGGTCAAACGGTGCGCTTGGTCACCGATCGTGCTCGGGCGAGGGGCGATTGGGCCCGTCTTCGGCGTGGACCGGGCCGTGGTGCCTCCTGGCAACGGATCGGCTCGGAGGGGCGTCGGAAGTACTGGTACGACGTCGCCAGATGGCCTATCGTCAGCACTACCAACGGCCACACCATTTTTATCGTGGCCAGCGGGAATTGGTGCTCAGGTTTCTCGGGTGTGGCGCGTCCCCGGGGAGTCTGACGCAGCCGGGACCGACACCCGTTTTATCATTGCGCGCCATCGGTAGTGCCGTCGTATGGCGGTACCCGGGGGTTGTGTTGACTGCTCGCCGATTCGCTCAGATTCCGCCCCGCCTGGCCAGTGTCTTTCGGGATCCGCAGGCCGTGTTGAGACGGCCGCCCTCGTCGATCCTCGTCGGCACGTCCATCTCCAGGATCGCCCGGCGCATGCGTGCCCGGCATCTCCTGATCATCGACCTGCTGGGCATCATCCTGGCGGCCTATCTGGCCCTGGCCATTCGCTACGACCGGACCCCGGGCGTGGCCCAGGTGGCGCCGTTCCTGCCCATCCTCGGGCTGCTCCTGATCGTGCGCATCCTGGTCAACCTGCGCCTCGGCCTGTACAGCCGTGGCTGGCGGTTCGCCAGCATCCCGGACGTGATCCGGATCGTGGGCGCCGTCCTGATGGGCACGGTTACGACCATCGCCCTCTACTACACCCTCGTGGTCTTCGGGGTCATGGCCCAGGTGGGCTTCCCACGCTCCTTCTGGCCGGCCGAGCTCCTCTTGAGCATCTCGATCCTGGGCGGGGCCCGCTTCGCGATCCGGGCGGCCTACGACTGGGCCCCCCAGACCGGCAAGAGCCTCGATATCGCCCAGCGCCTCACGCTGCTCTACGGCGCCGGCCGGACCGGGGTCCTGATGGCCCGCTCGGCCGAGCGCAATCCAGCCGCCGGTGTCGTGCCGGTGGGCTTCCTCGACGATGATCCGTCGCTGGCCGGCACGATCGTGGCCGGCCTGCGCGTCTACGGCGGCCGGGAGCAGCTCACCCGGGTCGCCGAGATGACGGGTGCCCGAACGCTCCTGATCACGATGCCCAGTGCACCCGGCGCCGCGGTCCGGCCGCTGGTCGATGCCGCCCTGAGCCTGGGCCTCGACGTCCGCACGGTTCCGCCGATGACCGACCTGCTCGATGGCACGGTCGATGCCTACCGCATGCGCCGGATCCGGGTCGAGGACCTCCTCCGCCGGCCGATCGTGACCCACCATGTGGCCGGCGTCTCCGAGATCGTCCGCGGCCGGGTCGTGCTGATCACCGGCGCGGCCGGCTCGATCGGTTCCGAGCTGGCCCGCCAGGTCTTCGCCCTCGGCCCCAGCCGGCTCGTCCTCGTCGACCGGGCCGAGAGCCCGCTCTACCTGCTCCAGCGCGAGCTGGAGGCCCGCGAGTCGCACGGCCAGCAATCGACGAAGGTCGGGACCGTCCTCGCGAACATCACGAACCGCGAGGCGATGGACCAGCTCATCGCGACCGAGTCGCCCTCGGTGATCTTCCATGCCGCCGCCTACAAGCACGTTCCGATGATGGAGTCGCATCCGTCGGATGCGATGTACGTCAACGTGCGTGGCACGATGGCCGTGCTCGATGCGGCCGCCAAGGCGGGCGTGGAGCGATTCGTCCTGGTGTCCACGGACAAGGCCGTGCGCCCCACGAGCGTCATGGGCGCGAGCAAGCGGATCGCCGAGATGCTCGTCGCCGATACCGCCCGGCGGACCGGGCGGCCGTATGTCTCGGTCCGCTTCGGCAACGTGCTGGGCTCGAACGGCAGCGTCGTGCCGATCTTCCAGGAGCAGCTCGAGAACGGCGAGCCCCTCACGATCACCGACCCGGCGATGACCCGGTTCTTCATGACCATCCCGGAAGCGGCCTGGCTGATCCTCGATGCGTCGGCCCTGGGCAAGTCGGGCGACCTGTTCGTGCTCGACATGGGCGAGCCCGTGCGGATCATGGATCTCGCCCGTGACCTCGTCCGGCTGGCCGGCCGCGATCCCGACAGCCAGCCGATGGAGATCGTCGGGCTGCGCCCCGGAGAGAAGCTCCACGAAGAGCTGTTCTACGCATCGGAGCGTGTCCAGCCAACGGAGAACCCCAAGGTCCTGCGGGCCGCGGCCGACCTTCCGCCGGAATCCGTGCGCAAGGACGTGCGCCGCCTGATGAGCCTGGCCACGGGCCAGACCGAGGAGCTCCTGCGGCGGGCCCTGCTCGAGTACGCCCTGGGCAGCCACGAGCCGTCTGAGACACTCGACGCGGTTGGCGTCCCGGTCATGGACCTCGCGGAGCCCCAGCCGGCCTTTGCCAAGCCCCCGGCGAGCGCCAAGTCCGCGACGAATGCGGCGCCCGAAACCGTCGCCGTCGCCTGATCCGGGGACCGGACGGCCATGACCCATGGCGGTCCGGGTTGGTCCGATGGGGTAATGGTCGCGGGTTGACGAGGGGGTCTACGGTGTCCTCCCGCACGGAAGATGCTCGTGAGACTCGCCATCCTGCCTGCCAGGGCTCGAATCGGGCCGGCGTTGCCGACCCGGATTCTCCTCGGGACCCTGCTGCTCGCCCTCGCTGCCTCGGTCCTGCCCGTGCAGGCCCTGGGGGCATCGCCGTCGCCCGCTCCGACACCCCATGCGGCTCCGTCCAGGACGCGCGCTACGGTCAGCTCAGCCGTGACCCCGCTCGAGGGCATCGACGTCAGCCGCTGGCAGGCGACGATCAACTGGCCGCAGGTCAAGGCGGCCGGCAAGCAGTTCGTCGTGATGAAGGCGACGGAGGGGACTGGCTACGTCGACCCCATGTACTCGACGAATCGGGCCGGGGCGATGGCCGTGGGCATCCCGATGGCGGCCTACCATTTCGCCTCGCCGGATGCGAGTCCCAATGAAGCCGTGCTCGAGGCCGACCACTACGTCGCGGTCGCCGGCCTGACCGCCGGCAACCTCGTGCCGGTCCTGGATCTCGAGCAGACCGGCGGCCTGGGCTCGGCAGCCCTCCAGGTCTGGGTCCGGCGCTGGCTCGACGAGGTGACGGCCAAGCTCGGCATCCAGCCGATGGTCTACGTCAGCCCGAGCTTCTGGTCGACCAAGGTCGGCAACAACACCAGCATCGCCGCCGCCGGCTACAAGCTGTGGATCGCCAACTGGGGCGTAACGAGCCCGACAGTCCCGGCCAACAACTGGAACGGCAACGGCTACACGTTCTGGCAATACTCCGATTGCGGCCATGTGGCCGGGATCACGACCGGTTGCGTCGATCTTGACCGCTACCCGGGAACCACCTTCACCCCCGTCACGTACAACCCCACCTTTACGATCGGCGTGAGTCCGACCAGCCAGGCGGCGATGCGCGGCGCAACCACGACGTTCGCGGTCACGATCAATCGCAGCGAGTTCGTGCCCCCGGTCGCGCTCAGCCTGGCCAACCCGATGCCCGCGGGCACGACGTACGCGTTCAGCCCCAACCCGGTCACGGCGAGCACCTCGACGCTGACGATCACCACGTCAAACGTGCCCACGGTGACACCGCCGGGGACCGTCACGCCCTTGATCACCGGCGTTGGCGGCGGGCTGACCAAGACGACCCAGGCCAATTTGACTGTCCTGCCCGCCATCCCCGACGCCCCGACCGCACCGATCGCGACCGCGCTCGACGCGTCGGCGTTCGTGACCTGGACGCCGCCCGCCAACGACGGTGGCGGCGCGATCGCGAGCTACGCCGTGACGTCGGCACCTGGTGGCAAGACCTGTACGGCGACAGGCGCCGTATCGTGCATCGTCAAGAGCCTCGCCAACGGCACCGCCTACACGTTCACGGTCACGGCGAAGAACGCATCGGGCACCGGCGCTGCCTCGACCGCGTCGGCTCCGGCGACCCCCGTCCAATCGATCCCGGGCGCGACCTACTTCGGCCTGACGCCGACGCGTCTCGTCCAACCGACCGTGCTCAAGTCCAAGGTCGCCCGGACCATCCAGGTGGCCGGCCTGGCGAGCATTCCCGATGGCGCGATCGCGGTGACCGGCAACCTGACGGTCGTCAAGCCCGCCGGCAGCGGCTATCTCTCGATGACCAGCGTGGCCACGAACGCGCCGACAACGTCCACCCTCAACTTCCCGGCCCATGACACGCGCGCGAACGCGGTGACCATCGCGCTCGGTCCGGGCGGCAAGATCGGGCTCACCTATGTCGGCCAGGCCGGCAGTAGCGCGACCGCGATCTTCGATGTGACCGGCTACTTCCTGCCGGGTGCGTCCGGGGCGAGCTACTTCGGGCTGACCCCCAACCGCCTCGTCGATTCGCGCACCAAGCTCGGCCTCGCGACCGGGCTGCTGCACGCCGGCGGGGCGTACACGTTCCAGGTGACGAACCGGCTGTCCGGCGATGCTGCCCGCAACGTGCCCGAGGCCGCCATCGCCGTCACCGGCAACCTGACCGTGGTCGATCCGAGTGCCGCCGGCTACCTCAGCCTGACCAGCGTGGCCACGAAGTCGCCTGGGACATCGACCCTCAACTTCCCGGCCGGCGACACCCGGGCCAATGGCGTCACGATTCCGCTGGGCACAGGCGGCAAGCTCGGGATCACCTACATGGGCAAGGCGGGTACGACGGTCAACGTGATCTTCGATGTCACCGGCTATTTCCTGCCGGGCGCCACCGGGGCCAGCTATTTCGGGGTCACGCCGAACCGCCTGCTGATGACCAGCGTCAAGCTGGGCATGGCCGGCGGTGCCCTCAAGGCCGGCGCGAAGAACACGTTCCAGGTGACGGATCGGCAGGCCAATCCGGCCCTCAACATCGTGACCGCGGCGATCGCAATCACCGGCAACCTGACGGTGGTCAGCCCGGGCGCATCGGGCTACCTGAGCCTGACCAGCGTCGCGACGACAGCACCGGGCACGTCCACGCTCAACTTCCCGGCCCACGACACGCGGGCCAACGGCGTCACGATCGCCCTCGGGGAAGGCGGCAAGCTGGGGCTCATCTACATGGGCAAGTCGGGCACGACGGTCAACGTCATCTTCGATGTGACCGGCTATTTCCTCGGCCCCGGCTGACCTCGCGGGTCAGCCTCGATCGCGTCCGTGGCGGAGCGCCCGCCCGGGCGTGGCTCCGGTGTGCCGGCCGGCATCGATCACGAGCGTTCCGTTGACGATCACGTGGTCGATTCCCTCGGGGTAGCGTCGAGGATCCTCGATCGTGGCCAGGCTGCGTACCCGGACCGGGTCGAAGACGACCACGTCGGCCCGGGCACCGTCGACCAGCCGGCCCCGATCGCTGATGCCCAGGCGATCGGCGGGCGCCGAGGTCATCTTGCGGACGGCCTCCTCGAGGCTGAGCAGGCGCTCCTCGCGCACGAACTCCGCCAGGATCCGCGGAAATGAGCCGTACGTCCGCGGGCTGGGCCGTGCGCCGACGAAGACCGAATCGGTCCCGACCATGCCCACCGGGTGCTGGAAGAACGGGGACATCGTGGCTCGCTCGGGACCCGGGGTCACCTCGTTGAGCCGGAGGTTCTCGGCCAGGAGCAGGTCACACACAAGGTCGACCTCCTCGGCACCGGTCTCGGCCTGGATCTGCCCGAGGGTCCAGCCCTCCCAGCGGGCGTGCTCGGGCCGCGCGAAATAGCCGACCCGAACCGCCGAAAGCCCGGCACTGCCCGCGAATCGCGTCCCGCGCTCGGCCAGCTCCCGGCGCATCCGAGCGCGGACGCCGGGATCCGCCAGGCGCTCCTTCGTCCGGGCCGGGCCACCCTCCTGGGCCCAGGGTGGGATCAGGATCAGGAGGCGGGTGCTGGCCCATTCGGACGGGTACGAATCGAACGTCACGTCCTGGCCGGCCGCGCGCGCGACGTCGACCAGGTGGAGCATGGGCCCGGGTCCGCCGGGGAACGTCGAGCGATGGTAGAAGTGGGTGATGTGGGCCGGCGCCGCGCCGATTCGGCCGATCTCGATCGCCTCCCGGAACGGATCGAGATAGCCGTCGCCCAGCGGGTAGCGCACGTGGGTGTGGTAGAAGCCGCCGTCTCGGCCGGCCTCGGCCGTCAGCGCGCCCAGCTCGGCTGTCGTTGCGTACGAGCCCGGTGGGTAGTCGAGGCCCGAGCTCAGGCCGAAAGCGCCCTCGGCCATCCCTTCGCGGAGGAGCGCCTGCATCCGTTCGATCGCCCGGGCATCGGCCGGCACGTCGTCCCAGCCGAGGGCGGCGATCCGGAGGGCCGAGTTGCCGATCAGGTAGGCCAGGTTGACGCTGACCTGCTGGTCGAACCGGGTCAGATAGGCGGCCACGCTGTCCCAGTCGTAGGCGATGTCCGGGTGGCCATCGAGCCCGGCGTTGAGCTCGACGAACGCCGCAAGGTCGGCTGGATCGGCGAATGGCGCATAGGAGTTGCCATCGACGCCGATCACCTCGGTCGTGACACCCTGGCGGACCTTGGGCTCGTGAAGGGGATCGGCCAGGATCATCAGCCCGGAGTGGCTGTGGAGGTCGATGAAGCCCGGCGCCACGACCCGTTCGGTCGCATCGATCCGCCGGCCGACGTGCTCGGGCAGCGCCGCGCCGGGCTCGAGGATCCGCAGCCGATCGCCATCGATGGCGAGGGACGCCGGGCGGCCGGGCGCGCCGCTGCCGTCGACCAGCGTCCCGCCGGTGATCAGGACGTCCGCGCTGATCATGTCGGCGGCTCCGGCCTCGGCTGCGGGCCCTCGAGGCGCCGGCCACGTACCCAGGCGCCGCGGACCATCTCCGGATGGGAGCGAAAGATCAGCCGGCTCACGAGGTCGGCGGGACCGTCCGGCTCGGGCGCGGCCGGTGGCGCGGCAAGCGCCGGATCGAGGACGATCAGGTCGGCATCCTTGCCGGCTTCGATCGAACCGATCTCGGCGTCGAGGCCCAGCGCTCGGGCCCCGTCAAACGAGGCGAGCCGCAGCCAGGCGAGGGGATCGAGGATCGTCGACGGCCCTACGCCGGCCACCCGCAGCGCGTTCTGGACGTAGCCGCCCACGCGCATGGCCCCGAACATCGAGAGATCTGGCCCGCCGGCCACGTCCGAGCCCAGGCCCACGTTGATCCCCGCCGCGAGATAGCGCCCGAGGGGCATGATCCCCGAAGCCAGGAACAGGTTCGAGGCCGGGCAGTGGACGAGATGCGTGCCCGTCTCGGCGAGCCGGCCGACCTCGCGATCCGAAAGGTGAATTGCGTGGGCCAGGACGCTCCGCGGACCGAGGGCCCCGGCACGGTCGTAGACGTCGAGATAGTCGAGGGCGTCGGGAAAGAGCCGGCCCACCTCGGCGATCTCCGCCCGGTCCTCGGCCAGGTGGGTCTGCCAGTAGGCGCCCGTGGCCCGCGCCAGGCCGGCCGACTCGCGGAGCATCTCGGCGCTGCATGAGACGGCAAAGCGGGGCGTGAATGCATAGCGCAGCCGGCCGTTGTCGCGCATGTGCCAGCGAGCGCACAGCTCAGCCGACTGGCGCAGCGAGAGATCGAGCACCTGGGACGGCCGGCGGGTCTCGTCGTAGCTCAGCCGGTCCATCATCACCTTGCCGATGATTGCCCGGATGCCGTGAGCCTCGGCCGCCCGAAACGCCGCGTCGAGGGACGGCTGGTAGACCGCGCCGTACATCAGGGCGGTCGTCGTCCCGGCCGCCGCGAAGGCCCGGTAGACGGCCGGCGCGACGACCTCCGCGACCGCCTCGGTGAAGTCATGCTCGAGGGGAAAGACATAGCGCCGGAGCCATTCGAGCAGCGGCGTCACGAAGCCCAGCCCGGCATGGGGAACCTGGGGCAGGTGGACGTGCAGGTCGACCAGGCCCGGCAGCACCAGCCACGGGCGGAGGTCGACCAGCGGACCCAGCCCGGCTCCGGCCCCCGGCCCGGCCGGATCGTCGAACCGGGGCTGCCAGGGCCCCACGAACCGGATCTGGCCGCCTTCGTCGACGACGACCGCCCCGTCGGCCTCGTACTGGCTGCCGCCCGCCGCCAGCGGCGTCAGGACCCGCGCGCGGAGGACGAATGGCGCCCGGTCGGGCAGGGCAGCAGGCATCGCGGCGATGCTACGCCTCGCACTGCAGCACCGCCCCTCTGCCTCGCGGCTTCGGTGTCGCGGGTAGCATGGCCCCAGGATGGATCGACCGGCATGACCCTGCGCACGCCAAGCCCACCGGCCATCGATCGCGCGCCGCTGCGACGCGAGGGTCCGGCCAAGCTGACCGGGACGGCGTTGTACACCGACGATCTTGTCTTTCCGGGCGCCTGGTACGGCCAGACGATCCGCTCGACCGAGGCGCGCGCCAGGCTCCTCGACGTCGAGCTCGATCCTGCCTTCGACTGGTCGCGGGTGGTGGTGGTCACGGCCGCCGACATCCCCGGGCCGAACATCGTCAATTCGATCCAGGACGACCAACCGATCCTGGTCGCCGACGAGATTCGCCACCACGCCGAGCCGGTGGCCCTTGTCGCCGCGCCCGACCGGACACTCCTCCAGGAGGCCGTCGCCCACGTCACGCTGCGCACGTCGCCGCTCCAACCGGTCCTCGATCCCCTCGCCAGCGGCCAGGTCTTTGCCCACTACGAGATCGTGGCCGGCGACATCGAGCGTGGCTTCGCCGAAGCCAGCCTGGTGATCCAAGGCGAATACCGGGTTGGCCACCAGGAGCAGCTGTACATCGAGAACAACGCGATGATCGCGGTGCCCCGGGCTGACGGCGGCGTGGCCGTGCACGGCTCGCTCCAGTGCCCGTACTACGTCCACAAGGCGCTCCGCCGCTCTCTCCTTTTGAGCGACGCGCAGGCCCAGGTGATCCAGGCCGAGACCGGCGGTGGCTTCGGCGGCAAGGAGGAGTACCCCTCGATCCTCGCCCTCCACGCCGCGCTCCTGGCCCGGGCCTGCGGCCGTCCGGTCCGGATGATCTACGATCGCCACGAGGACATCGCCGCGACCACCAAGCGTCATCCGGCGATCGTCACCTACCGGAGCGGTGTCTCGGCCGACGGACGCCTGGTCGCCCAGGACATCGAGATCGTCATGGACGCCGGCGCCTACTGCACGCTCAGCCCAGTGGTCCTCTCACGAGGCACGCTCCACGCCGGCGGGCCATACGCCTGTCCCAACGTCCGGATTCGCTCGCGTGCGGTCGCCACGAACACGCCGCCCAACGGCGCGTTCCGGGGCTTCGGTGCACCCCAGACCGAGTTCGCCGCGGAGATGCAGGTCAACCGGATCGCCGAGGCGCTGTCCGTCTCGCCACGCGAGCTCCGACGGCGCTGGCTCTACCGGCCGGGCGACACGACACCGACCGGCCAGGTCCTGCGCGACAGCGTGGCGGCCGAGGAAGTCCTCGATCGGGCCGCCGAGGCCGCCGAATTCGAGCGCGTCCGCGAGCGGACGGCCGCTGCCCGGGCCGGGCGCGACGGCGGGGGCGACGGCGGACACGTGGCCCACGGCATCGGCCTGGCCCTGGCCTGGCATGGCGCCGGCTTCACGGGCTCGGGCGAGGTGCACCTCGCGTCGGTCGCCTCGGTCGAGCTGACCGGGGACGGCCGGATTGTCATCCTGACGGGCTCGACCGAGATGGGCCAGGGCACCAAGACCATCTTCCCCCAGCTCGTGGCGGAGGCGCTCGGTGTGCCGATGGCCAGCGTCGAGTTCGCGCCCCAGGACACGGCCCTCGTCCCCGACAGCGGGCCGACGGTAGCATCGCGCACGGCGATGGTCGTGGGCGGGCTCATGATCGGCGCCTGCCGGCGCCTTCGGGCGGTCGTCGAGGAGCGCAGCGGCGGGCCGTTCGTCGACACCTATCGAGGCGATGCCCGGGATCACGGCGCAACCCGGATCGACGAGCACTTCGAGCCCTATCCCGGGGTCGAGTTCGACGACACGACCTACCGGGGCGATGCTTACCCGGCGTTCGGCTGGGCGTCGGCGATCGCCGAGGTCGATGTCGACCTCGATACCGGTGAGGTCGCGGTTCGCAGCGTGGTCGCCGCTGACGACGTGGGCCGGGTGATCCATCCGGTGCTGGCCGAGGGCCAGGTGGAGGGCGGCACCCTCCAGGCGGTGGGCTACGCCACGATCGAGGAGATCAAGCTCCACGACGGTCGCTACCTGAACGACCGCCTCGCGACCTACCTGATCCCGACGGCCCTGGACGCGCCGCGCATCGAGACGATCCTCGTCGAAGCCCCGTTCGGCGGCGTGCCCCATGGCGCCAAGGGGATCGGCGAGCTGCCGATGGATGTCGGCGCGCCCGCCGTGGTGGCGGCCATCCACGACGCCACGGGCGTCTGGATCCATGACCTGCCGGCCAGCCCAGAGCGGATCCTCGCCGCGATCCACGCCCGGGACGGAGCTGCTGCGGCCGTCGCGATCGACCCGGGCAGCCTCCGATGACCGTGCGCTTCACCGTCAACGACGATCCGGTTGAGCTGAACGTACCCGGGATGCGCCGGTTGCTCGACGTGCTCCGCGAGGATCTCGGCCTGATCGGCACGAAGGAGGGCTGCGGCGAAGGCGAATGCGGCGCTTGCACAGTCCTCCTGGACGGGGCCGTCGTCGATTCGTGCCTCGTGCCGGTCGGCCAGGTGGACGGTCACGCCGTCCGAACGGTGGAGGGCCTGGCGCGGCGCCGGCCGAGCGCCGAACGTCCGGCGATGCCCGACGACCTCAACGTGCTCCAGATGGCGTTCCTTGAGACGGGCGGGGCGCAATGCGGGATCTGTACGCCGGGAATGCTGATGGCCGGTGAGGCCTTCCTGGCCTCGGGCCGGCCGGCAACCGATCATGCGATCCGGGAGGCGATCGCCGGCAACCTGTGTCGCTGTACCGGCTACACGAAGATCATCGAGGCGATCGCTCTCGCCGCAGCGCGCCGGGACGCCGGTGCAACGCAGTGAGCGCGGGCATCTGCAGCGGCCCGGACCGGCCGTGATCGAGCCGCCGCTCGCCTCGCCCGACGACCTGGCCGCGGCCTACCGGTTGCTGGCCGAGGAGCTCTACCGCCCGCTTGCCGGCGGGACCGATGTCCTCGTCGCGCTCAGTGGCCGCAGCGGGCCTCCGCCCGACCGGTTCCTTGACCTGGGGGGCCTCGACGAGCTGCGCGGCATCACCCTGGACGGCGATGGCCTCGTGTTCGGGGCGCTCACGACGTACACCGAGATCCGCCGCTCGCCAGTCTGCCGCGACCTGTTGCCGGCGTTCGTCGACGCAGCAGCGACGATCGGGGCGGCCCAGATCCAGAATCGCGGGACGCTGGGTGGCAATATCGCCAATGCCTCGCCCGCCGGCGACATGCTGCCGGTCCTGCTCGCCAGCGACGCCACGATCGTGGCCGGCTCCGCTCGAGGCGAGCGCTCGATCCCGGCGGCATCGTTCTGGACGGGCTATCGGCAGACCGCCCTGGCCCGCGACGAGATCGTCATCCGGATCCGGGTTCCGCTCGTCGCCGACCGCCAGGTTCGCTTTCGCAAGATCGGCACGCGCCGGGCGCAGGCGATCAGCAAGGTGGTCCTGGCGCTCAGCTGGGTGGCCGCCGCGCCCGAGCGACCATGGCAGTCCGTCCGGCTCGGCCTGGGCTCCGTGGCCGAGCGGCCGATCCGGGCGATCCAGACGGAAGCCTTCCTGGAGGGCCGGCTGCCCACTTCGGATACCGCGGCTACGGCATCTGTCAGGGTTGCCGCCGAGATCGAGCCGATCAATGATGTCCGCTCCACGGCCGACTACCGCCGGGCGGTGACCGGCCGGGTGCTCCATCGGTTGATCCGAGAGGCCGGCGGCTGGTAGCCGGAACCTGGCAAGCCAGCGGGAGAGCAAGGTTGATCGAGCTGGGTCCGAACCGCTACGGCAAGTCGGCGATCCGCCTGGTCAAGGTCGTGCGCGGCGCGGACGGCGACCAGGTCCGGGACCTGACGATCGCGATCAGCCTCGAAGGGGACTTCGACCGGGCCCACGTCGCCGGAGACAACCGCGGCGTCGTGGCCACGGACACGATGAAGAACACGGTGTATGCCTTCGCGCGCGAGCACCTGACGGGTCCGATCGAGCAATTCGGCCGAGTCCTGGCCGAGCATTTCGGCGCACAGCCCCAGGTGGTCCGCGCGACCGTCACCGTCAATGAGCATGCCTGGACCCCGATCCCCACTCATGCCGGGGCCGCTCGCGATGCCTTCGTGCGGACGGACGAGCTGACCAGGACGGCCACAGTCGAAGCCGCCGGATCCCAGATCACGGTCCGCGCGGGATTTGACGACCTGACCCTGATGAAGACCTCGAAGTCGGCATTTTCCGGTTTCCCGCGCGACGAGTTCACGACCTTGGCGGAGACCGACGACCGGCTGATGGCCAGCAAGGTCAGCGCCACCTGGCGCTACGGATCGGCCGCGATCGATTTCGACACCTCGTTTGACGCCGTGTGCACCACGTTGCTGGACGTCTTTGCCGAGCACCGCAGCCCGTCGGTCCAGGCGACGATCTGGGCGATCGGGCACGCCGTCCTGACGGCCCGACCGGAGATTGACGAGATCCGCCTGACGATGCCCAACCTCCACCACTGGCTGGTCGACCTCTCGCCGTTCGGGCAGGCCAACGATCGCGAGATCTACGTCCCGACCAGCGAGCCGTACGGGCTGATCGAGGCGACGGTCCGGCGCGGAGACGGCGCGATGGCGTCCGAACCGGCGATCGCGGAGCGCGCGCCCGAGCCGGTCGCGGAACCCGGGCCGGAACCCGAGCCCGAGCCTGTCGCGGCGGCCGAGCCGGTCGCGGAACCCCAGCCCGAGCCGGCCTCCGAGCCGGAGCCGGCCTCCGAGCCGGAGCCGGTCGTGGCGGCAGCCCCGGAACTCGAGCCGGTCGCGGAAGCGGCGAGCGCCAACGAGCCGCCGGCCAGCAGCGAGGTGAGCGAGGCCCGGGGACCGGCGCGTGTGCTGCCGCCCGGCGTCGAGATTCGAGGCCAGCCGCTCCCGCACCTTGAGGCGATCCTGACGAACGACGCCCTTGATTTCCTGGCCGGGCTGGAGCGGGCGTTCGGTGCGCGCCGCCTCGAGCTCCTGGCCGCGCGCAAGAAGCGCCAGTCGGTCCTCGATCGGGGCATCCTGCCGGATTTCCTGGCGGAGACTGCCGACGTCCGCAGCCGCGACTGGACGGTCGCTCCGGCGCCGGCCGACCTGGCCGACCGACGGGTCGAGATCACGGGTCCCGCCGAGCCAAAGATGATGATCAATGCGCTGAACTCTGGCGCCCGGGTGTTCATGGCCGATCTGGAGGACTCGCTGTCGCCGACGTGGGCCAACGTGATTGGCGGCCAGGCCGCGATTGCCGACGCCGTTCGCCACCGGCTGGCGTTCGACAGCCCCGACGGCAAGCAGTACCGCCTCAATCGCCAGATTGCGACCCTCGTGGTCCGGCCGAGGGGCTGGCATCTCGACGAGCGCCACCTGCTCGTCGACGGCGGCCCGATGTCCGCCGCACTCTTCGACTTTGGCCTGTTCGTCTTCCACAACGCCCGGGAGCAGGTTGCCCGGGGGACGGCTCCCTACGTCTACCTGCCCAAGCTTGAGTCCCATCTCGAGGCGCGCCTCTGGAACGACGTCTTCAAGCAATCCCAGGAGGCACTCGGGATCCCGGTCGGCACGATCCGGGCCACGGTCCTGATCGAGACGATCCTGGCCGCCTTCGAGATGGACGAGATCCTCTACGAGCTGCGCGAGCACGCCGCCGGGCTGAATGCCGGCCGGTGGGATTACCTGTTCAGCTGCATCAAGAAGTTCCGCTCGCAGTCCCACCTGGTCCTGCCCGATCGTGCCCAGCTGACGATGACCGTCCCCTTCATGCGGGCGTACACCCAGCTCCTGGTCCAGACTTGCCACCGGCGCGGGGCCCATGCGATCGGCGGGATGGCTGCGTTCATCCCGTCGCGGCGCGACCCAGCGGTGAACGCCGCCGCCATGAGCCGCGTCCGTGACGACAAGGTCCGCGAATCCGGCGACGGCTTCGACGGGACCTGGGTTGCCCATCCCGACCTCGTGCCCCTGGCGACCCAGATCTTCGACGCCGCCCTGGGCGGCGATCTCGACCAGAAGTCGCGTTCGCAGCGGCCCGTCTCGGTGACGGCGGCCGAGCTCCTCGATCTGACCGTGGCCGACGGCCAGGTCACCGAGGCCGGTGTACGGACCAACGTGTCGGTTGGCCTCCAGTACCTCGATTCGTGGCTGCTGGGCAACGGCGCGGCGGCGATCAACAACCTGATGGAGGATGCTGCGACCGCCGAGATCTGCCGCTCGCAGCTCTGGCAGTGGCGGGCCACGCGGACCCGCCTCGCCGACGGGCGCGTCTTTGACGGTGACCTCTACACGAAGATCCGCCACGACGAGCTCGGCCGGCTGGGTGGAACCGCGGTGGGCCGGCTCGGCGACGCGGTGACCATCCTCGATCAGCTGGTCTTTGCCAACGGCTTTCCGGACTTCCTGACCACCGAGGCCTACCGCCTGCTCGACTGAACCGGTTCGGGCCGACTCGCCCGGCTGGCCGGTCGCCCGGGCTCAGTCGGTGAGGCGCCGCTCGACGAACTGGCCGTGGCCGCGCCGGCCAACGAAGGCCCCGTCGCGGATGACGGCACGCCCACGGACGAAGACGGAGCGGACGGCGCCGGTTACCGGCATTCCCTCGAACGGGGTGTAGTCCGAGGTGTGGTGCAGCTCCGCGGCGCGAATCGTGCGATGGACGGCCGGGTCGAACAGGACGAAATCCGCGTCGCGGCCCCGCTCGAGGCTGCCCTTGGAGCCCAGGCCGAAGAGCCGCGCCGGTGCGGCCGACAGGAGCTCGGCGAGTCGCTCGGCCGTGATCAACCCGCGGGCCACGCCCTCCGACCAGGCGATCGCCAGGAGCGTCTCGATTCCGGGCGCGCCATTGCTGACCTGGTTGAACGGCCGCCCGTCGACCAGCTTCTCGACCGCGGCGCGGTCGGGGACGTGGTCCGTGGCGATCAGGTCGAGCGACCCATCGGCGAGCCCGCGCCACATCGCCTCGCGATCGGCCTCCGACCTGAGCGGGGGAGAGATGACGACCTTGGCCACCTCGGCATCGTCCCGATCGAGGTAGCGCCGGTCGGTCAGTGCCAGGTAGTGCGGGCAGGTCTCGGCCGACGCCCGGACGCCCCGAGCGCGCGCCGCGCGGACCGCGTCGAGGGCCCCGGCGGAGGACAGGTGGACCACGTGGACCGGCGCCTCCGCGGCCTCCGCGAAGGCCATCGCCCGGGCCGTCGCCACGGCCTCGGCGAGTGCCGGTCGGGACGAGGCATGGAAGCGCGGCGCGCTGTCGCCTCGGCCCAGCGCGTCGGCGATGGCCGCGTCGATGATCACCGGATCCTCGCAATGGACCTCGAGGCGCCCGCCCCGGCGGCCCATCGTCCGGATCGCCTCGAACAGGCGCCGATCGTCGAGCCGGAAGTCGAAGACCATGAACGCCTTGGCCGTGGGCACCCCCGCATCGACGATCGTCGCCAGCTCGCCGACCGGATCGTCCATTCGACCGCTGATCGCCAGGCTCAGGGCGTAGTCGATCGCCGAGTCGGCCGTTGTCGCGCGGCGCCATTCGGCCAGGCCGGCCACGAGCGAGCGCTCGGCAGCAGGCGAAGAGCCGGTCCCCGGGTTGTTGAATGCGAGGAACGTGGTCGTTCCACCGAACGCCGCGGCCACCGAGTCCTGGAAGAAGCGATCGGGCTGGGCATCGCTGGCCACCCTCGTGTGGGTGTGGGCATCGATGACTCCCGGCAGGACCATCAGGCCGCCCGCATCGACCACCTCCCGGGCGCCCGCCGCGAGGCCCGCCAAGTCGGCCGCTAGGGCCTCTATCTGCCCCCCCGGGCCGGCCTGGTCTCCGACCTGCGAGCCGTCCGGGGTGACGACGGTCCCGCCTCGGACGACGAGGTCCACCTGGCTCACGGCGCCTGGTTGCTCACGCGCCGCTGTTGCTCATGCGGCGTTGCCCACGCGCTCAGCCGACCTCGCGGAACGTGATCGCCTGGGCACCCTGCCAGAGGCAGCGCCGGCCGACCTCGCGGAGGCGATCCGCCCAGCCCGTGTCGGGCTCGATCGTGGCGAAGTGGTTGGCCGCGAGCTGGCCCACCTTCGAGCTGGTCGTGCAGGCGCCATATGGAAGGAAAATTTCGCACTCGCTGATCCCGCCCGGGTAGAGCGCGAGCTGGCCCGGTGCCGGGTGCGACGTGTGGTTCTCGTAGTCGATCCCGGGGCGCAGGTCGCCGTATGGGATCCACGTCGACTCGCCACTCCAGCGGCAGTGAATCAACGAGGCCTCGATCGGCAGCATCCGCCGGATCGCCTCGATCGTGGATGGCGCGGCCGCCTCCCAGCGAGCGCTAAAGTGGAGGTCGCCGACGACGATCTGGAGCCCAGCCATTGGTGGAGGATAGCGTGGCCAAGCCGGTGCCGACCATCTCGAGCCACGTGCTGGACACGAGTCGTGGGCTGCCGGCCGCCGGGCTCACGATCGAGATCTCAAGGGTGGCCGGCGACGGCCGCGAGATCCAGATCGGTCGACCCGTGACCGATGCCGATGGACGAATCGCCGACCTGCTTGGGCGTCCGCTCGAGCAGGGGGTCTACCGGCTGCGCTTTCTCCTCGGCGCGCACAGCGCCTTGTTCGTCGCCCTCGCGATCGACGTGGCGATCGACGACGTCGACCGCAGCTACCACCTGCCGCTCCTGCTCAGTCCGTTCGGCGCGTCGACCTACCTGGGCAGCTGATGGCCAGGCCCGCCGCCCGGCTGCCCGCGCCGCTGCCGGTGCCGGCGGCTCAGTTCCTGCCGTCGATCGAGGCCCTCAATACGCTCTCGACGGCCGAGTTCGCGAGGGCGCTGGGCGTCCTGTTCGAAGGCGCTCCACGATTCCTGGGGCGACTCGCGGCCGCCCGGCCGTTTGCAGGCTATGCCGAGCTGTGGCCGGCAGCCCTGCGCATCGCGCGGGCGATGCCCGAGCCCGAGCAGCTCGAGCTGATCGATGCCCATCCCCGCCTCGGGGCACCGCCGGCGACCGTGTCTGAGCTCTCATTCCGTGAGCAGGGCTACGACCAGGTTGGGGGCAGTGGCGGTAGCCTGGCCGTCGATCTGGCCCGGCTCAATTCGGACTACGAAGCTCGTTTTGGCTTTCGCTTCTGTGTCTTCGTGAACGGACGTGCGCGGGCCAGCCTGGTCCCGGTCATCGCCGCCGCCCTCGAGGCGGATCGCACGAGCGAGATTCGCCGGGCATTGGGCGAGGTCGTGGCGATCGCCGCGGATCGAGCGCGAGGAATGGCCGGATGACCCTCAGCCAGATCGTCCATCCGGGACAGCGCTGGCGGATCGCCCGAGGCAGCGTCCCGGATTGCCCTCCGGGCAGCATCGTCAGCCTGGCGACCGATGGCACGCGGCTCGAGGTCAGCCGGCCCTGGTTCGGCGTCGTGGCCCAGCTGGACCTGCGCTCGGCGGCGATCTCGGCCAGCAGTGACGGCCGGGAGTTGACGATCGGGACGGCCACCGGTGACGTGGTGTTCGAGAATCAGCAGGTCGCAGGGCTGGGCCTCGTGGGCCCGTCCGCCGGCGCGGCCGTGCCGGGGGCCGCTGCGCTGGTGGGCCGGGTCGTCCAGTTCGGCGCGACGGCGCCCAACGCGGATGGCTGGAACCTGTTCGTCTTCCTCGTCCTGCGCAGGGTCAACGGCTGGCTGCTGGGCCTGACCCAGAACGGTCATCCTGCCGGGATCGCCGAGAACAACATTGCCTGGGCGCATGTCCTTGATCCCGGCCCGCGCCAGGCATCGGACCGGCTGGTCCTGACCTACCTCGGCACGCGCAACGAGTGCTTCCGGGCCTACGAATCGGAGGTGCCGACCCTGCGCGAGCTGGGCTACGAGACGTCGACCCAGCATTGGATGCAGGAGCCTCGGGACACGGCGAAAGTCGTCCTCGCCATCCTGCTCGGCTTCGTGCTGGCCTTGCTCCTGGTCGGGATCGCCATCCTCGCCTGGCTCGTCCTGACGAAGCCGCCCGGCGTGCTGACGGTCACCCTCCAGCACTCCCAGGCCAGGGTCGGATGAGACCTGATCCAGGCCTACCCGTGCTCGCCGGTCACCACGTTCGCCTGCGGGCCGTCACGCCCGCCGATCACGCCCGGCTCGAGGCCATCCTCGCCGAGCCGACGGTGGCCCGCTGGTGGACGGCGGCCAGCGAGGCGGGCGCCGCCGCCGACCGGCTGGCCGGCGACGACGCCATGCATCTCGTGATCGAGCATGACGGCGCCGTGGTCGGCAGCATCCAGGTCGAGGAGGAGCTCGACCCGGACTACGAGTACGCGAGCATCGACCTCTTCCTGGCCGGCACGGCCCAGGGCCGCGGCCTGGGCCCGGACGCGATCCGGACGGTCGCCCGCTACCTGATCGACGAGCGTGGCCATCATCGCCTGACGATCGACCCGAATCTCGCGAATGAGCAGGCCATCCGGGCGTACGCCAAGGTGGGCTTCAAGCCGGTCGGCGTCATGCGTTCCTATGAACGGAACGCCGACGGTAGCTGGCACGACAACCTCTTGATGGACCTGCTGGCCGGCGAGCTCATCCCGTAGGGGCGCCGGTCGATCGGCATCACGATCAGGATTTCGGCCGCAAGGCACCGCTTTCCGTCTCGATGCCCTCGACATGGAGCCGCCACAGGTCCGGGTACCACCAGGCCACCAGGAGCAGCGCCAGGATCGTCAGCGCCGCGCCGGCCGCCAGCGTGAACGGCGCGCCGATGACCTCGGCAATGCCGCCTGCGAGGAGGCTACCGATCGGCGAAATGCCGATCGAGGTCAGGACGTAGATGCTCATGATCCTGCCCCGCAGCCGGCCGGGCGAGAGCAGCTGGATCAACGTGTTCGTGCTCGTGTAGTAGGCGACCTGGGCGGCACCGAGGACCGCCAGGGCCAGGCAGGTCAGGAGCTCGATCCGCGACAGGGCGAAGATCGCCACGGCCAGCGACATCAGCGAGAGCCCGATGGCCAGCGTTCGGCCGTTCGCCCCGGCCCGTCGGCGGAACGCGACCGACAAGGCACCGGCGAGCGCACCCACGCCGATCGAGGCGGTCAGGAGGCCCAGGCCGGCGGCACCGATCCCGAGCTCATTGGCGAAGATCGGCAGGAGCGTCAGGTAGGGCAGGATGAAGACGGCGGGCGCCATCGCGAGCACGAGCAGCGCGAGCAGCTCCTTGCGCCGGCGGACGTAGTCAAAGCCCTCCCCGAGATTGGCCCACAGACCGGCCCGAGCACGCTCGATCGACGACTCGGTCGGCATCCGGATCGCGATCAGCGCCACCATCACGGCGATGAAGCTGGCCGCGTTGAGCCAGAAGCTGGGCGCCTCGCCGGCGATCCCGATCAGGATCCCCGCGATGGCCGGTCCGATGATCCGGGCGAGGTTGAACTGGGCGCTGTTCAGGGCGATCGCATTGCCCAGCGCATTGCGCTCGACGAGCGCCGGGATGATCGCCTGGAACGCCGGGCCAGCCAGGGCGTTGGCCACCCCCGCCAGCGCGGCGAGGACCAGGATCTGCCAGAACAGGATCGCGTCGACCTGCACGAGGACCGCCAGGATCCCGGCACAGGCCGCCAGGCCCACCTGGGTGGCAAGGAGCAGCCGGCGTTGATCGACGCTGTCGGCGAGAGCGCCGGCGTACAAGGTCAGGACCAGGGCCGGCGCGCTGCCCACGAAGGAAGCCAGTCCGAGCAGCCCGGCCGATCCGGTCAGGCGCAGGACGAGCCAGCCCAGCGACGTGACCTGCATCCACGTCCCAACGTTGGAGATGAACACGCCGGCCAGGAAGATCCGGTAGGTCGGTGATGCGAGAGCAGGCAGGCGCACGGGCTTCGTCCCGGGCAGGCTCACGACCGGGTCCGGGCGTTCACGGGCGGCGGCTGGGCAGGAGGGCCACGGGCCTCAACGTATCGAGCTTGACGGTGCCCGGCCGAGCCGGGGGGCAGCTCGGTCGGGCACCACGAGGAGGCTGACGCCGACGTTGATACTCGAGCGGTGAATTCCCGGTCCCAGTCACGAACGCCAACCTGTTTCTCACAGTACCAAAGGCCGGACGGGCTGATCAGGCTGGCCCGCCCGATGCCCGCCCGCCGGGTGCAACCTGCGCTAGCCTCAGCCTCGGAGTGCCTCCACGATCGGGGCAAACCGCTCGAGCGCCGCTTTGGTCAATCCCGGGAAGGGGCCCGTGTCATCGACATCGCCGCTGAAGATCGTGACGTGGCGGAGGCCGGCCGCGTGCATCTCCTGGAGCTTGGCAATCACCTCGATATCGTCGCCCGACAGGCTGTCCTCGCGCGCGTCGGATGCTGGTAGCTCCAGCTCGAGGCGCACGAATCCGGTAAGCGGCAGCGTGGTCGGGTCGCGGCCGGTGGCAGCGCAGGCCTCGGCAACTGCCGCCAGTGCTTCCCGGACGGAGGCGGCGCCGGTCAGGTTCTCCGTCCAGTTGATGGCGTCAGCCCAGCGCGCCGCAACGCCCAGCGTCCGCGGCCGCCCGGCGGCAACCCACAGCGGCGGGCCGCCCGGGCGTGGGCCCTGGGGCTTGGGCCGGGCACCGGCCAGGTGGAAGAACTGGCCGTCGAACGTGAGCGGCTCGTCCTCGCGCACGAGGCGGGCAATGATCTCCACCGCCTCGGCGAACCGGCCCACGTGCCGCTCGCTGTCGTAGCCGAGCTGCGCCCAGCGCCTGTCGGTCGGACCAACGCCCGCGCCCAGGCCCAGGATCAGCCGTCCGCCGCTGACCTCATCGAGCGATTCGGCCATCGACGCGGCCATCGCCGGCGGCCGGTAGCCGGTGCACAGGACCAGTGGGCCGAGCTCGACGCGCGACGTGGCTGCGGCAATGGCCGGCAGGATCGACCAGGGCTCCCAGAATCCGGGTTCATCGGCCACCCAGACCGAATCGACGCCGATCGCCTCGAGTTCGACCGCCATCTGGCGCATGTCCGTCCAGCCCGGCGCGGGCTTGTCGCCCGCCGGCCACGTCGCAACGTACGCCCCGATCCCCAGGCGATCGGCCGGCAGCGAGTTCGTCATCGGCCGGATTGTACGGGCGCCACCGGCGACGGGCGAAACAGGCGACAATCGGGACCCATGCCAGACCAGACTCCCAGTCGCTACGACGTTGCCGAGATCCGGGCCGAGTTCCCGGCACTTTCGCTGGAGCAGGACGGGCAGCCGCTGGCTTACTTCGATGGTCCGGGCGGAACCCAGGTCTCGCGCTCGGTCATCGCCGCGATGCAGCGCTACTACAGCGAGTCGAACGCCAACGAAGGCGGCGCCTTCCTGACCAGCCGGCGTAACGATGAGATCTTCGAGCACGCCCATCTGGCGGTGGCCGAGTTCCTCAACGCCCGGAGTGCCCACGAGATCAAGTTCGGCGCGAACATGAGCACGCTCACGTTCCATCTCAGCCGATCGATCGGCAAGACCCTGCAACCCGGCGATGAGATCGTCGTGACCACCCTTGACCACGAAGCGAATGTCTCGCCCTGGCGGGCGATGGCCGAAGACCGCGATGTAACGGTCCGCACGGTCGACATCCATCCGGAGGATGGCACTCTTGATCTCGACGACCTCGGCCGGAAGCTGACCGATCGGACAAGGCTCGTCGCGCTGGGCTACGCCTCGAATGCCCTCGGTACGATCAACCCGGTCGCCGAGATCATCCGGCAGGCGCACGCCGTCAATGC
>JBEPUS010000004.1:0-43148 GCA_041691435.1 Chloroflexota bacterium
TCCGGGTCGGGCGAGCTCGGGCCGCAGTGGGCGATCTCCGGGTCGCTGCCTGGCATCACGGTGACCCCGTCGATCGACTCGCCGAAGTGGCACGGCTGGATCCAAGGCGGCGTTCTCACCACCGCCGGGTAACTAGAAACTAGAAACATGTTTCCTGTTGATGGCCGTGGTCCCGGGCGCGATGATGGCGGCATGAATCGTCGAGACATAGCGATCGTCCTGGTCGTCGTCGCCCTGATCGTCCTCGGCGCCGGCGTCGCCGGCGTCTTCACTGGTGCCCTCGCCGAGCCACGCCTCTGGCTCGCTGCCGCTGTCGGCCTCATCGGGGTGGCGGTGATCCTGGAGTCCTGATAGCGTCTCGGGGCCATGAACACCACGAACGGATCCCGGGTCGCTGACCGCACGTCGTCGCGTCTCTGGCTGCGCCGGCTGGCGGTCAAGCAGGAGCGTGGGCACCGTCGCTGCCTGCGCTACAACCGTGCCCACGGCTTCGACCGGCCTGGTCGTCGTGGGCGGGCCTTCTCTGCTCTGGAGACTGCAGCACGGGCGCTTCAGCTGCCCTGAGAATCTGGGGGGTTGACAACGGCCACGGGCGTCGCGTAGTCTTCCGCCTCGTGCTCGATCCCACGGAGATCGGGCCGCTGAGTGGTCGCAAGACTACGCGGCGGCGGCGGACCGTGGGGAGGGCTCTGACAGGCTAGGAGCGGCCAAGCTTTTTCCGACCTGGGGCAACCTGGGGACGAGGAGCGAGAAGCGCGCAGGGCGGTCAGACCCCGCGGTTGGCCCGGCGGGCGAGCACAACCCACTTTGCTTGAGCGTTGCAGACGCGCCTGAGGCCCCTGGCCCTTTCGAGGACCGGGGGCCTCTCGCTTTTCCACAGGAAGTCTGTGGACGATGTGGACGACTTATCCACGCTTTCCACACCCCCCTTGACGCGTCGGGTACGGTGGTGACCGGATGCCGCTCCGCTGGTGCTATGGTGCCGCCGCTTTGCATTTCTGACTCTGCCCCGAGGAGGCTTCGGTGCCGCTCCCCCCCACGTCTTCCACATCCGAATCTGAGTTGACTACTACCCGCGTCGCCTATCGTCGCGGCCTGGTCTACCTTGACCCCGGAAAGCTGTTGCACGAGTTGCATATCCGGCTGCTCACGATCCGTGAGTTGACTCGGCTGGCCGATGTCGCCGAGCACACGGTGCGGCGGGCGATCCGTGGCGATGCCATCACCCGTGATAGTGCTCGGCGCATCCTGGGGGCTCTTCGCGATCGCGAGCCGCTGCCGGCGTCGCTCGCCGACGTGATTGCGGAGTGAACGGCCAGGCGCGCATCCGATCGATCCTCCCGGATCAGCCCGCAGACCGCCAACTGGCGAAGGTCGGCCTCGCCGAGCGGCTGACGTGGTATCTGCTCCACAGCGTCGCCGATGACCACGGCCGTTTTCTGGCCACGGCGCCGCTGGTCCGCTCGCAGTGCTACCCCTACGACGACTTCCCTGCTGCCGATGTGGCGTCCTGGCTCGAGGGCCTGCAGCGCGTCGGCCGGGTGAAGCTCTACGAGGTCGGCGGCGAGGTCTACGGCGTTCTGACCCCGTGGCGGCAGCGCATCGACCGGCCCGCCGACAGCGCCTTCCCTGCCCCGCCCGTCGTCGAGCAGACCGCTCTCCCGCTCGCCGCGTCTGGCGCAATCGACGAGCGTTCGACGAATGATCGTCGAGCCGTCGTCGAGCGATCGCCACTGGAACAGGAACGGGAACGGTATGTATCGATGGAACTACGTTCCATCTCACCTGAGCCTGCGGCTCCGGCTGGAGTGGTCGAGGTTCCGGGGAAGGCCATTTCGACGAGGGTGTCCTCTGGGGAGGTCGAGGCGGTCTGGGCGAAGTGGGCAGAGGGTCGGGTCCGCGTCGTGCTGACCGATGACCGCCGGCGTCTGATCGCCAAGGCGCTCAAGAGCCACGGCCTCGAGGTCTGCCTGGATGCCGTCGTCGGCTGGCGTCACATCGCACACAACCGGGGCGAGAATCCGCGGGGCAAGGTCTACGATTCGATCGACCTCTGCCTCCGGGACGCCAAGCACATCGAGGATTTCGCCAAGGCGGAGGCCGATGCTCGGTCGGCGCCTGAGGATGTCGACGCTGCCTACCAGGCCGCATGGCGCAATGGGCAGCGTGAGTTGGACGAGGAGGCCGCCCGTTCGATGATGGCGGCCGCTGGAGGGCATCAGGGTGACGCAGGACGAGTGGCAACGGCTGGTGCTTCAGTCGTCGTCGATCTGGAGGCTGGACAAGCCACCGCTGACCGTGGCGCAGCTGGAGACGTGGTTCCACTCCCTCGAGCAGCTGGACGTGGCTGACGTGCGGGAGGCGTTCCAGGCGCTGGGACACACCAGGGCATGGTTCCCGTCGCTCTCGGAGCTATTCCTCGCCGGCCTGGCCGCGCGCTCGGAGCGGGTGGACCGCGAGGCGGCGGCTCTTCGTCGCCTCGCTCCGCCGCCACGGCCGACCGTCAGCGAGGTGGAGGGTCGCATCGCCGAGGGCGTCACCCGGTGGCGCGACGAGCTACTGGCCGAGGTTCGAGCTCAGGCGCAGGCCGAGGGCTGGTCGGGGGAGCAGCTTCGCGAAGGGGTCGCTGCGGTCCACAGGCGGGGCAGGGCGTCCTTCGAGAGCCTGGCTGCCCTCTTCCCGCTCGCCGGGGCTGAGGACACCGTGCAGGGCCGCACAGCGCCGCGGGAGGAGCGCGCGTTCGCTTCGGGACTGGGTGCTCCGGGGTACGTCCCGCAGACCCACGAGGATCTGGTCCGGTGGAACGCTGATCAGGTCACCTCGGGGCACATCGCCTTGGCCGCTGTCGATGCGAAGATCCGGGCGGCAGTCGCTCGGGAGGTCGCCCGGCGCGAGGAGCGGAAGTCGTGAACGATTGGGCCAAGCTCGGGCTGACCTGGGCGACCGTGGGCCTCTGGCTCGCGGGGTACGTTCTCTGGTGCGCTCGCCAGGAGCGGATCACTGTGGGCCTGCGTCGCGGGCTGACCATCGTGGCTCTCTGCGTCGTGGCCTGGCCGCTGGCGCTCTGGCAGGCATGGAGGGATTTCCCGTGACCGAGCGGGTCTTCGATGCTGCCGTTCGCAAGGCCCAGGCCGATATCGAGGTCCGGCGCCAGCAGGGGTTCTCGGCCTTCGAGCACACCAGCACCGGCCGGGTGGTCTGGGCGCGTCCCTGTCCTGGGCAGGAGCGTCTGCTCCAGGTCTACGAGCGCCGGGGGTATGAGTTCCTTCGGGTCGACAAGGCATGGTTCGAGCGGTACCACCGGGGCGTCTCGCAATGAGGGCGGTCCTCGGTCGCGTCCTCGAGCGCCGGCGTCTGCGCCGGCTGGGAATCCATCCCGAGGCGTGGAGCTACGTCCCGCCCATCGCCGGGAAGCCGTACAGCCAGGATGGCCTCGACTGGGCTCGCCAGGAGCGGCAGTGTCGCGGGCCTGGTGCGGGGGTTTGCTGGCCGCCCTGCTACCGGCAGGGGGTCTGGCGTCGCACCCGTTCACGCGGCGTCGAGTGGCGCTGTCACGAGCACCGCGACGCATGAAACAGGCGATCTGGCGCACCGTCTGGCGGCCGGGTGGCACCGTGCTCCACGTGAGCCGTGACTTCATCCGGACGGCCTGCGGCTGGCGGATGCCTCGAGGCGCCTACCGGTCTGATCCCGCTCCCGTCGACGCCCTCGGCGCCGGGCGTCGTCGGCTCTGCCGTCTCTGCCTGGCCGCCATGGTCCTGGAGGACAGCCGTGCCGCCTCGCCGCGCTGACGCCGTGCTGGTCCTCAAGGGCTGGCAGCTGGTGACGTCGAACACCTGGCATCTGTACCGCGACTGCCTGCGGCCGCGGCAGCAGGCCATGGCCATGTTCGTGATGATCGCCGCTCACGATGACGCGGTCGGCGCGGTCAAGTTGTGCAAGAACTGCCTCTCGCGGCGTCACGCCGAGGTAGCCAAACAACTGGCCGCTGGCTGATGCTAAGGTGCGGCGGCGCCCGGGAGGCATCACTCTCCCAGGGCCGCCTGAGCGACCAACCTGACGTGGAGGCAGCCGCCTGTGCCTGAGCATGGCAGAACACCCCGACCGGGATCTGACTCGAATGAGCGCGTTGAGCGATTTCGCGTTTCCGGGGCTGATGATTCGACCCCCGACCTCGCCCGCCGGCTCGGCCGTCGGGTCTCGCTCGTGCCCCGCGCGACCGCGGGCGGGCCGGGCCTACCTGGCAGGGGATGGGCGCTTCCCGTCGCCCCTGCAGGCGCACCCTCGCGGGCCGCGCTGATGGACCGAGATCGCGAGGTTGCCGTCGCGGCGGACGCGATCCTCTGCGGCGCTGGCTGGGGAGCCGGTGTCGCCTGTGCAGTCATAGGCGCTTCTCAGGCGCTGGCCCCGGGAGGGGATTCGCAATGGTGGGCTGTCGTGGCGGCGGGCATCGTGCTCTGCGTCGCGGCACATTTCAAGCCGTGGGCCAGCCACCCAGGCGCGGAGGATTCTTGATGGAGCAGGACGTAGCGGTCGTGGGCACGAGGGCCTACCAAGAGGAGGCAACCCAGGTCGGGTTGAAGGCGCGGTTCGCGCTGATGGGTCCGACCGGCGCAGGCAAGACCTGGACCTCCCTCGACGTCGCCACCCACCTCGTGGAGGAGGGTGAGCGGATCATGGTGATCGACACCGAGCGGGGGTCGGCCCGCAACTACGCTCGGGCCTTCAAGTTCGCGCACATGGACTGGAAGCCGCCGTACCACCCCGGTGAACTCGCGGAGGCCATTCTCGAGTTGGGCAGCAGCGGGAAGTTCGGGTGCCTGGTCGTCGACTCGCTCAGCCACTTCTGGAAGGCATCCGGCGGCACCCTCGACCAGAAGGACCGCATCTCTGCGCGCGGTGGCGCCAACGCTCAGAACAGCTACACCGCCTGGAATGAGGCGGGGAAGCTGCAGGACTCGATGATCGAGGCGATCCTGTCGTGCCCCGTTCACATCATCTGCACGATGCGCTCGAAGATGGCCTATGCCATCGAGGAGTACCAGGACGGCAACCGCACCAAGACCCGTGTGACCAAGGTGGGCCTCGCGCCCGTCCAGCGTGACGACACGGAGTACGAGTTCACGGTGATCGGGGAGATGGACCTGGCTACGCACCGTCTGGTCGTGACCAAGTCTCGCATCCACGACGTCGCCGATCAGGTCTACTCGGCGGGCCAGGCGAAGCAGTTGGGCATCGCCGTGCGCGATTGGCTGGCAGCGTCTGAGCCGGAGATCGACACCCTCGCCCCGACCTCGCGCCAAGGCGCTGAGGCTCTGGTGCTGGATCGTCTCAAGGCCATGTCGGCCGCCGACCGTACCCCGCTGATCCGCGGGCAGGGCTACACGGAGGGCACGGTCACGGACTGGGTCACGTCCGTCGGCCCGACGACGCTCGACGTGCTGATGATGGCGCTGCGACTGCCCTACCAAGTGGTCGGGGCCAATGACAGGAGTGAGCCGGGCAACTCAGCTGGCGACGATGCGTCTCCAGCCACCGCCGAGAAGGACTCGAAGACGCAAGTCGGGGAGAGCCCTCGGAGCGACAGCAACGGTGCCCAGAGCCCGGAGCCGGTTGCGGGGGCGGCTGACGAGCCGTCCCCGTCTACCGAGGCCATCCCCGGGGAGCCGCCTGCCGACGCGGCGGCTCCCTCTTCCGAGAACCCCGCGCCCGACCAGACCTCCATCTCTCGGGCTAAGCCAGGCAGCCGGGGCGAGGCGTCGGCGGCCGAAGGAGGTGAGCCGCCCGCGCTCGCTCCCGAGGCCGTCGCCGTCGACCCTGTCGCTGAGGACCCGGCGGATGCGCCGTCAGGGCGTACCGTCTGCGCCTGCGGTGAACTAGCCACCGACGTGGAGGCGTGGGCCAACCACGGCGTCTGCCGTCCCTGTGAACTCCTGATGGAGCATGGCGAGCCGTTCGGCAAGGACCGTGTCTTCGCTGCCGTCCAGGCCGAGGCCCTGCCTCTGGGAGAGGTGGGATGACCGAGGAGGCTGCGTCCACCCTGATCACCCACCACGAGCGGCATCTGTCAATCAAGTTCGCCGAGCCGCCGATGGTCACCGGTACCGAGGTACGGCAGGACGGCGTGCTGGTCAAGAACGTCCGCACGGTCACGCTGTCGCACCCTGCGGGTGACGTCCCGCGCGTCTATCTGGAGATCATCGGCCACCAGCTGGAGGTCGGCGACTACCAGACGGACAAGTGGTTCCAGGACAGCATCTGCGCCGATTGCAAGGGCAGGCTGACCGATGGTCCGGTGGTCGTGGACCTCACCGATATCAGCGAGACGGCTCCGGCCCACACTCGTCGGTACCAATTCCCCCGCGCTGATGGGGCTGCTCCTGAGGCGCCTGCCCCGGAGGGCGACGGGGCCTCGGGATGACCGATGTCCACTCTGGGGACCTCTTCGCTTCTCCGCCGGCCATCCCCAGGCTCTCGGATCCGGCTGTCGCTTCGATGGGCGCACACCACTCGAGGCCGCAGCGCACCGAGTTCGAGGCAGCGTCGCTGGTCCAGCCGAAGACCGGCACGCAGCGGATGCGGGTCCTGGAGGCGCTCGTGCTGGCGTCCAACGGGCTCACCGATGTCGAGGTAGCGGCGACCACCGGGATCTACCTGTACTCGGCGGCGCCACGCCGGGTCGAACTCATGAAGGGCGGCTGGGTCGAGGATTCGGGCCAGACCCGTGACACAGGCCATGGCGGGCATGGCATCGTTTGGACCCTCACTGCGGCCGCCCGCGCCGCGCTGGCATCAGGAGAACAGCATGGATGAGCTAGTCGAACTTTCCTCCGCCGCCAAGCGGATCTTGAATCTGACTCGTGAGCGGGACCACCTCCAGGCGGCCCTCAACTCCCGCGTCGCCCACGACGACCTTTCATCTGCCTTCATCGCTGAGAGCGTGGCTGCCCGTGAGCAGGCGGATCTTCGCCTGGGTGCGTCCCGGGCTCTGGTCCAGCGCCTGAGCAACCGCATCGGCCAACTGCGTCGTGCGCGCCGGCGTGAGGCTGAGCGTCGGCAGGCGTTGCGCTCGGTGCTACTCGAGATCGTGGCTGACGCCAACCCCTCGCCCATCACTGAGCGCCTGGAGCGTGCCCTCGAGGCTGACAGGCTCTATCTGGCTGATCGGGCGAAGGTCATCTTCCCTTCGGGCGTCGACGAGGTCGACTACGCTCTTACCCATCACACCGGCTGATGGTCAGCGCCACACGGGCGGCCGGGCTCTGGCCGCTGATTGAGTACGTCGATGGGAAGGCCACCGTGGCCCTCATCCGTCCCCCTGTCGCCGCCATCAAGCTCACCCGCGAGCGCGTCGACGGGAAGTTCACCGGGCACTCCACGCTGGCCGCTGGCGCCGCGCGCCTGGGCCGCATCCGTGGGCACCGGGTGCCGGGGTTCCTGGGATGAGCGAGGAGGTCATGATTTTTGACGACCCCGTGCAGACGCCCGAGGGGATGGCCGCTCTGGACCAGGCGCTGAAGGAGCATCCCCCGGAGTCGTGGGGCGCTCTCCCCATCGACCCTGAGGTGGCCCGGGTGGAGGGTCAGGCCCGGCTCGAGGCGCTGCGCGGGATCCGCGCCGCCATCCAGCGCGTCGAGGCCGAGCGTCAGGCCCAGGTCGAGGAGATCCTCCACTGGGCTGGTGAGGAGATTCACACCCTGGAGACCGAGGCTGCCACCCTCGAGCACGATCTTCGGCCCTACGTCCGCGTCCTGGTCGACACGGATCCGCTGGGTCGCAAGAGCGCCAGCTTCCCCGCCGGCACCGCCGGCTTCAAGGATGACCCTGCGTCGTGCGTCTTCGACGACACCGAGGGTGGCGAGGACGCGGCTCTCGAGTGGTTCCGGTCCGCGAAGCGGGCTGAGTTCATCGGGGTCGTGGAGTCGGTCAAGCGTGCCGAGGTGAAGAAGCACCTGACGGTCAAGAATGGCCGGTACACCGTGCCGGTTCTGGGCGAGGACGGCTCTGTCGTCGCGACCGAGATCGTGCCGGGCCTTCGTTGCGTCCAGGCGAAGGACGTCTTCTTCGTCCGTCCATCCAAGCCTCGGGCCAAGGCCAATGGCTGACCTGTCCGGCGCCGCCGAGTTCGAATTGGCCATCGTGCGGATCCGGGCGTCGCCCGCTCTGGCTGCCATCACCGCCGAGCGCCTGCGCGCTCACAAGAAGTGGACCGGCCAGACCACGATCTCCGCCGAGGTCATGGCCGGTGACGATCCCTACTGGCTGAGCGTCCTCGGCGAGGAGGTGGGGGAGGCAGCCGCCGAACTCGAGGGTCCGCCCAACTCCTACTGGGAAGGCTTTCGCGAGCAGATGACCAACCTCGGGCGGTCCTTCAAGGCGCTCAACGACGGCGTCCTGCCCGTGCCTCAGGGTCCGATCGGGAGCGGTGCCAACCGCGGCGGGATCATCGGCATTTCCAACCCCGCCGCTCTTCACGCTGAACTGATTCAGGTCGCGGCGATGGCTGCCGCCTGGGCCGATGCCATCGAGCGTGACGCCCGTGGGTAGGAACTTCTGTCCGATCTGCCTGCGCGGCCTCAGCCCGGGCCTCTTCATGTGTCGCCTGCACTGGTATCAGGTCCCTGCCCACCTCCGGCGCATCATCCTCACCCAGCCGCCTGGCTTCACCGCTGAGCGCGTCGAGGCCCTCGAGCACGTTCGGGCCCTGAATCCCGTGGCGGCTCCTGCTCCGGCGGACGACCAGCCGTGAGTCAGCCCTCCGTCCAGGCCGCGGTGCGGTGGCGGCAGCGCGGTTTCTACGTCTACGCCCAGCTGCACCCTGGCCGGGGCAGGACCTCGCTGTTGCACATCTGGGCGTATGCCAGGCCGCGTCACTTCGAGCGGGTCGGGCTGACCATCGTGGTCCGTGGCCGCTATCTCGTGATGTGGCGCGCTGGGCGGCGAGCCTGATGCCGCGCCTGATGGCCGTCTCCCTCACCGAGCAGGCGGTCATCGACCGGACCAAGACGGTGACCCGTCGCCTGGGCTGGGAGTTCCTCAAGCCTGGTGATCCGCTGACGCTCTGCCGCAAGGTCCAAGGCCGTCGCCGGCGGGATGGCACCCTCGAGCCGCTGGTCCGGCTGGCCGAGGTGGAGGTCGTCTCTGTCGACCGGGTGAAGCTGGGGCTCAGCTTCCTGGGGCGCCCTGATGAGGTCGCTCGTGAGGGCGTGGACCCCGCGCTCTGGGCCACCGGGGAGTGGATGGAGACGGTCGCCGAGCAGTGGGTGAATTGGTTCTGTCGCGAGATGAACGTCCACCCGTCGACTCCCATCACCCGCGTCGGGTGGAGGTATCTCGATGGCTGACGTCAAGGACACGGTCCTGCGCCTGCTCACTCCCGATGGGCTGCGGCGCAACTGTCCCCACGCTGGCCGTGAGGACCGATGCTGCCTCTTCTCTCAGACCTGGCCTGCCTGCGATTGGGCGACCAAACTCGCGGCCGCCGGCGGGCGTCTGGTCGGGCGACCCTCAGATTCTGAGGGTACTTTAGGGCCCAAGCCGTGAGCGCCATGGTCCGCCTCGAGGGCCAGCCAGCCATCGCCCTGTATCTGGTCGAGGCGATCGCTCGGCACGTCGCCGACCTCTACCGTGAGAAGGGCAGCGCGGCCTCGGTCCGCGAGATCGCGCGCCATTGCGGCCTCAAGAGTTCGTCGACCGTGCAGGCTCGCCTGCGCGCTGCAGCTGAACTCGGCCTGATCCGGCGCGTGCAGGACGTCATCCCGGGGGGCAAGGCGGTCTGGATCCCCGTGGTGCCGGATGGGTGCTGTCCGATGTGCTCGAGGCCGCTGGCATGATGCGGACCTCCGCTGTCGCCACCTTTCACGACTCGCTGGGTCCCCGCCTGGCCATCGCCAAGGATCGTGGGTCTTGGATGCTCGGGGTCGGGATCGTCCGTGCCTTCCTGCCGGCGAAGATCGTCGGCACCTGTGAGGGCCAGCCAGGTTGGGGGAACATGGTCCTGGACCTCTGGCACCAGCAGCGCCGGGTCTACGTCACGTTCCTGGGGTGGCGCCTGTCGCTGCTCTTCGATCGCGTCTGGCTCCAGGCGCCACCGATGCGGGTGTTCGACCTCGACCCCATGTTTGCCGGCGTCGAGTGGACCACCGCGCGAGACTGGACCGGGCTGATCGTCGAGGCCGCCACGACCTACCCACCCGCTCTCTACGCACCCGAGGCCGACGACCCTGCCCTCGACTGAGACAGGCGTCGTCGGGCCGGTGTAGGATTCGCCCGTTCGCATCACTTCATACGTCTGGGAGGGGGTCCCGTGTCTACCACCGTCGAGTTGCCACGTCACGCAATCCACAACATCACCGACAGTGAGAAGCCGACGTTCACCCGTCAGCACGCTCTCTCTGCCGCGTCGAACATCCTCGCGGGATTGCGGGTCCCCTTCGGGTCGTCGATCGCGGCCGCGGACCTCACCACCGACGAGGCGTTCGGCTGCCTCGCCCGCGCCCAGGCTGATATCAACGCGGCCGTCTCGGAGTTCAAGGCCCAGCGCAAGGCTCGGGTCATCTTCCGCGACAACTCTCAGCTTGAGCTCCAGCTGAGCGAGACGCACCGCATCCTCGACGGCATTGATTTCGGATCGGCTGACCGGTGAGGGCGGCCGTCCCCGTCCTGAACCGGCCGCGGCTGGCGATGGTCTGCACCATCCTCGGGGTCGCCCTGGTCGTCGGCGCCGCGCTCTGGGTATGCGTCGTCACCAGCCCCGTGCTCGCGATGGCCGTCGCCGGCTTCCTGCTTCTGGCCCTCGCGATGCTCCTGGTGCCGTGAACCGGGCAGAGCGCGACGCCTTCGTCCGGGCGGTCGCCGCGCTAGACCACGCTCGCGGCGGTGGCTGCCCGATCCCTACGGGCGGCATCGGTGGGGAGTGCGATGCCGCTGTCGCCGGGTTCGTTATCACGGGTCCGGGCGCTTTCATCGACCGTCCCGGCGCTGGTCACGGTGTCACGCTGCTCTGCCAGGAGCACGGCGAGTACCTCGAGCGGGAGGAGCAGTTCACGGTGGTCTGGCTCGAGGCGCGGTCGACGGTGCTCTTCGACTTCGTGGTCCGCCTGGCCGCCAAGCCGCAGACGGGCAACGATCGGTTCGGGCACTGGGGTGCGCGGGCGCGGGTGACCAAGGCCAACCGCTCGAGCACGGCGGAGCAGGCTGCCCAGGTCCGTCGACGGCTGGGCACGCCCATCGCCACCGAGAAGGTTCGGCTGCATCTGGTCCTGATCCGCTGGGAGGGCCAGAAGGAGTTGGACCAGGACAACCTGTACCAGGCGCTCAAGCCGTCGCTTGACGGCCTGGTCGACGCCGGCTGGCTGGTGAAGGACACCAAGCAGTGGCTCACCTACACCGCGGATCAGGAGTTCGACCCCGAGGTCGGGCCAGCTGTCCGCGTCGAGATTCACCAGCCCGGCACGATGCTGGTCTGAGGGAGGGCATCATGGTTATGGAGCGACCCGTCAGGGAGGACCTCTTCCGCGACGTGCAGGACGCCATCCGGCTCCTGCGTCAGCGCAACGAGGCCCAGCGTGCCGAGACCTTGCCAGCCGCCGAGGTGGCGCTGGTGCTGGGGCCTCGGCACCTGATCGAGATCGGGGCGTCGACGGAGTTCATGAGCGCCGTGATCTACACCGGGGTGTCTCGCGGTGAACTTGGCACCACGCTGGGCCAGGTCCTGGGCTGCACCGTCACGGTGGACGAGCACTGCGCTCAGCCGTGGATCGGGAGGATTCTCCCTGTCGCCCGGTGGGCTCGCCGATGAGCCGCTGGTCGCCTGAGCAGGAGCAGCTGATCGTCAACTTCCTCCGTGAGCAGTCGGTGGGTTCGGGCTGCGAGGAGCGGGTCCAGGCTGGCGCTCGGTGCTCTGCCTGCGCTCACGAGGACCAGCGTTTCTGCCAGGCCGACGCCGTCGGGGTTCTCATCGTCAACGCGCCCGCTACTGGCAGCGCCTTTTTCTGGCAGGACACCGCCTTTTGTGCCGCCCATGCTCGGTGGGACGATCCGGGGTGGGTCCCCTTCGATCCCGACCCGCTGGTCGCAGACGGCACCCTCGAGGTCATCACTCGCGGGTGCACCATCCTCATGCCGTCCGCCTGGGATGGGCTGCCGCCGTACCCGTCGTCACCGCCCCTCGCACCTGATGGGTCCCCTCTTCTCGTGCAGTGTCGGACCCCTGCCGACTGGATCGTCCGTGATCGCGACGGCGTCCTGGCTGGCCGGTGTCGTGGTCACGCTGCGGTCGGTGGAACGACTCTGGTGCGGTCGATTAGTCGCACGGGCCTGGTGCCCTCGTGAGGGTGGCACCGTCGCCTGTCCGTGAGGGCGTCGAGCTCGTGCTCTTCGCCATCCTGGCCGGGGCCCTGCTCTTCCTCGCCATCCTCGCCGGCGTCGCCGCTCTGGGCGGGCAATGCTGATGGGCATGTACATCCTCTTCGGCGAGACCCGGGAAGGTGCGATCTGGACCGGGGATCCGCCCGAGCGCCATGTAGGCTTCGGCCTCGTCTCCGCGAGCAGGGTGAAGTTCTCGGCCTACGGTGTCCATCCGTGGGCCACGCTTCTCTGGGGCGGCGAGGCCGACGAGGCCCTCTGCGCCGTGGTCCGCGACCATCCCCTGACGGACATTGAGGACGAGGGGGGCTGGCTGGTCCTCGATGCCGTGCGCCTGCAGGCCAACGTCCAGCCTGCCCTCATCTCCTACCACGAGGCCGTCTGGCGGATGCCGTCGGCGGACCACGTCAAAGAGAGCTACCTCGCCCACGATCCATTCTCGGCGGTTGTCATGGCCGCCGTCATGCTGGAGGCCATTGATGAGCGTCTCGCTTGCCAATATCCATTCTGAGCCGCCCAACAAGGTCCTGACCATCGCCGACGTGGCCATGCTCCTGGGGCTGTCTAAGGGCACGGTGTCGCGCGCCGCCGAGCGTGGGGACCTCACGTTCTGGCGCACCCCTGGAGGCCATCGCCGGTTCCTTCTGCGCGACGTCAAGCTCTTCCAATGCACCCACATGACTCCGGGTCCGCGGGGGTTCTGAACGTGAACCTTATAGCGTCGCTATCACACTTTGTCCTCTGGTGCGTTTCGATGGTCCTGGCCAGCGTCTGGCTTCTCCGGCGGCTCGGTAGGAACTTGTGGACACGGGCCCGTCGTTTGTGCGATGCTCTCGCCAGCGGGACGTCGCACGCCTTCGGGTGGCAGCGGTGTCTCCGGGGCCACCACGCGATGGCTCCCTACCGGCTGGAGTTCACCTCCACGGATCTCCATCGGGTCCGGGTGCGGATGCCTGGCGACGCTGCCGCTTTGCCTGTCCCCGAGCAGTACCCTGGCGCTGTCAGCGTCGAGACCTCGGGGGACTACTGCACCCGTCGCTGGTGCACCGTCGCGGCCCACCGGACCGTCCGGCGCGAGGTCATCCTCCAGCGCCGCCGGGACGACGCGGCTCGCGCCCACCCCAACTGCCGTTGCACTGCGGTCTTCCAGACCATTCCCGAATCGCGCGTCTCCGTCACCGCGGAGTACTCCGATATCAGGTCGGCTCACACGGTCCGCGGACCGGGGTACAAGGACTGATGCATCTGGACGATGGCGATTTCATCGCCTTCCACGTCGAGCAGGCTCCCCTCGGGGAGAGCGCCGGCGGATGCTCGCTCCCGTCCGGCTCCCTCGAGAAGCTGACCCTTCGCGGGTCCTTTGAGACCAAGGTCGACTGGGTGCTCCACGAGTCCGGGCAGCCCCTGCTTATGCTGGTCCTCGCTGCTCAGGCTCTCGGTGCCGCTCTGGCCTCGGCCTGGTCGGGGCGCTGATGACCAAGGTCATCGCCCCCACGCTCCCGGGCATCGCCATCGTCGAGACGCGCGTCGTCGCGCTCTCCGAGCTCAAGCCCTTCCCCAAGAATCCTCGCCGCGGCAACATGGCCGCGATCGTGCAGTCCCTCAAGGACCACGGTCAGTTCCGTGCTCTGGTCGTGAACCTCCGCTCGGGGTTCATCATCATGGGGAATCACACGTTCCGTGGCATGAAGGACCTCCGCTGGAAGGAGGCTCTCGTGTCCTTCGTCGACGTCGACGAGGTCCAGGAGCGGAAGATGGTCCTGGTCGACAACCGGACCCAGGACCTCGCCACCTACGACGACTCCATGCTCGCCGAACTCCTGCAGGGTCTTCCTGACCTCGACGGGACCGGCTTCACCCCGCCCGACCTCGACGCCCTCTTGGCAGACCTCCAGGGTCCCAAGACGGGTCGCACCGCCCCTGACGACGCGCCGCCCGTCCCCCGTGAGCCGTTCACCCAGCTCGGGGACGTCTGGCTCCTGGAGGAGCACCGTCTCGCCGTCGGGGATAGTCGCGACCAGGCCGTCCAGGCTGCAGCCCTCGGCGCCGGCAACCTCGCCGGCATGGTCTGGACCGATCCGCCCTACGGCGTCGACTACGAGGGTGGCACCGCTGAGCGGCTCACCATCAAGGGCGACACCGCCGAGGGCCTCGAGGCGTTGCTCGCTGCCGCCCTACGGGCGGCTGCCGCCCTACGGGCGGCTGCCTCTCTTAGTCGCCCTGGCGCGTGCTGGTACGTCGCCGCCCCCTCTGGGGTCCAGAACCACGCTTTCCAGAGCGTCCTCCTGGGCCTCGGGATCTGGCGCCAGACGCTCGTCTGGGTGAAGGACGCCTTCGTCCTCTCCCATGCCGACTACCACTGTCGCCATGAGGCCCTGCTCTACGGCTGGACCCCCGGTGAGCATCCTGCTCCCCTCGAGGATCAGGAACTCGACCCGGCCGTCTTCGCCGAGCGCCATGAGGAGATCCTCTACGGCTGGGTCAAGGGCAAGGGTGGCCACGTCAAGCCGCCCAACCGCCGGCAGGACACCGTCTGGGAGATCCCGCGTCCTCGGAGGAACGCTGATCACCCGACCATGAAGCCTGTCGCTCTGGTCGAGCGGGCGATCGTCAACTCCAGCCGCCCTGGCGAGATCGTCCTCGATCCCTTCGGAGGCTCGGGGACGACCCTCATCGCTGCCTGGCGGTCGAACCGTCGCGCTGCTCTGGTCGAACTCGACCCTCAGTACGCCGACGTCATCTGTCGCCGCTTCCAGGAGCACACCGGCACGCTCCCTGTGCACGAGGCCACTCGTGAGGCCCATGACTTCTCGTCTGGCTCCGGTGGCCGCTGATGGCTCCCGAGAGCGCCGGGAACAGCCCCAAAGCGGCTGAAACCCCTGCGAACAGCCCCAAAGCCGGTGAAAGCGCCCGGAACGGGGTAGAAACAGCCCCAAAGCGGGGGAAAGGGGTCAAAACGACCGCAATAAGCGCCGACAAGGCCCCAGATACCTCTGATCCCCGTCCCCCTGCTCGGCGGCCCCTCGGGCGTCAGTCCAAGCTGACCGATGAGGTCCAGAGGAAGATCGTCGAGATCGTCAAGATCGGGGGCTACCTGGAGTCGGCAGCCATGGCCGCCGGCATCGCCACCGGTACCCTGCACCGCTGGATGGCTGAGGGCGACCCGGATGGCAACCTCCCTCAGCACTTCAAGCAGCGTGAGTTCCGTGAGGCTGTAACGCGTGGGCGAGCCGAGTTCGAGGCTATCGCCCTGGCCCAGATCCAGAAGGCTGCCACGACTGGTGACTGGAAGGCTTCGGCCTGGGTCCTCGAGCGCACCCGTCCCAAGGAGTACGGCCGGCGCATCCAGCAGGAGGTGTCGGGTCCTGATGGGGGGCCCGTGACCACCCAGGACGCCTCGGTCGCCGAGCTCCTGAAGCTGGTCGGGGAAGGTCCCGGCCTCGACGCGAAGTGACGCGCTCTGTTCGGGTGAGATGATCCGGCCTGATGGCGCCTCGGTACCCCGACCCGCGTCTCGCTGGCTACTGGCGGCTCCCTGCCGCTGAGCGGACCCGGATCGCGGCTGCCGCCTCGCCCTCGGTCCAGCGGATGCTGGTCGAGGAGGCCCAGGCGTGGTACCTGAATGAGTCCCCTGGCCACATGGCCCAGATGCTCATGCCTCGCTTCGAGAAGCAGGCGCCTCACCTCCGGCTGATCGATCGGACGTTCCAGCGCATCGCCGCCGGCGAGGTCGACCGGGTCATCATTGAGATGCCCCCTCGGCATGGCAAGACCCGCCGGGCGTCGCGCTGGGGTGTCCTCTGGTACCTCCGTCGCTTCCCGGACCGCCGGATCATCCTGGCGTCCCATGCCGCGGACTACGCTGCCACTCACGGCCGCTGGGTCCGTGACCACATCCTGGCCAACTCCGAGATTGGCCTGGCCGTCGACCCCAACTCCAGCGCCGCCAACCGGTGGGACCTGCTCTTCTCTGAGGGCGGGATGCTCACCGTCGGCGCCGGCGGCTCGCCGATCGGTCGTGGTGCCCACCTGATGGTCATCGACGACCCGATCAAGACCGCCCAGGCCGCCTACTCCGCCGCTGAGCGGGAGAACATCTGGCAGTGGTGGACCGCCACCCTGCGGACCCGGCTCGAGCCAGGCGCCGCCGTCGTGATCATCCTCCACCGCTGGCATGAGGACGACCTCGCTGGTCGGCTGCTCCTGCAGCAGCTGGAGGGCGACAAGGAAGGCTGGCCCGCCGACGAGTACGACCGCTGGGAGGTCCTCCGGGTCCCCGCCGTCGCCGAGGCTGACGACTCTCTGGGTCGCGAGGTCGGCGAGCCTCTCTGGGCTGAGCGGTACGACCGCAAGGCCCTGCTCCGTCTCGAGCGTGGCATGACCTACGCCGACTGGCTGGCCCTGTACCAGCAGCGTCCGGCTCCCCCTGAGGGTGGCCTCTTCAAGCGCGAGGGCCTGCGTCGCTTCTACGTCGAGGGTGACAACTTCGTCCTGGTCGAGAACGATGCGGACCCGAAGGCCAACCGTGCCGCGACTGAACTCCGGGTCCCGCAAGCGTCCTGCATGAAGTTCGCCACGGCTGACCTCGCCATCTCCACCTCGGAGTCGGCCGACTGGACCGTCTTCGCCTTCTGGGCCTACACCGGCCCTGGCAAGCTGGCTCACCACGGCAAGCTGATCCTGATGGACCTCTACCGCGCTCGGATCGAGGGCCCGGACCAGCTGCCCATGCTTGAGAAGCTGATGAAGGTCCACGGGTGCGCCTTCGCCGGCGTCGAGAAGGCGCAGCACGGCACCAACCTCGTGCAGACCGCCCGTCGCGCTGGCCTGAACGTCAAGGCGCTGATCCCTGACCGGGACAAGTACGTGAGGGCTCAGTCCGCCGCGGTCAAGTGGCAGAACGGCGATATGTACGTCCCCCGGAACGCCTCTTGGGTCCCCGAGTGGCTGGAGGAGCATGTGGCTTTCAACCACGGCACCCACGATGATCAGGTCGATACGACCGCCTATGCCGCCATGGAGGCTCAGGGCCTGCGTCGCCACACGGCGATGCCCCTGTGATCGTCCATCCCGCTCTTCGTCGCTTCCTGGCCCGCTCCGTCGCCGCTGCAGCCGAATCGCTGCGACAGGCGAGCGTGCCACTTGATACCCTCGCTCGCGATCTCTGGGAGCCGCGTCCGCGTGGACCCAAGGCCCTCAGTGAGAAGGATCGCCTCGAGGCGGAGGAGCCACCCTGGCCCGTCAGGACCAAACTGATTCCCCCGCCGCCCCCGGAGAAGCCTGATGGCCAGAACCCCCCAGGTCGGCCGCGTCACTGACGGCTACTCGGGTACCGGCACGCGTCTCTGCCTCGAGTGCGGTGCTGAGATGACGATCACCGGGCACTCCAAGACCAAGCTCGTCTGCAGTTCTGCCTGTCGCACCAGCCGTTACCGCCGCGCCCGCGGTGACGAGCGTGCCCGTGCCGCGCTCGCGCTGCAGTCCGCCACGGCTCTGGCTCGCATCCGTGAGGCTGATCCCAGCCAGAGGATGCTGCGCGAGGGCCGCGTCGCCGCGGCTCGTGAGGAGTTGGGGCGGCCCAGGGAGCCTCACGGCTCCATGCCGGCGCTCGCGCTGGCTCTGCGCCAGCAGGCACGCGATGCACACATCAACGCCAGCACCTACGAGCTCGGGCTGACCCAGCCGCTGGCGCAGCTGCAGGACGTCGTCTGTGACCTCGACCTACTCCTGGTCGGGGTCAAGGGCGGCTCCCAGCGTGGCGACATTGCCGAGGTCCGCGAGGGCCTGACCACCGCCATCCTCGCCGCCGACGAGGTCGCCGCCTCGCTGCGGGTCCTGTTCGCCGGGATCACCGCTGTCGACGCGGTCGTTAACCGTGACCGCAAGGCCCAGGCGCACCCCGCCGAGCGGGCGACCGGGGCCACGCAGGCCATCCTCGACTACCTCGAGGCGATGGCTGGCGAGGTGGTCACTGTCGACAACGTCGTGGCGGGCGTCGAGGGCATCGCCCTTCGGCCGACCGTTCTCGCTCTGCTCTCTCAACTGGCCCTCTCGGGTCAGGTCTTCCGGGTGGGCCGTGGCCTCTACACCTGGCCTTCCATCGTCAGCGCCGCAGCCGCGGGCTGATCCCCCCTTTCCACCTTTCGAGGAGATCCCCATGGCTGCGTTCGAGATTCCTGAGTTCGTCGTCAACCCGTCGCTGGTCACTCTGCCCGTCACCGGGCTGCCGATCGACACCGCGGGCACCCTGGCGTCCAACTCGGACGCGCTGATTCCCACGCAGAAGGCGGTCAAGACCTACGCCGACACCAAGATCGCGTCCACCGCCATCGACACGGACGTGGCCCTGGCCGCCAACTCTGATGTCAGGCTGGCCTCTCAGAAGGCGACCCTGGCCCTGGCCACCACCAAGGTCCCGAAGGCCGCCACCGCCATCACCGGCGCCCTCTCCACCGTCGTCGACGCTCCTGCGAAGGCCGTTCTCACGTCCATCATCGCGGTGATGGTCGCGGGTGGCCTCGGCACCGACGGGACCACATAGGTCCGCGGCTCTCCCGTCGCCGATCGCTTTCACTGAAACCGTTCCCCTGCCCCTCGTGAAGGAGCCGCATGGCTGACCCGAGCGTGCCCACGCCCCAGGCCGGATCGTCCGGCGGCCCCGTGATGCCTTCGGGCTCGCGCAGGCCCGTGGCCGTGGATCTCTCTGTCATCGGCACCACGGGCCTCAAGCGGTTCGCCGGCCGGGTCTACGAGGAGTTCCTCCCCGAGCTCGCCGGCGACCGCTGGCGCAAGGTCGTGCGGGAGATGTCGGAGCAGGACCCGATGGTCGTGGCCTGCCTCTTCGCCATCGACCAGCTGATCCGCCAGGTCGACTGGGACGTCCAGCCAGCCGATGACTCCCCGGAGGCCCAGGCCATCGCGGCCTTCTACCGCGAGGTCCTCTTCGATGACATGTCCGTCCCCTGGGCGGAGACCCTGTCCGAGATCCTCTCCATGGTCGCCTACGGCTGGTCGTGGTTCGAGATCTGCTACAAGGTCCGGGGCGGCCCTACCGGTGATGATTCCTCCCGGAAGTCGCGCTTCTCCGATGGCCGCATCGGCTGGCGCAAGCTGGCCTTCCGCTCGCAGGACTCTCTGCTCCGCTGGGAGTTCGACGAGGAGGGCGGCATCCAGGGCATGTGGCAGCAGGCGCCGCCCACCTACGAGGCGCTCCTGATCCCCATCGAGAAGTCGCTGCTCTTCCGCACCAAGCTGAGGAAGAACAACCCTGAGGGCGTCTCGGCTCTTCGTGGGGCCTACCGTCCCTGGTACTTCAAGAAGCACGTCGAGAACATCGAGGCCATCGGCATCGAGCGTGACCTCGCCGGTATGCCGATCGCCTACATCCCTGCCGCGCTGCTCTCGGCTGACGCCACTCCTGAGGAGAAGGCGGTCGCCGCGGGCTACAAGGATCTGGTCGGTCGCATCCGTCGCGATGAGCACGATGGCCTGGTCCTCCCGATGGAGTTCGATGAGGCGGGCAACCCGCTTTACAAGATCGAACTCCTGACCACGGGCGGGTCGCGGCAGTTCGACACCAACGCGGTTCTGCAGCGCAAGAACCAGGAGATCGCCATGACCCTCATGGCTGACTTCCTGCTCCTGGGGCACGAGAATGTCGGCTCCCGCGCGCTGTCCTCGAGCAAGACCGAGATCTTCTCCGATGCGATCGGGGCCTGGCTCGACGGCGTCAGTTCCGTGGTCAACAACCACGGCTTCACTCGCCTGGCTGAACTCAACGGTTTCCCCATGGATCTGGTGCCCAAGCTGGTGCACGGTGATCTGGAGAGCACCGACCTCGCGGAGATGGGCGCCTTCCTGGCTGACCTCGCCAAGTCTGGTGCGCCGCTCTTCCCCAACGATGACCTGATGCGCTACCTCTTCGAGCAGGCGGGCCTGCCCGTCCCCGAGGAGGACGCTGAGGAGCCTGATATCGCGTCGACCGCTGGCGCTCCTGCCTGGTCGCCCAGCGCCGTCCCTGTCGATCCTGACGCGCCGGCTCCGGCTGCTACCACGCCGGCTGGTGCTGGGTCGCCCACCGGTGGCCCGCCCGCCAAGGCACCGAAGGCCGCTTTCGGGGCTCACGGGGATGACCCGCTTTCAGGCCCGGGGACGCTCTGAGCCATGGCCGTTCGTGGCATCCCCACCGCGGCGGACCTCGCCCGTCTCGCCGACCAGCGGATCACGGTCCGCGATCACGCGTGCAACCCGCCACGGCCTCGGCATGAGGTCATGGTTGGGCAGCAGTGGCGCTGCCCCTGCGGCTCGCTCTGGCGTCTCGACCAGGCTCGCGCCTGGCGTCCCGAATCCCAAGCCCGCGTCGCGGGGTAGGAGAACACCGTGAGCCTCGCCCAACTCGGCCCGCAACTGAACGACCGTATCCAGCTTCAGGCCGCCGCTGTCGCCAACGGCGACGGGGCCGCCGCTGATGGGTGCGGTGGCTTCTCCCGCCTGGTCGTCGAGGTCCAGAAGACCGGAGCCGGGACCGTCGACGTCATCATTGAAGGGTCCAACGACGGCACCGTCTGGCACGTCCTCGGCTACCGGCAGACCAACGGCATCGCCGTGCCTGCCCGGGCCATCGTGGCCTACGCCCCTGGCGTGGGTGCTGTCAACGCTCTGCTCCTGGTCGACGACTCGGCCATCAAGATCCGGGCCCGTGTCGCCTCTGTCGTCGGCGCCGTCGTGGTCAGCGCCTGGGTCGTGAGGACCCCCGTTTCCTGAGGAGTGCGCTACCTCATGTGTCAGTACTGCAAACGCTGGCACGGCTCCGGTGAGGGCTGCGGTGCTCTGATCGAACTCGCCAAGGACGTCGCCCGCACGGCGACCGCCCGCGAGCGCCGGCATGAGGCCCGCGTCTATCGTGCGATCTTTCACTCCCCGCCGCTCTGGCGCTGGGATGGCAAGGCATGGGTCCGGCGGACCAGGGAGGAACGATGGCCCCGCGCTTCGTGACCCGCCCGCCCAAGGTCCGTCCCGTCCCCCGCTCCACGGCGTCGACGAATCCCCACTGGATCGCCGACTCGTACCGCCGCCACATGGCCAGCGCCGTCGTCGACGCGGCTGACCATCTGGTGACCGACCAGGACGCCCTGGTCCGCGCGGTCGCCTCTGGCTCCACCGATGCCGTCGACCATGCCCTCGCCCTGGACCGCTTCGCCGCTGTCCTCGAGGAGCGCGTTCGGCCCGTCGTGGAGCGCCTGATGGCCGCTCGAGGCGGCGACACCCTGCGTAGGCTGTTCGTCGCCAAGGCCGACCGCCCAGGCCCGCCCGTGGGACCGCCGACTGTCCGTCGCGCTGCCGGCGGCGATCCCTCGCCCGAGGTGGGGCGGTTCAGCCTGGATTTCAGGCTCGACAACCCCTACGCCATCCAGGCCGCCCAGACCATCGTCGGCGACCTGATCACCCGCGTCTCGGCGGGTACCGTGGACGCGGTGCGCCAGATCATCGAGGGCGCCATCGTCCAGGGTCTGCCGCCCCGCCAGGCTGCCACGCTCATCATGGGCACGGTCGGCCTCGACCCCCGTCGCGCGACCGCCCTCGAGCGGTACCGCGCCATGCTCGCCGCCGAGGGCGTCCCGGGTCCCACCGTGGACCGGCTCGTCACGGCCTACAGCAAGCGGCTCCTGAAGGACCGCGCTCTGACCATCGCCCGCACGGAGACCATCCGGGCCTCGAGCGCGGGCACGCAGGCCGCCTGGCACCAGGCGATCCGCGAGGGCCTGATCGATGATGCCAAGTACGGCCAGCAGTGGTCGGATACCGGTGATCGGCGGACCTGTCCTCAGTGCCAGACGCTGGCTGCAGGCCCGCCGATCCCGTTCGGTGCTCTCTTCCCTGGGGGCTACTCGGGTCCGCCGGCGCACACCTCGTGCCGCTGCGACGTCGTCTTCGTCTCGCTCCCTGCCGCGCAGAAGGGCGTCGGGGCCGCTACCGCACCCACCGTGCAGGCTCCGGCCACCGCTGACCTGGCCGAGTGACCGTGATAGTCTTCCCGCCTGCCGGGCATCACCGGCCCACGATGAGGGAGGCGTTCATGAGCACTCTGGTCCTCGACCCCGTCCGTCGCGCCGTCGACGTCATCCCCCAGGCTCAGGACGATGACCCCACGATGCGCCGCAAGGGTGCGCTCGGCGGCTTCGCCCTCTGCTACGCCCCTGGGACCGAGTCCTGGAGCCAAGGCGACGATGTCGACGCCATCCTGGCCTGGGCCGCTACTCACAGCGCCAGCCTCGAGCGGATCGTCCTCACCTTTGCCCATAACGACGCCGGCGAGACCGTCGGCGCCTGGCTGGCCCACCTCGACCACGAGGTCTTCCTCCGCTGGTCGGACTTCTCTGAGCCGGTCGAGAACGCCACGGTGGCCTGGGCTGAGGACGGTACTTGCCAGCTGACCCTTCCCGACGAGATCCGATGCAGCGCCTGCGGCCTGCAGGGTCGCGTCGAGGACGGTGTCTTCACCCTCTCACCCGCATGAGCGCCAAGGCCAAGGCGTCCACCCGCTACCAGGCCGAGGAGATGGATATCTCCGCCGAGCGCCTGGCCGGCGGCCCCGTCCGTCTGGGGCTCGGCGACAAGGTCGTGGAACTCTCGGTCGACGAGTGGTGCACGCTGGTCGCCACGGTCACCGTCTCGGGCTACTCGGACGAGACCCAGATGGCCGTCGCCTTGGTGCACGCTGGCAAGTCCAAGGTTGACATTGCCGTCATGGACGAGGTGGTCGCGCAGATCGCGCTGAGCCTCGCTCGCCCCCAGCTGCTCCCCACGGAGAAGCCACACATTCATGTCCCGTCGTCGGTGGATCCCTTCAGTCGGTCCGGGCGGTGAGCCGTGGCACCTCTACGGTGCCCGCTACCTCCTGATCACGGCCGATGGGCACGCTGCCACCGGTGAGGTCGCCCTGGAGACGCCAGAGGCCGCTGTCAAGGCGGCGTGCTGGACCCTGATCTCCCGTCGCCTCTATCAGGGCAAGGAGCCAATCGCGTTCTCTGTCATCGGCTGGCGAATCACCAAGCCGAGCAACAACCTCGACCCCAGCCACCGGGAGTTCGTCCGCGTCTCGCGGACCACCGACGTCGCCGGGTCGATCATGTGGGTGAAAGATGGCTGACCGTTCTCCCGAGTACCTAAAGGCCTACCACGAGGCGGCCTCTAAGATGCTCGACGCCGAGACGCACGGTCGCATCCATGCTGTCGCCTACCCGACGTCTGGCGGTCGCTCGGGCCGTCGCCCCACGACCCCGCCTCTGGTCGGACCCGACGTCACCAAGAAGATCCCCGTCGCCGTCCTGCCCGATGGTTCGATCGCTCCTGGCACGCTCGCCAAGGCCGCTGGGAACCAGACTGCCCAGGACGAGGCGTCCGCGATGATCGCCGTCTTCCTGCCGGCGGATGTCGCCAAGCAGCTGGCCGTCGACCACCCGGACGCGCAGGCGGCCGAGAACATGCACATGACCGTGCTCCCCGTCCTGGCGGATCTCTCCGAGGACCAGATGGCGGCGCTGCACACGGCCGTCGCTGAGTTCGCGGCCCAGGAGGCACCCCTCGACGCTCACCTCGCGGGCATCGGGAAGTTTCTGGGGAAGCCTGGACCCGGTTCGGTGGCCAAGGCCATGGACCCCACCAAGCCGTCTGAGGGCGGCGCTCACGTCGTCTTCGCCCCTGTCGACGCTCCTGGGCTGACTGAGATGCGTCATCGCCTGCAGGAGCACCTGGCAGCCGCCAGCCTGGACATAGGCGACTCGGACCACGGCTTCACGCCTCACGTGACCCTGGGCCGCGTCCCTGGCGATTCTGCCGCCGGCGACACCGGGCCCTTCGCGATGCTCCAGGAGCCGGTGCCCTTCCAAGTCGCCCACCTCGCTGTCGCCCAGGGCACGGACCGCAAGGTCTACCCGTTCCACCAGGGCATCGCCAGCGATACCTCGGACGTCCCCGTCGCCAAGGCGGCAGGCGGGGGTGGGGACAGCGGTATCCCCAGCAATACGGACTCTGCACCCGCGTCGCCTCAGGCCGCTGTCCCCTCTCCCGCTTCCTTCACCCGTCTGGTCCCCATCTGCAAGGCAGACGAGGAGCAGCGGATCGTCTACGGCATGGTCCTCATCCCCGATCTCGAGGACGCCCACGGCGATATCGTCTCCCGTGAGGAGATCGAGAAGGCAGCGCACGAGTTCATGGCCGAGTTCCGTGAGCAGGGCGTGCAGCACCGCGCTTCGGCGCTGCCTGATATCCGCGTCGTCGAGTCGTACATCGCCCCGACCACCATGGTCATCAAGTCGATGGACGGCCGCTCCACCACCGTCCCCGAAGGGACCTGGGTCATGGGGACCTACGTCGGGAACGACGAGGTCTGGGCCGAGGTCAAGGCCGGGGTGCGGACCAACTTCAGCATCCAGGGCAGTGCTATTCGCCGGGAGGCCGCATAGATGCCGTTCCACCTCGACGATCTTCATGTCGGCCGCGTCGACCTCGTCGACCGCGGTGCGATCCGCGACCCGTCCAACCCGTCCGAACCGGCTCGCTTCCTCGTCTGGAAGAGCGAGCACTCCGTCGGCGCCGATGCCGGCACCTCATCCACCAGCATGGCCGTCAGCGCCACAGGAGAAGCAGACATGTCTGACCCGACGACCCCCACCGCTGTCGCGGAGCCCGTCGCCCCCGAGGCGGCCCCGTCGCCGGCGGCCGCGCCTGCCGCTGCTCCCGCCGCTGCGGCCCCTGCGGCTGCCGCTGCAACCGAGACGGTCAACAAGGCCGAACTCTCGCCCGCCGTGCGCGCCATGGTCGAGAAGGCCGAGGCCGATCGCGATGCCGCCGTGGCCGCGTCTGCCGCGGCAATCGCCAAGGCGGAGTCGACGGCCAACGAGGCCACGCTCATCGCCAAGGCCGAGCGTGAGATTCGGCTGAAGGGCGAGTACCGCACCAAGGCCGAGGCCCTGGCGCACCTCCCCGTCCCCACGCCTCTTCTCAAGGCTGAGGACGGCACCGACCTCGACCGCGTCGACGTGCTCGCCAAGGCTCTTCGTGGCCTCGACGAGGGCGCTCCTGAGGCCGCGGCCATCATCCGTCCGATGCTGACCAGCCTCGAGGCGCTCGTCGCCAAGGGTGAGATGTTCCGCGAGATGGGCACCGGGCAGTCCGGCACCTCGACGGGCACCGCCATGGGTCGCCTGTCGGCCGTCGCGCAGTCCATCCAGAAGGCGGAGAACGTCACCGCTGAGAAGGCCATGGACCTCGCGGTCCAGCGCAACCCGGAGCTCTACATGGAGACGCGGCCCGACGGCTCCGTCCGCGAGTAGCTCCCGCTTCCTCTCTCTCGCCGGCGTGAGACACCACGCGCCGGTTCTGCAGCCCCCCCTCTCGGGCCTCGCCAGGGTTTTCCTGGCGGGGCCTTTTTCGTCCCCACCATCCAACCGCTCCCTTTCAGGAGGGTCCCACCGTGGCCACTGAGATCAACACCGGCGGCGATATCAGCGTCCTCGCGGGCGCCGATCTGTCCGCCAAGCAGTTCTTCGTCGTGAAGGATAACGGCTCCAATGCTGCTGTCCTTTCCGCGGCGGGGACGGATACCCATCTGGGCATCCTCCAGAACAAGCCCACCTCGGGCAAGGTCGGCGCTGTCCGCACGGCGGGCATCAGCAAGGCGGTCGCCGGCGCGGCCATCACCTCTGGTGCTCTGCTCACCTCGGACGGCGCAGGCAAGGTCATCGCCGCCTCGGCGAACGATATCGTCGTCGGCATCGCGCGGTCGGCTGCGTCGGGCGCGAACATCATCCTCCCGGTCCTGGTCCGTCTCGGCAAGGCATAGCGCCTGCCGTCGACCCTGATCCGTTCGTCTCTTCCTCGGGTGCTCTCGCGCCCTGAGACCTCCACCACCCGCCTTCTAGGGAGAACCCCTCATGCCTCAGCCGACGAGTTCTGACGTCCTGGTCAACGTTCCGTTGAGCCAGGTGTCGCTCGCCTTCATCCAGGACCTCGGTGACGCCTTCGTGGCGGACAAGGTCTTCCCGGTCGTGCCGGTGGAGAAGCAGGGCGGCCTGTACCTCAGCTACGAGCGCAACGATTGGCTGCGCGACGAGGCTGAGGAGCGCGCGGCTGGCACCCCGAGTGCCGGCGGCGGCTACAACGTCGACTTCAACTCGAGCTACTTCGCTCGGGTGTACGCCTTCCACAAGGACGTCGACGACCCCACCCGGGCCAACGCCAAGGGCTACATGGACATGGATCGCGATGCGACCCTGTTCGTGACCCGGAAGCTGCTCCTGAAGCGGGAGGTGGTCTGGGCCACCAACTACTTCGGGTCCGGCATCTGGACCACCGACCTCACCGGCACGACCAACTTCGTCAAGTGGTCTTCCGCTGGCTCGACGCCCATCGAGGACATCGAGAACCAGAAGGTCGTGGTCGCGGCGCTGACCGGGTTCAAGCCCAACACCATCGTCATGACCCCCGACGTCCTGGCGGTTCTCAAGAACCACCCCGAGATCCTCGACCGGGTGAAGTACACCCAGCGGGGCATCCTCGACGAGGAACTGCTCGCCGCAGTCTTCGGCGTCGACAAGGTCCTCGTGCCCTACGGCATCAAGGCCACCAACGCTGAGGGCGGCACCAAGGCATACGGCTTCGTGCTCGGTAGCAAGAAGCTCCTGCTCTGCTACGCCGCTCCCAATCCCGGTCTTCTGGTCCCCTCCGCGGGGTACACGTTCAGCTGGACCGGTTACCTCGGCGCCGGCGCCGCGGGCAACGTCATCCGTACCTTCCGCATGGACAGCCTGCGGTCGGATCGAATTGAGGGCGAGATCGCGTTCGACCTCAAGGTCGTCGCGGCTGACCTCGGGGTGATGTTCAACGCCTGCATCGTCTAGCTAGAGGCGATATGCTGTCGGCGCTCCTGCCGTCAGCTACAAGGGGGACCTGCCCAATGGGATTCGTCGCGCTGCGTGACATGGAGGTCGACGGCAAGCTTCGTCGTCATGGCGAGGCCGTACCTGAGGCCGCCAAGTGGAAGAACGTGCGGGCGTACATCAATGCGGGCTGGGTCAAGGAGGTTTCTGACGCCGATCTCAAGGAGGCCGCTGTCAAGCGCGCCGCTGCGAAGAAGGCCAAGGCCGCCAAGAAGGCGAAGGCAGCAGCATCCAAGAAGACCAAGGGCAGCGCCTCGAGCGCCGCTGGCAAGGGCGGGGGTCGCGAGACCCCTGCCCCGCCGTCTGCTCCTGCCGAGCCTGCCAAGACCCAGGCCACCGTCGACGCGCCTACCGGGGAAGCCTGAGGGCCATCCGGTACGCCCGTCTTTCTGAGGGAGCGTCATGGCGTGGACCTACTCTGGTGATCCGGCTGCGTCGCACCTCGACCTCGTGCGCTTCCGCATCGGGGACACCGACACCACGGACCAGCAGCTGCAGGACGCCGAGATCAACTATCTCTTGACGACCCTGTCGCCGCTCTACGCCGCCGCGGCCGCCGCCGAGTCGCTGGCGGCCAAGTACTCGCGCCTGGTCGACAAGCAGATCGGGAAGCTGCAGGCGTCCTTCTCCCAGCGTGCAGCCAACTACCTCGCCCTGGCGAAGTCGCTTCGGGCTGAGGCCGCTCGCAAGGGCGTCGTGATGCTGGTCGCTGGCATCTCTGTCGCGGAGACGGAGGCGCAGAACCTCGACGAGGACTACCCGCAGCCCGCCTTCCGTGAGGACCTCATGGAGACGTACAACACGTCGCCGCGCATCGAACCTTGGACCCCGTAGCCGTGCCCATGGAGTCCGACTGGCTGTCGACGATGCCCGAGACGGTCACGGTGGTCGCCTACATCGGCCACGACCGCTACAGCGACCCGTTGCCCGGGGCCACCCCGAAGCAGTTCCGGTGCCGCCTCGAGCAGACCTCCAAGGAGATCCGCGGGCAGGACGGCCTGGTCCGCGTCGCTGCCACCGTGATCTTCCCGTGGAAGAACGACACCACCGGCGCCGCGCTGGTCCTCACCGAGCGCGACAAGTTCACCCTGCCGGATGGGGCGACGCCACCCGTCCTCGCTGTCGAGCGCGTCGACGACGAGCTCGGGTTCCACCACTACGAGGTCTACCTGGCCCACTCCGTTTCCAACAGCGCCTGAGGAGGGTTCGCCATGGTCCGGTTCACCGTCTCGGTGAGGGGCTATGAAGAGACCCAGGTCGCGATGGTGAAGCTGGGGGCCGAGGCTCCTGTCATCGCCGGCAAGGCGCTCTACATCCGTGGCAACAAGATCATGAAGGTCGCCAAGGACGAGCGCGTTCCCGTCGACCTCGGCGCGTTGAAGGGTTCTGGCTACGTCAGGAAGCCGCGGGTGACCGCTCGCGGCGCCACGGTCGTGATGGGGTTCGGTGGGGTCGCCAAGGCCTACGCCCTGGTCCAGCACGAGCGGAAGGACTACCACCACACGGTGGGCGGTCCCAAGTACCTCTCTGGCCCCGCTCACGAGCAGGCCGAGGCCGCCCGTCGTGATGTGCATGTGGCCATCGTCGCCGCTGCCAAGAGGATGCCCTGATGCCTGCCACTCGCACCTGGCTCGACGACCTCGCCGATTGGCTGGGGGTCGGTGGCGCCTCGGGCGCGAACATCGATCCGTCGGCCATCTTCCTGGGTCGCATCCCGGATGACCCCACGGCGACGCTGTCGATCTACCCGCACCCCGAGGGCTCGCTCAGCTACACGCAGGACGTGCTGGACGTCTCCACCGAGTCGCCCCGCGTTCACTTCGTGGCTGTCGCCCCCACCTACACCGAGGCGCACGCCCTCGCGACGCGCGCGTACCGCGGGATGGCCCGCCTGATCAACCGCACTCTCGGACCGACCCCGGGCACGTTCTACCTGAAGGCCCGGCCGCTCAGTCCGCCATTCAACAACGGCCGTGACGAACTGGACCGGCCGCTCATCGCGTTCGACTGTGACGTCGAGAAGCGCGCCTGAGGAGGGCACCCATGGCCAAGAAGGACAAGGCGTCGTCGGGGACCACCGCCGTCGCGGAGGCTCCGCCGGCGGAACTGCTCCTGCCCGCGTTCACGATCAGCGAATGGTGCGGGGTGTCGCGGTTCGCCTGTCCCCGCTGCCCGTTTGACACCCTCGACTCCGAGATCGCCCTCGAGCACTACGTCCACGTCCACGCCATGGTCGAACTGACGCCCCTGGACGTGGTCGAGCCGACGCCCGGCGAGAACCGCTTCGGCGTCTCCCTGGAGGATGGCCTCGGGGATCCCGCACCTGATGCCCCTCGCGTCCCTCACAACGCTGCCGGCGAGGCCCCTGAGGTCACGGCGCCTGATGAGGCCGATGCAGTCCCCGACGCGGGCGATCCCGTCCCCGGGCCGGACCCGGATCTGACGGACGGCATCACCGCCGTCGACGACGCTCCCCCTGCTGACGACGATTCCGGCGAGGCCGAAACGGCTGGCGCCGACCCCGACGCCACGTCGCCTGTTGAGGGCGACGCAGCCCCTGCCCCACAGGAGTAGCCGCACATGCCCCGCACCCTTCTCACCTCTGTCGCCGCCGCGGCCCCCTACGCCACCGCTCCCATCGACGTCACTCCGTTGGTGGTCAGCGATGCCAACAACAACTCCTGCCAGTGCACCGGCAAGGAGTTGATCCTGATTCGCAACCCCACCGGCGGCTCGCTCACCGCCACCGTGCTCAGCGCGGTGGATCCCTACGGCCGCACGGGCGACCAGACCGTCTCCATTCCCACACTCAAGACCTACGCCTTCGGTCCGTTCCCCGTCCTCGGGTGGAAGCAGACCGACGGCCTTCTGTGGATCAACGCTGCCGCGGCGCTGACCATCCTGGTCCTCACCCTCCCGTAGTCGCGGCTGCGTCGCCGCCACCTCGCTTCGGCTGCCACCGCCGCCCCCACCTGATTCACGACTAGGAGAAGTCGCCCCATGGCCACCAACGCAATCTCCGCCCACGGTACCCTCGTCAAGATTGGCGACGGCGGAGGCTCGGAAGTCTTCACCACCATCGCCGAGCTCATGGACATTCCGGGTCCGCAGATGACCCGGACCATCATCGACGTCACCTCGCAGTCCGCCGTCGGCTGGCGCGAGAAGATCGCGGGTCTGAAGGATCCCGGGTCGCTGGCCCTGGACATGAACTTCGTGCCCACCGACGCGACGCAGAGCTATTCGGCGGGTCTGATCAAGGACTTCGTCAACGGCACGCGTCGCAACTTCCAGCTGGTCTTCCCCAACGGCGCGTCCACGACGTGGACCCTGCCCGCCATCGTGAAGAGCATCGCTCCTGATGCTCCCGTCGATGGTCGTCTCGCGCTCAAGTGCGAGCTCGAGCTTTGCAGCGCACCCACGCTGGCGTAGCATTGCCCCTCGATGGCGCCTGACCGGCGCCGCAGGGAGGGCGTCTCATGGCTTCGAAGAAGGGTCCAGCCAACACCGCTGCAGGCACTCGCTCGAGGCGGGATGCTCCGGCGCCGAAGCGGACCATCACTCTGGTCGGCCGTGAGATCGACCTCGCCAACCCCCGGGTTCCGGTGGACCTGGGGGACGGCGTGGACGGGCGCTACTTCTACTTCAGTTACTCGTCGCGGTGCTGGCTGGAGGACAACGGCACCCGGCTCGCCTGGGAGTACGACCCGGCCTTCCAGAAGGTCCAGCGCACCACGACCCGCGAGATCCTGCTCTGGCTGGTCGCCGGCCTGCGCGCCTCGGAGATCGAGGGCGGCCGCTGGGACCGGACCACGAACGAACCGACCGGCGACAAGCCGATGTCCGTCGACTACCTCGGGGACCTGATCCACAACGGCAACGAGATGGAGATAGCCTCCCTCGCTACCGTCGCCTGGATGTCTGCCATCCCCGAGGAGATGCGGAAGCCGCTTGAGAAGGCCCAGGCTGACGAGGACGCTGCCGCTGCGCCCTCGGAGCCGGATTCGGCCGCAGAGGGCGGCACAGCCCCGGAGGAGGGCGCCGCGGCCCCTTTGGGCGCGACCGCCTGATCGTCAGGGCCCGGCGTGACCGTCTCGATCGCTGGGCGATCGGGAAGGTGGACCTCGGCCTCGGGGCTGAGGAGTACGCAGACCTCACCGATCTGCAGTTCAAGGTCCTCTGCGAGCGCGTCGCTGGTCTGCGCCGCCGCGAGGAGTACCGCGACGCCCAGCTGATGCTGCTCACGGCCCAGGCCGGCGGCATGAAGCGCCAAGGCGGTGGTCGCCTGACCCTGAAGGACTTCCTGCCTACCGAGATCGTGCTCGCTGACCCTGGTGCCGAGGCACCCGCAAAGGCTGGTCCCTCGCGTCGGCAGACCTGGCAGGAGCAGCTGCAGATCGTCGAGATCTGGAACGAGATGTTTGGCGGCACGGACCTTCGTCCTCCGCCCGAACCGCTGGAGTCTCTGATGGCTCAGTAGGAGGTCCTGGCCCGTGCCCGAAGGGAACGGCAACCTCGGCGACGTCATTGTCCGGCTCGGTGCCGAGACGTCTCAGTTCTCGGCCGGAATGGCCGTCGCGAGGAAGGAGCTTCAGGGCACCCACGATGGCGCACTCAAGACCTTTGCCGGTGGCGTAGCCCAGGCGGCCAAGATCACGGCGGCGATGACCGCGGCGACTGTCGCCGGCGGCGCTGCTCTCGCCACCTACGCGGGTGGCTTCGAAGAACTCACGACCCAGATCGTCACAGGCGCCGGGGAATCGGCCTCGAACCTGGAGATGGTCCGCAAGGGGATCCTCGCCATGGCCGGCGAGGTGGGCCAGGTCCCCGACGAGATCGCCAAGGGCTTCTACAACGTCGCCTCGGCCGGGTTCCACGGAGCCCAGGGCCTGACGGTCATGAAGGTCGCCGCGATGGGCGCCAAGGTCGGCGCCGCGGACCTGGCCGTCATGGCGGACGGTCTGACCACGGCCCTCAACGCCTACCATTTCAGCGCGGACAAGGCCGTCTCGGTCACCAATGCCCTGGTCGCCACCGTCGCCAGCGGCAAGATGAAGATGCAGGACCTCGCTGGGTCGCTGGGTCACATCCTGCCCACGGCGTCGGCGCTCAAGGTGTCGCTGCCTGAGGTCACCGCCGCCATCGCGACGATGACGGGCCAGGGCACGGACGCGGCCGAGGCCACGACGCAGCTTCGCTCGATGATGCTGCACCTGGCTTCGGCTCAGGGTCCTGCTGTCGACGCGATGAAGGCGGTCGGGCTGACCTCCAAGCAGGTCGCCGACACGATGACGCACAAGGGCCTCTACTCGGTCCTCAAGCTCATCACCGACCACATCTCCACCAAGTTCAAGCCTGGGTCGGCTCAGTTCGTCGCCGAGTTGCAGGCCATCGTCGGCGGCATCGACGGCATGGGTGCCGCCCTCCAGCTGACCGGTGGGAACACCCTGACGTTCGCTGCCAACGTCAAGACGATCACGGCCGCCATGGACAGCGGGTCGACCTCGGTGACGGGCTGGGACAAGGTCCAGACCAACTTCAACACCAAGGTCGACCAGGCGAAGGCTTCGCTCTCGGCGCTGGCCATCACCGCGGGCACGGAGATCCTGCCCGTCTTCGGCACCGTCGCCACATTCGTGAGCGACCTGATCGCTGATCTCGATGGCCTGGAGACGCAGACCTCCAAGACCGATGGCGCCGCACATGCCGTCGCCGCGGGCCTGCAGACGGTCGCCCACGCGATCAACGAGTACGTCATCCCCGAGGCCAAGGCGCTGTCCGGTTGGGCGATGCGCGACGGCATCCCGATGCTCCAGCGCATCGCGTCCTGGACGCAGGAGCACGTCGTGCCGGCGCTGAAGACCATGGCCAACTCCGCCATCGCGGTGGGCAAGGGGGTCGGCCAGGCGATGGGTGGCGCCCTCACGTTCGTCGGGAAGACGCTGCTTCCCATGTTCGGCGGTGCGCTGGGCTGGGTATCGGACCACGGCAAGGTGGTCGAGTACGTCCTCGGCCTGATCGTCGAGCGCCTGATCATCATGCGCGCCCTGGACATGGCCCTCTGGGTCAAGAACTTCGTGATGGGCTTCACGGCCATGGCCGCCGGCGCGGGCCGCTTCCAGGCTGTCATGGCGACGATGGGTTCGACCGGGTCGAACAGCATGGGCTACAAGTTCGCCGAGCTCCGGGGCGAGACCCTGGCCACCTCGGATGTCATGGCTGGCCGCTACGTCTTCTCTGCGGAGAAGGCTGCCGCCGCCAATGTGGGCCTCAGCAAGTCGACGACCGCCGTGGTCCTCGGCGAGAAGGAGATCGGGCTGCAGGCGGTGATGACCAGCGAGCAGCTTGAGGTTGCGGCCATCAAGGCGCGGATGATGGGCGACTCCATCGCCCTCGCCTCGATCCAGGGCCAGCAGGCTGGGCGCGCGCTGGGGGTCGCCTTCTCCGGTGTGACGCCGACGGTGGAGACGGTCGCTTCGAAGGTGGGCAACGGGACCCGTTTGCTCGGCCTCTTCGGCAAGGCTCTCGGCCCCATTGGCATCGCGGCATCGCTGGTCCTGCCCCTGGTCATTGAGAACTGGGACACGATCACCACGGCGATCGGCAATGCCGAGGCGGGACTGGGCAAGTTTTTCGGGCAGTCCGGGCAGAACTGGACCCAGGCCAACAAGGATCTGACCGAAGCCGCGTCGCACTACGACGAGTTCTACAAGCACGTTCAGCAGGGCAGCAGCGACTTCGTCGCCGCGCTCCAGGCTGAGCAGAAGGCCAAGCAGGCCGCCTACGACACGTCCTATGCCTCGGTCGCCGCTGATCCCACACTGCAGGGCCAGCGCGAGGGTCGCGTCGTCACGGGTCCCGGTGACTCCAACGCCGTGAAGGGGCACAAGGACGAACTCGATTCGATCAACAACGTCATCGGCGCCTACAAGGAGATGGATCGCACCTCGCAGGCTGTCTTCGAGAACATCTACCAGAAGAATCAGTTCGTCGCCAATGAGTTCGCTCAGAAGTGGGCGGCCAACGGACACAACGCTCAGCAGGCGCTCGATGACATCAAGCGCGACCACGCTGACCTGGCTGGGTTCGTCGACACCCAGGAAGGCGAGATGTCGCAGGCGATGATGCAGGCCGCTGCCGAGCGGTCCGCTGTCTGGCTCGCGGCCCAGGACCAAGAGCGTGCCGCGCACCTCGACGCCACGAACGCTGTCCTCGGGGACATTGACCGGCTCAAGACCGCCTACGGCGACCGTGCCCAGGCGCAGATCAACGCCTACATGAAGTCGCACCCGATGGAGGCCGAGGCGCTGGCCACCATCGAGAAGATCGCCAAGCTCACGGGCCTGACCAACGAACAGGTCGTCGACCTCGGGGCGCATGGCCAGATCGTCTACAAGGGCATCGCCTATTCCGTCGCGGGCCTGAAGGCCCAGCTGGACGAGGAGGCTGGTCTTCGTGACCGCATCAACGGCTCCCTCGACAAGCAGGGGATCCTGCAGGAACTCGCGAAGCACAAGCTCGACCTGGCCACCGCGTCTGCGCGGCAGATGGCCGATGCCATCAACGATGCCCAGACCAACCTGAATCTGATGAACGGCGGCTCGATCGTCATCGGCGGGCACCGGGTCTACGCCGAGGGTGGCAAGCGCGAGGCTGGCGACTCTGGCTTCGGCTACTTCGAAGGTCGCGAGCCGGAGTGGGTGATCCCCGCCCACAAGGCGCCGCCGTGGCTGCAGAACGTCATGGACGACGCTCTTGCCGGGCGCGCACCGAAGGACCCTCCTGGGGGCGCTCTGGGCATCCCTGTGTCAATGCCTGGCGGTGGGGGAGGCGGTGGCGGCCGGTCTGGCGCCGGCGGGGACCGCACCATTCACTACGCCCCCGTGATGCATTTCGAGATGCACGGCACGAGCGAGGCTCTGCTCTCGCAGATGCAGGACGCTGTCGAGAAGGCGCACGCCGATGTTGTCCGCCACCTCGAATCCGCCCTCGCCACATGAGATCATCCCGGGCGATGAGGGAGCGCTGACGTGGCTCACAAGTACACGCTCGGGTCGGGTGCGACCACCACCGACCGTCTGGCTATTGGTCGCAACGCGGCGGTCCAACTGAGTGACGGCACGTTCGTCGCCATCTACTCGGACAACTCCGACAACGTCTACCTCGGCTACACGGTCGACCGTGTCACCTGGAACGTGATCTCCCAGATCACCGCCGACTCTGGTCTGACCACGGGGTTCTGGAGTGGCGTCGGTGACGGCGGCGGCTTCGCTTTATGCCGGGACTCTTCGGACAACATCTACGTCTGCGGCCTGACCCTGGCGGCGAGTTTTCTCTGTCCCAGCGTGCAGATGTTCGCCAAGGGCGTCGGCTATAGCTGGACCCAGAAGACCGTGACCTACCAGCAGGGTTACAACGTGACCAACCCCACCGTGATTGATGCGGTCTGGGTGAACTCGGGCGGTGGGACCAACGGCGCTGGGCACCTCGTGATGAACATCGACACGAGGACAAACATCGGGGGTATCAACCATTACTCCACCGGTGCCTATATTCTCGACGCTGGCCTCTGTCCCACCGGCGACAACCAGGCATCGTTCGACACCGGAAACCGGCTCGGTGACGGCACCAAGGCCACCCGGGGCATGGGCCTCGCATGTGATGGTTTCGGGAACGCCACCATCCTCTGGATGGTCAACGACAAGGTGTCGAAGTCGGGGCCGGTCAAGCTGGTCATCTCGAGCTCGGGCACCGACACCGGCGGGTCCTCGGGCATCCCCATCAACCAGGACACGTTCGTCCTCGGCACCCGCGGCCGCATCATCCGGACGGCCAGCAACGTCTGGTGCCTGCTCTCACCCGTCGCCTCGGGCAAGATCGGCATCGCTCGCTACTCGGCGACCGCGCGGCTGACTGCCATCACCGCCTACGGTGCCCCCGCCAACTTCCCCACCCCGGGGGCGGGTGATTCCTGGGATGCGGGCTACGACTCTTCCACTTCGAAGATCTGGCTCTACGGCTGGCACACGGGGACGCCCACCACGATGCTGCGGCTGGGCGCTGCCATCTCCGCTGGCGTCACCTGGGATGGCGCGGCCACCTCTGATGACACCGCGGTCGGCACGGGGACCAACTCCACCATCCGGGCCGTCGCCCTCCCCGTGGGCGGAGCGATCGACTGGCAGACCCACAACGTCAACGGCGCCACCCGCGCGCTCCTGGGCGACTACACGGGCATCGCCATGGCCCCGCTGGCGCCCACGCTGCTCACGCCGGCGACGGGCACGGGGCAGGACCTCGCGGCTGGGTTCACGTTCACATGGACCTACAACCCCGCCACGGTCGGCGCCACGCAGACAGGCTTTCAGATCCGCCGGAAGATCGGCGCGGGCGCCTACGAGTACTACACGACCGCCACGGGCCTCTGGGGCGCGTCGCCGGTGACCAACACCCTGACCGTCGGCACCTACACGTTCGCTGCGGCCAAGTGGTCCAGCGGCAACACCTATGCCTGGTCGATCGCGACGGTCGATGCTGGCGGCACCGGCCCCTTCGCCTCGGACTTCACGGTGATCTGCCAGGTCGCCCCCTCCGTCTCGGTCACCGCTCCGTCGGGCGTGCAGCAGACGACCAACTCGCCGACGGTGTCCTGGACCCCAACCCTGGCCGGGTCCTCGGTGCAGACCGACTGGCGGGTCGTGATCTATTCCTCGGCTCAGTACGGTGCCGGCGGCTTCTCCCCGGGGACGGGTTCGTCGATGTACGACTCCGGCACGGTGTCGGGCGCTGCCGTGACGCTGGCCCTGGCTGGCCTCGTGTCGCTGCCGAACAACGACAGCTACCGCGCCTACGTCCTGATCCACCAGACCGGCTCCCAGGCGTCCGCCTGGGCCTTCTCGGCCTTCTCTGAGGCGGTCGATCTCCCTGCTCAGCCCACGCTGACGGCGGTCGAGTCGACGGTGACGGGCCGGGTGACCCTCACGGCGCAGGCCAGGGACAACTTCCTGACCACCAACCAGGCATCGCTCGAGACGGACACCACGGGCTGGGCGGCGGGCGCCAACACCACCATCGCCAAGTCCTCGACGCAGTTCCTGGATGGTGGGTCGTCTCTGCGCCTCACGGCCACCGCTGGCGGCGACGTCTCGGCCACCACGCCCACCGGCGCCTCGGGCACGGCCTGCCTGCCCTCGACGCAGATGCAGTTCCAGGCCAGCTTCCGGGCGGGCACCACGACCCGCTCGGCCAAGTTCACCGTCTTCTGGTACAAGGCGGGCGGTGCCGCATCCACGGTCCGCGCTTCGGATGTGTCGAACACCCTCTCGGCCACCAACGCTGGCTGGGTCCAGCCCTTTCTGTCCGTCGTCTCGCCTTCGGATGCCGTCACGTTCGCCATCGTGCCGACCGTTCTCGCAGCCGGCGCGGCTGAGGTCTTCTACGTCGACTGCATCGACGGCGGGCCTGGCACCTCTTCCGTCTGGACCCGCGGCGGCCTGGTCGGGACCACCACAGCCCTGTTTGAGTACTCGGACGACTCTGGGGTCACCTGGACCACCGTTCGAAGTTCAGGCGCTGTCGCGGTCCCGTCGGACACCCAGATCGCCGTCGCCTACGACTACGAGCTCGCGCCGCTGGCCACTCGGCAGTACCGCGTCAGCATCGTGGCGCCTTCCCTCGCGGGGCCGGTGTCGGCATCGGCGTCCGTCGTCTCGGCCCTCGCGCAGTTCTGGCTGAATGACGTCACGACGCCCGCCAACAACATGCAGATCGATGTGATCCTGGGCGGCCTCACGACCCGGCAGACCGAGCAGTCCACCGCCCACCAGCCGCTGGGTCGCCAGAACGACGTGGTGATCGCCGACTCGTCCATGGGTGGCGAGGATGGCCAGGTCGTCGTGCGGACCCTCACCGCGGCCGCCTACACCTCCCTGCGGGCGCTCGTGCAGGCGCAGCGCGTTCTGCTCTTGAAGAGCCCGTTCGGCTACCAGTGGTACGTGCGCCTGGTCAACGACCGGCAGACGTCCTTCCTGCAGGAAGCCTGGCCGGCGGCGACGACGGGTCATTTCCGGGCCACGACGCTCGCCTACGTCCAGGTCGACAAGCCTTAGATGTACGCCTCTACCGCTGCCTTCAAGGCTGCTCTGATCCAGAGTCACAAGATCGCGACGCTGGTCCAGGTCGTGGCACCGCCCAACGCCATCGACGGCTCGGGTGCCTCGATCGCGGGCAATGTCCTGATGACCCTCAAGCCGGAGCCGGGCGGGTCCATCACGATCGACAAGAGCCAGCCCATCCGGCGGACGCTGACGTTCAACGTCGTCGACTTCGATGGCACCATCACCCCTGCTGACATGGGTGGCGTCCTGGCTCCCAACGGCAACGAGATCAAGGTGTCGCGTGGCATCACCTACGCCGACGGGACCACCGAGCTCATCCCGCTGGGCGTCCTGCCCATCACTCAGGTCGAGATCACGGACACCGGGGACAACCGGGTGATCCAGGTCACGGCCAAAGACCGGGGCTGGGCCATCTCGCGTCGCAAGTTCGCGGACGTCTACGCCATCGCCGCCGCCACCAACGTGGGGGTCGCCATCAAGGCCCTGCTGACGAGCCGGATGGCTGGCCTCGACCCCAACTACATCAGCTTCGTCGCCACGGCTCTCACCACCCCTGCCATGACGTTCCAGCCCAACGACGACCCCTGGGCCTCGGCGCTGGTGCTGGCGGCGAACGCAGGGCTCGAGTTGTACTGGGACCAGGACGGGGTCTGTCGCCTTCGGGCGGAGCCGGATCCGGTGACCGCTCCCCTGGCCTGGTCCTACCTCGCCGGCGCCACCGCCACCCTCCTGGGGTTGAAGCGGACCATCACGGCGGAGGGAGTGTCGAACCATGTGATCCGCGAGGGCGCGGGCTCGGGCGTCGGCACCCCCGTGCGCGGCAGCGCGCTGGACACCAACCCTGCGTCGCCCACGTGGACCGGTGGGCAGTTCGGCGACATCGTCGACTACCTGAGCGACCCGGCGATCACCACCGCAGCTCAGGCGTCGTCTGCAGCAGCTGCAGCCCTGCAGCGTGGCCTCGGGGCTGCTGAGGTGCTGGTCTTCTCCGCCATCCCCAACCCTGCCCACGACGCCAACGATGTGGTGTACGTTGAACGCGGAAGCGTCTTCGTCTCTTCGTACTACGTCGTGGAGAGCCTGACCATGCCCCTCTCGCCTGCCGACCGTATGGAGATCCGCGGTCGCCTGGCGGTCAACCGATGAGCATGTTGGGGGCGGCGCTGGTCAAGGCCGTGCGGCCTCGGCTGATTCCTCGAGGCGGCATCCTCCCCGTCGCCCGGCAGTGGGGTGTGATCGTCGGGGTGTCGACACCCACCGTTTCGCTCACGCTGGGCGGTGGCAACACCGTGATCGACGGGATCTCCTACGTCGCCCACTACTCGCCGACCGTCGGCGACATTGTCATGGTCGACGTCGTCGGTGCTGATCTGGTTGTGACCGGCGTCCTGGCCTCGGCATCGGGTCCTGCCGTGCGCGCGCTGACGGGGACCATCCACGCCTGGGCTGGGCGCAACTCTGCGCCGGCTGGGTACCTGATGTGCAACGCCCAGGCCGTCTCGCGGACCACCTATGCCGCGCTCTTCGCCGTGTTGTGCCCCCTGGAGGGGACGTTCACCGTGACGATCGCCACGCCAGCCGTGGTCACCCTGGTCGGACACACGTTCCGTGTCGGCGATGCTGTCTATCTCAACACCAGTGGGGCGTTGCCCACGGGCCTGGTCGAGGGGACCACCTACTACGTCTCCCAGGTCAGCGGCAACGACTTCAAGCTCTGCACCACCCGCGCCAATGCCTACGCTGGCGTCTTCATTGCCACCTCGGGCTCTCAGAGCGGCGTTCACACGATGAATAACGTGCCCTACGGGATCGGCGATGGCTCGACCACGTTCAATGTCCCGGATCTCCGAGGCGCCGTCCCCGCCGGCAACGACGACGCGGCGGGTCGCCTGACCTCGACGGGGCCGGTGTACGGCAACAACACCGGCGACCTCGGCGGCACGCAGCAGATCACGCTGACCACGGCGCAGATCCCCGCCCACCATCACTTCATCGACCAGGGCAACGGTGCGCCTGGAACGGGCACCCACTGCCAGCCGAACCCTGCGGCCACGTTCCCCTCGAACGAGACCACGACGGACACCGGCGGCGGCACGGCCCACAACAACGTCCAGCCGACGCTGGTGACCCGGTTCATCATCGCGACATGACGGAGGCCCTCTTGATGGAAGCCGAGGAGACCGCTCCGCCCGAGGACCAGCGCTGGGCCTGTGACAACGCAGGCCACCCGCTGATCGTCGTCGTCGTCGCCGGGGGCTACCGCGTCTGCTACGCCCACCCCAAGAGCGAACACCACGACTCCAGCGGCCAGGGGAAGGTGATCCCGTTTGCGTCGTGCCGGCTGCTCAACCCCCGCGCGGAGGCCACCGAGTGAAGTTCGATGAACTCTTCTCCATGCGCGACGAGGACGCCCAGCTGGCGCACCGTCTGCAGCAGGCCGAGGACGATTTTGAGAAGGCCCGCAATGCCAACCAGCCGTGGCACGCCCTGATCGCCATGCGTCAGGAGAGCCGTGCCATTCGCGATTGGATGCGGGCGGCCCACCTCAAGTTCGTCGTCTTCGCTGGTCGCATGATCGGCTTCCACGATGACGACCCTGGCTCCATGGGCCAGATGCGTATCGATCTGGCTGAGGACATTGCCGAGGTCGCCGCCCAGGTCGATGCCCTCAAGTCTCTTCGCCGGCTGGCCATCAGCGCCCTGATCACCGTGGTCTGCCTGGTAGTAGCTGGCTGGATCCTCGCCCACGTCCCGTCTGTGCCACCCGTGACGAACGTCGTCAATCCGTGACCGGAGGAGGAACTGAATGAGCCTCGCCCGCTTCGCCCGGCCGCTGCGGCTGATGAGCAATCTGAGCACCGCCCTCGCCGTCCTGACGGTGATCGCCGTGGTAAACCTCGCCGTCTCGAGCTACGTCCTGGTCAGCTACGGCAATCGCATCGCCGCTCAGGAGGCCCAGGTCAGCCGGATTCTCAACGACCGCCTCAATGACCACGGTGACACTCTGCAGTCGGTCCTGGACCGCCTGGATGCCGTGGAGAAGAAGGAGGGACCCGTCGGCCCTCGAGGCGCCCAAGGCCCTGTCGGTCCTCAGGGTCCGCCTGGTCCCGTCGGCCCGCAGGGCGTCCCCGGACCTATCGGCCCGGTTGGACCTGTCGGTCCTCGAGGACTCTGCGGCCTCGGGATCTGCTGATGCTGCCCGTCGTCAGGATCGATCCCCAGGTCGGCGCCGGCGGGCTGTTCGGGCAGTTCGACTGCTCCGAGGAGACGCTGAGCTCTCTGTCGAGGTTTCACGTTGCACGGGGAACTCCCGGCGTCGTCTACCGCACTGTCCGCGAGTGCGAGATCTGGATGGGGCTGCACGGCGATCCCGCTGACGATGGCGAGGCTGTCGAGACGGTCGTCGCCTGCGCCGCGTTCTGCGGGATGCCCGCTCGAGCGATCTGGGAGGGCATCAGCGCGTGCCCCACGCGCGGCCACCACAGCATCCCGCTCGTCTGGTCCACCGCTGCGGGGATCCCGGATCCCAACGGCGGCCACGGACACTTCGTTTTGAACCTCGGGGATGGCCACTACGGCAACCCCGCCAACGGCGTCGACGATTCGTCCTCGCCTTCCCTGGCCGCGGCCTATCGCGGCCGTTCGGTCGAGATCCTGATTCCGGTAGGAGGTGACGACGTGGCTCTCTCGTGGGATTTCTGGGCCGCGCAGGCGTGCCAGATGGAACTGAACGCTCTGGGTCGCACTCGTGAGGGTGACCTCATCACGGGGTCCTCGCCGGCGCGCTCCTACACCGTCGACCTGGCCAACCGGCTGAACGCCAACCAGGGGGCCACGGCGAATGAGGAGTGGCACGCGCTGCGGAACACTCCTGAGGGCATCGCCTGGCAGAAGATGCTGACGGCGCTCAAGGCGGCTGACCCGGCCACCATCGGGCACGGCGGCGCGGGCGGCGTCACCTCGGCTCAGGTCGGGGACATCATCGCCAGCGTCATGCGCGGCGCCGCTGCCGCTGCGGATGCCACGCCGTGAAGAACGCTCTTCGCGATTTGAAGCTCTTCCTCGCCGGCGTCGGCGCCATCCTCACCGTGCTCGGCACGGCAGGGACCTACCTCAACACGCTCGGCGCCTCTGGTCGCGGCTGGGCGCTGCTCCTGGCGGTGCTCGGTGCGGTGCAGCTGATCACGGCAGGCGTCCTGCAGTCGCTCGAGAAGCTCGGCGGCATCGATCGCGACACTCCGGTGGTCCGTGACCTCCGTGTCGCCCTGACGGTGATCGGTGGGCTCCTGACTGGTCTGGGTGCGTCAACTACCTACCTGGGCACTCTGGGCGTCGACGGTCGGCCCCTGGAGGTCGCTACGGCTGCTCTGGGCATCGTCCACATGATCGCGGCCGCTGTCCTGCAGTCCATCGACGAGAGCCACGACCCGCCGCCGGCGCGGGAACTCTGACGCTTCGCCTTCCTTCCTCTCGAGGCCCTCGCACTCCGGTGCGGGGGCCTTTTTTCATGCCCGGGGGATCTGCTACTCTCCGGGCAGGGAAGCTCGAGCCGCCGTACCGAACTGAGGGCCCCGAGGACATGTCGGCGGGCGGCCGCAGTCGACCTTGCTGGTCCGACCCGGGAAGCCGATAGGGTGATCACCTGTAGGGCCCCGGGTCGGCCACTCTCTCCCCTCGATGGGTGAGTTGCAACGAAGCTGAACGCCCCTTGCGCTGGCGCCAACTC
>JBEPUS010000005.1:0-40264 GCA_041691435.1 Chloroflexota bacterium
CGGCAGGCCCATGTGCTCGAGCTCGATCACGGTCTCGATCGCCTCCCGGGCGAGGACCTCGGCCGCGTCCTGGTCGGACAGGTAGTCGCCGCCCTTGATCGTGTCGAACATGTGCCATTCCCAGTGGTCTTCTTCGTGGTTGCCGAGCGCGGCACACACGCCGCCCTGGGCAGCGCCCGTATGGGACCGAGTGGGATAGAGCTTGGTCAGCACGGCGGTCGGCACGCCGGCCTGGGCGAGCTCGAGAGCCGCCCACAGGCCGGCGCCACCCGCCCCCACGATCAGTGCGTCGAAGTCCTGGTCCATCAGCCGGCGATCAACCGGTGGGCTTGGGCAGGGTCACGATTACGATCGTGCCGAAGGTGAACAGGACGAGCCCGAGGAGGTAGAAGGCCATCATCAGCGCGGTCCTCGGGGCGCCCTTGAGGTAGTCGCCGACGACGATCCGGATGCCCAGGATCGCGTGGACGAGGACCACCACGATGAACAGGAAGTCGTTGGCCCGCCAGAAGAGGCTGCTCCAGCGCACGTTGGCGATGAAGGCCGCCGTCTGGTCCTTCGGGTCGTACAACACGTGCAGGATCAGGAAATGACTGAGCGAGAGCACGAACAGGGCAAGGCCGGTCAGGCGCATCAGGTACCAGACCGTGCGCTCCGAGCCCTTGCGGGTCGGCCGGACGCTGCCCGAACGAGAGTAGCGCTGGGTCATCTCGCTCCCCTACCCTCCGAAGATCGGCTTGAGAATGATGAACGCGACCGGCAGGCCGACGATCGTGAACAGCACCCAGTTCAAATACCACAGCTGGCGGTGGTAGCGGGTGAACACGGGCCAGAAGTCCATGACGATGATCCGCAGGCCGTTCAGGGCGTGGTACAGGAGTGCCGCCCCGAGGAGCGTCTCGCCGAGCCGGCCAATCGGGCTGGCGTAGATCTGGAGGACGGTGTCGTAGGCCGCCGGGTTGGCGCCCGAGAGGAAGATGTCGATCACGTGGAAGATCACGAACACCCAGATCGCGACGCCCGAGACCCGGTGGAATGCCCAGGCCAGCATTCCCTCTCGGCCGCGATAGCGGATCAGCACTGGTCCTCCCTGGCGAACGCAGGAGTGGGCAGCCGGTCGACCCGGCGGCAGGTCCTCGGGCGGCCATTCTAGCCCGAACGCGGGGCCTGCCTGATCGAGGCGGCGGCCGGCGCGTGATCGCGCCGGTGACCAGGCCGAGCAACGGCGCGGTACCATCCCCTTCCCGGCACGCCGTCAGGTGGCCGCGGCCGTCCCAGGAGTCCCAAGTCGCGTGAAGATCCAGGAAGCCGACGCCAAGTCCCTCCTGCTCGAACAGGGCCTGCCGGTCCCCGCCTGGGAGGTTGTCCGCTCCGTCGAGGACGCCCGGCACGCCGCCGAGCGGGCGTTCGCGGGCGGGGCCCTCCTGGTGGTGGTCAAGGCCCAGGTCCTCGTCGGCGGCCGGGGCAAGGCCGGCGGGGTGAAGGTCGCCGCCGATGCCGATGCCGCCGAGGCGGCCGCCCGGGCCATCCTGGCCATCGAGATCAAGGGCATCCCGGTCCGCAAGCTCCTCGTCGGGCCGGCCGCCGACATCGTCCGCGAGTACTACCTGGGCGCGATCCTCGACCGGGTGAGCCGGCGGATCGTGGTGATGGCTTCGGCCGAGGGTGGCGTCGAGATCGAAGAGGTTGCCCGGGTCAACCCGGCCGCGATCCACCGGCTCGAGGCTCACCCCCACCTGGGCCTGCTCGATTGGCAGGCCCGCCAGCTGGCCTTCGCCGTCGGCCTGGGCGGCGCCCACCTGCGCGACTTCGTGGGGATCGCCAAGGGCCTGGTGACCACGATGCTGGTCAACGATGCCGACCTCGTCGAGGTGAATCCGCTGGCGGTCGTCCGCGAGGTGGGCGCCGACGGGACGGTCGTCGAGCGGCTGGCCTGCCTCGACGCGAAGATCACCCTCGACGACTCGGCGCTCTTCCGCCATCCTGCCCTGGAATCGCTGCGCGACCTCGACGAGGAAGACCCGGTCGACCGGCAGGCCCGCGAGGAGGGCATCAACTTCATCAAGCTCGATGGCTCGATCGGCTGCATGGTCAATGGCGCCGGCCTGGCGATGACCACCATGGACCTCGTCAAGCGGGCCGGCGGCGAGCCGGCGAACTTCCTCGACATCGGCGGCGGCGCGCGGGCGGACAAGGTCGCGGCGGCGATGCGCCTGATCCTGGCCGACCCCCAGGTGACCGCGATCCTGGTCAACATCTTCGGCGGCATCACCCGGGGCGACGAGGTTGTCCTTGGCCTGATCGAGGCGCGGGCCGTGCAGGCCCGTGAGGTGCCGATGGTCGTCCGGATTGTCGGCACGAATGCGGCCGAGGCGGCCGCCCTGCTCGAGGCCAACCACTTCGCGACCGCCGCCAGCCTCGACGAAGCCGCGGCCAAGGCCGTGGCGGCGGCGCAGGCCGTCGCGGCGGCGGCCGGTCGATGAGCATCCTGGTCGGTCGCGATACCCGTCTCGTCGTCCAGGGCATCACCGGCCGGGAAGGCGAGTTCCACTCGCGGGCGATGCTCGAGTACGGCACCAACATCGTCGCCGGAGTTACCCCGAACAAGGGCGGCCAGCGGGTCCTCGATGACCGGGTGGCGGTCTTCGATACCGTCGCCGAGGCGGTCCGCCAGACCGGCGCCAACACGAGCTGCATCTACGTCCCCGCGGCGGGTGCGCCGGACGCGATCCTCGAGGCAGCGGGGGCGGGAATCGCGACGATCTTCTGCATCACCGAGGGGATCCCATCGCTCGACATGCTCAAGGCCGTCGCGGTCGTGGGCGCGGCCGGCGCCCGGCTGATCGGCCCGAACTGCCCCGGGGCAACCTCACCGGGACGAGCCAAGGTCGGGATCATCCCGGGCTCGGTCCATCGCGAAGGCGGCGTGGGGGTGGTCTCCCGATCCGGGACCCTCACCTACGAGGCCGTCCAGGCGATGACCGACGCCGGGATCGGCCAGTCCACGTGCGTCGGGATCGGCGGTGACCCGATCATCGGCACCACCTTCCTGGACATCCTCAAGCTGTTCGCGGCCGATTCCGAGACCGACGCCATCGTCCTGATCGGCGAGATCGGCGGCTCGGCCGAGGAAGAGGCCGCGGCCTGGGCTGCGGACAACCTGCGGGGCGTGCCGATGGCGGCGTTCATTGCCGGCCGGACTGCCCCCGAAGGACGCCGGATGGGTCACGCCGGCGCGATCATCTCGGGTGGCTCGGGCACGGCCGCGGACAAGATCACGGCCCTCGAGGCGGCGGGCATCCGGGTCGCGGGTTCTCCGACGGAGATCCCGGCCATCCTGCGCGCCGCCGGCTATCGCGCCTGACGGCCGGCCGATGCGTCAATCCGAGGTGGTGTTCCTCTTCGACTACGACCGCTGGGCGACCGACCAGGTCCTCGACGCCTGCCTGGAGCTCACGGACGACGCCTGGTCGGCGGAATCCGTGATCGGCGAGCGCGGGATCGGCGGGATCCTCGTGCACGCGCTCGGCGTGCGCGAGCGCTGGCGCTCCGGATTCGAGGGCCGGCGCCCGACGCTGGCCCTGCGCGAGAACGATCCCCTGCTGGCGATCGATGAGCTCCGCGCGGCCTGGGAGGTCGAGTGGGCTGCCATGCGGGCGTTCGTCGCAGGAATCGACGAGGATCGCCTCGACTCCACGTATGCCGGCGCTCCGCTCTGGCAGGCGATGGTCCAGCTGGTGAACCACGGCACCCAGCACCGGAGCGAGGCAGCTGTCATCCTGACCGCCGCCGGCGCTTCGCCGGGCGACCTCGACATCGTCCGCTACAGCTTCGAGCTGGCGAACGGACTCGGCGATTGAACGCCGCCGACCTGCGCTTCCTGTTTGCCTACGACCGCTGGGCCACGGACCGGGTCCTGGCGGCCTGCGCCGGGATCGACGAAGGCACCTGGTCGGCGCCCAACTCGATCGGCGAACGGGGTCTCGGGGGCATCCTGGTCCACGCCCTGGGCGCCAGCCAGCGCTGGCGACATGGCCTGGCCCGCAGCCCTGAGTCGCCCCGTCCGGAGAAGGAGCCACTGCCGACCGTCGCCGGGCTGCGCGCGGCGTGGACGGCCGAGTGGCTGGCCCTGGATGACTGGCTGGCGGGCCTCACCGACGACGAGGTCACCACGGTCGAGGACGAGGCCCCGTTCTGGCAGTACCTCGCCCACCTGGCCAACCACGGCACGCAGCATCGGAGCGAGGCGGCCGTCCTGCTGACGGCCGTGGGCCACTCGCCGGGCGACCTGGACATGATCGATTTCATCGAAGCGCTCGCCAGGCCGACGCCCTGATGGCCGCCCTCATGGACCTGGTTGCCGGCGCCCAGGACGAGATCCTGACGACGATCGGAACGGACGACCTGGCCGCGCTGGCCGACCGGCGCCGGTTCGCTGCGCACCTTGCCCTCGGCGCCGGTCTCGATCCCACCTGGCTCGACCTGTTCAGCGAGGCAGCCCGGTCGGTGACCGGGACCGACGAGCCGCGCGACTTCCTCGATGCGCGGCGCGAGCTCGACTCGGTCGGCGCCGGCGGCCCCGGCGGCCGGCCGGGCAGCTCAGCCGCGGGCGATCGGACCATCGAACGGGTGGACCACCGCTGGGTGGAGGCGATCGCCCGGCTCGACGACAGCCAGATCGACCGCGTGGCGGGTCGCTGGATCGACCTGCTGGACGAGGAGCTTGGCGCACTGCCGCGCGAGGAGAAACCCTGGATTCGGCAGCTGGCCGGCGAGCTCGTCGCATTCTGCCGAGCCGCCCAGCGGGCCCCCGACATCCTCTTCGCCTGGTCCCTCTGAGCACGGCGCCAATCCTCCAGCTGGCCGGTGTCGGCGTTCGCCGGGAGGGGCGCTGGATCCTCGACCAGCTCGAGTGGACGGTGTGCCCGGGCGAGCGCTGGGCGATCGTCGGGCCGAACGGATCGGGCAAGACCACCCTGCTCCGGGTGGCGAGCAGCTACCTCTGGCCGAGTCGGGGCAGCGTGACCATCCTGGGCGAGACGATCGGCCAGACGGATGCCCGCGAGCTGCGCCGCCGAATCGGCTATGTGAGCTCGGCCCTCGCCGCCGAGATCGACCCCAGCCTGCCGGCTGGGGACGTGGTCATGACCGCCCGGCACGCCACGCTCGCCCCGTGGTGGCAGACGTTCACGGACGCGGACCGGGACCGGGCCGGCGCGGCCCTCGCCCAGCTTGGGCTGGCCGGCTTCGACGGACGCTCATTCGGCAGCCTCTCCTCGGGCGAGGCCGGCCGGGTCCTGATCGCCCGCACGCTGATGACCGAACCCGACCTGGTCCTTCTCGACGAACCGGCGGCTGGACTGGATCTCGGGGCACGGGAGGAGCTCCTCGGCCGGTTGACGGCCCTCGCCCGCAGCCCCATCCCGGCCATCGTGCTCGTCACCCACCATCTCGAAGAGATCCCGGCCGGCTTCGATCAAGCCATCGTGCTGGTCGCGGGCCGGGTCCTGGCGGGCGGGCCGATCGCCGAGGTCCTGACCGGTCCGAATCTCAGCCAGGCATTCGGGCAACGGCTCACGGTCGAGGCGCGCGGCGGCCGCTACACGGCCCGCGCCGCCGTGGTCTAGTAGCCGAGCGCGGCCCACGACGGGCCGCCCGGTGCCTCGATCAGCTCGACGAGAACGCCCCCGCAGGAGCGCGGGTGGAGGAAGGCAACTGGTCCCTCGGCCCCCTTGCGCGGCGCGCTGTCGATCAGCTCAAGGCCGTCGATCGCCAGCCGGGTGAGGCTCGCGGCAAGGTCGGCCACCTCGAGGCAGACGTGGTGGAAGCCCTCGCCCTTGGTGGCGAGGAAGCGGGCCACGCCAGTCGTGCCATCGAGCGGCTCGACCAGCTCGAACTTCGTGGCGCCGACGGGCAGGAACGCGATCCGGACCCTGTCCTGGGCCATCTCCTGGACCACCTCGAGCTCGAGGCCGAGGATGTCCCGGTAGAAGGCCAGCGAGGCAGTCAAATCACGGACGACCAGCGCGACGTGGTGGATCCGGCCGATCCGATGGAGATGCCCGGGGAGGGCGGGTGGCAACGTCATCAGAGCCTCCTGGGGGACCTGGGGCAGCGCCCCGGCTTCATGGTCAGATCGTGATCAGCTCGCGATGCTCGCCCCACACGGTGCGCAGCCGGTCGCTGATCTCACCGACGGTGGCGTACGCCTTGACCGCCTCGATCATCGGTGGCAGGAGGTTGTCCGAACCGCGGGCAGCGCCTTCGAGCCGCGCGAGGGCCGCCGACCAGGCCGCCGGATCGCGCTCGGCCCGGACTCGCTGCAGGCCTTCGACCTGGCGACGCTCCCCTGCCGGATCGATCTTCTGGGTCGGCGGGGTCTGGCCTCGCTCGTCGCGGAACTTGTTCACCCCCACCACCACCTGGTCGCCGCGCTCGATGGCGGCCTGGACCTGGTAGGCCGCCTCCTGGATCTGGTGCTGCTGGAAGCCGCCTTCGAGCGCGGCGAGCGTGCCGCCCAGGGCATCGATCTCGGCCAGGTAGTCGAGGGCCGCGCGCTCGAGGTCGTCGGTCAGCGACTCGACGTAATAGCTCCCCCCGAGCGGGTCGGGGGTTTCGGTGACCCCGGCCTCGTGGGCCAGGATCTGCTGGGTGCGCAGGGCCAGCCGGGCCGCCTCGGCGGTGGGCAGGGCGAGCGCCTCGTCGCGGGCGTTCGTGTGCAGGCTCTGGGCCCCGCCGAGGATCGCGGCCAGCGCCTGGACGGTGGTCCGGACCACGTTGTTGTCGATCGACTGGGCCGTCAGGCTGCTGCCCGCCGTCTGGACATGGAAGCGGCACATCTGGGAGCGCGGATTGCTGCTGCCGAACCGGTCGCGCACGATCCGGGCCCACATCCGGCGGGCCGCCCGGAACTTGGCAACCTCCTCGAAGAGCTCGCTCCACGAGGCGAAGAAGAAGCTCAGCCGGCCCGCGAAGTCGTCCACGTCCAGGCCCCGCTCGATCGCCGCCTCCACGTAGGCGATCGCGTCGGCCAGGGTGAAGGCCAGCTCCTGGGCGGCGGTCGCGCCAGCCTCGCGCATGTGATAGCCCGAGATGCTGATCGTGTTCCAACGCGGCAGCTCGCGCGAGCTGAACTCGAAGATGTCGGTGACCAGGCGCATCGACGGCCGGGGCGGATAGATCCACGTCCCCCGGGCGATGTACTCCTTGAGGATGTCGTTCTGGGTCGTCCCGCTGAGCGTCGAGCGGGCCGCCCCCTGGCGCTCGGCCGCGGCAACGTACAGGGCGAGCAGGATCGCGGCGGTCGAGTTGATGGTCATCGACGTGCTCACTCGATCGAGCGGGATCTCATGGAACAGGATCTCCATGTCGGCCAGGCTGCTGATCGGGACGCCCACCCGGCCGACCTCGCCGATTGCCTCCGGGGCGTCCGAGTCGTAGCCCATCTGGGTCGGCAGGTCGAACGCGACCGACAGGCCGGTCTGGCCCTGCTCAAGGAGATACCGGAAACGCTCGTTCGTCTCGGCGGCCGTCGCGAACCCGGCGTACTGGCGCATCGTCCAGAAGCGACCCCGATACATGGTCGGCTGGACGCCTCGCGTGAACGGAAACTCGCCGGGCCGGCCGAGATCCCGGTCCTCGTCCAGGCCGGCCACGTCGGCCGGCGTGTAGAGGTCGCGAACCTCCGTTCCGGAGCTGGTGAGGAAGGCCGCGCGACGCTCGGGCGTGCCCTCGCTGGCGGTCGCCCGGGTCGTTGCCCGCCAGCGGTCCCGGCCGGCGTCGGGCTTCTCGGTCGAGCTCATCGCAGCACCACCAGCAGATTGCCCAGGTCGACGCCATCGCCCTCGGCCACCCCGAGGCGCTCAACGACCCCGGCCCGGGGCGCGCGCAGCTCGTTGAGCATCTTCATCGCCTCGATCACGAGGAGCTGCTGGCCCGCCACTACGGCCTCTCCCGGGGCCACCAGGAGCCGGACGATCCGGCCCGGCAGCTCAGCCCTGATCTCGACGGGTCCGCTCGTGCCGACGCGACCGGCCGCACGTCCGGCCCGATCGCGCAGGGCTGCCCGGTCGGCGGATTCGAACTCCACCTCGATGCGCCAACCATCAACGACGACCTCCCGAACCTGGACGCCGTCAGCAACCCGGCGGTGGACCGGGCCGATGAGCAGCCTGGTCCGGATCGAGACGGAACCGGGCTCAACCGGCGACTCCTGGGCAAGGATCGCATGCCCGGCATCGCGCCACTCGATCCGGGCGCCCGCCTGGTCGGGACCCACCACGAGCTCGGTGGCCGGGAGGCCGGCGGCGACGGCGCGCAGGCGGACGGCGCCGTTGGTCATCGTGGCCATCGATCGACACCGGCGGCGCGGCCGGCCGAAAGCCAGGGCGAATCCTGGGCGGCGTCTGCGGCGGCCGAGGGCCCCGGGCGCGGCAAGTCCTTCTCCACTTCGAGCGCGGCCAGGCCCACCCCCAGGAGCGCCCGCGCTGCGGCCGCCTGCCAGGAGCCGGGGCCATCCCAGTGGTCATCGACGAAGTCCGTCGACAGGTCGGCGGCGCGGAACGCGGGACTGGCGGCCACGAACCGATGGAACGGCAATGTCGTCTGGACGCCTCCGATCTCCGTCTCCTCGAGCGCCCGGGCGAGCCGGTCGATGGCAGCCGCCCGGTCGGCGGCATGGACCATCAGCTTGGCGACCAACGGGTCGTAGTCTGAAGGGACGCGGTCACCCGCCGCGATGGCCGTGTCCACCCGGACGCCCGGACCTGCGGCCATCGTGAACGGGGCAAGGCGCCCGGCGAGCGGCAGGAACGATCGGGCCGGGTCCTCCAGCGAGATCCGTGCCTCGATGGCGTGACCTTCGGGACGCCCGGCGCGGGCACCTGCGGCGACCGCCGCGGCCGACAGGGGCGCCCCGGCTGCCAGCCAGAACTGCTCGCGAACGATGTCGACGCCGCTGATCAGCTCCGTGACGCCATGCTCCACCTGGAGGCGGGCGTTGACCTCGAGGAACCAGAACCGGCCCGACGCATCGAGCAGGAACTCGGCCGTCGCCGCGTTTCGGAGCCCGGCCGCGACGGCGATCCGGATCGCCATGCCATGGAGCTCCGCACGCTGCTCGTCGGTCAGGCCGGGCGCCGGTGCCTCTTCGATGAGCTTCTGGTGGCGACGCTGGATGGAACAGTCGCGCTCCCCCAGGGCGATGACCTGGCCGCCGGCGTCGCCGAGCAGCTGGACCTCGATGTGGCGCGCCGGGCGGACCTCGCGTTCGAGGTAGATGGCCCCGTCCCCGAAGGCGGCCATGGCCTCGGAGGAAGCGGCCGCGAGTGCATCCGGCAGCCCATCCCGGCGGGCCACGAGGCGCATGCCCCGCCCGCCGCCACCTGCTGCGGCCTTGACCATGATCGGGTAACCCAGGGCATCGGCTGCGTCGATGATCGACTTGCGTCCCGCAGGATCCGAGGCCGCCACCGGCTCGAGCGTGCCGGGCACGACGGCCACATCCACCGACCGCGCCAGGCGGCGCGCCGCCAGCTTGTCTCCGACGGCCGCGATCGCCGCGCTGCTCGGACCGACAAAGACCATTCCCGCCGCCTCGACAGCCGCGGCGAAGGGCGCCCGTTCGGCGAGGAACCCGTAGCCTGGGTGGATCGCCTCCGCGCCCGTCTCAGCTGCCGCGGCGAGGATCGCCTCGATCGAGAGGTAGCTCTCGATGGCCGGCGCAGGCCCGATCCGAATGGCGACGTCCGCATCCCGGACGTGTCTCGCGTCGCGATCGGCATCGCTGAAGACGGCTACCGACTCCATGCCCAGCTCACGGCAGGCGCGGATGATTCGCACGGCAATCTCGCCGCGGTTCGCGATGAGGACCCGCGAAAACGAACCGCGCTGACCCATCACCGCGCTAGCCCGTCTTTGCGCAAAGACGTCGACTTCAAAGCGGGATGTTGCCGTGCTTCCTGCGCGGACCAGCAACGTGTTTCGTCGCCAGCATCTCCAGCGCACCGATCAACCGGCCGCGTGTCTCGGACGGGCGGATCACCGCGTCGATGTACCCGCGACCCGCGGCGATGTATGGGTTGCCAAACCGCGCTTCGTAGTCCGCAATCAACCTGGCGCGCTCGTCATCCGGGCTGGACGCCTTCGCGAGCTCATCGCGATGAAGGATCTCCACGGCACCAGCCGCACCCATGACGGCGATCTCTGCCGTGGGCCAGGCGAAATTCATGTCGCCGCCGACATGCTTGCTGCTCATCACGTCGTACGCGCCGCCGTACGCCTTGCGGGTGATGACGGTGATCTTCGGGACGGTTGCCTCGCAGTACGCATACAGGAGCTTCGCCCCGTGTCGGATGATGCCCCCGTCTTCCTGGCCCACGCCGGGCAGGAACCCGGGTACGTCAACAAAGCTCACGAGCGGCACATTGAACGCATCGCACGTCCGAACGAACCGCGCGGCCTTGATCGATGAGTTGATGTCGAGCGCGCCGGCGAGGACGGCGGGCTGCTGGGCCACGATGCCGACGCTACGCCCAGCGAAGCGTGCGAAACCGACCAGGATATTTCCCGCCCACGATGGCTGCAGCTCCAGGAACCGGCCGTCGTCCACGACGTGGCCGATGACGGCGCGCATGTCATACGGTGTCGCCGGGTCATTGGGAATGATCGAATCCAATGCCGGGTCGGCCCGATTCCAAGGATCGACGCTCTCATTCCGCGCCGGATCGGCCAGGTTGTTCTGGGGCAGGAACGCGAGAATCTGGCGGACGAGGTCGAAGGCTTCAGCCTCATCATGGGCCGCGAGGTGAGCGACGCCGCTGCGTGTCGTGTGCGTGGTTGCCCCGCCCAGTCGCTCGGCGTCAACGTCCTCGTGGGTCACGGCCCTCACGACATTCGGGCCGGTCACGAACATGTAGCTCGTGCCCTCCACCATCACCGTGAAATCGGTGATGGCCGGTGAATACACCGCGCCGCCTGCACACGGCCCCAGAATCAGCGACAGCTGGGGCACCACGCCCGATGCCTGGACGTTGCGCAGGAAGATGTCGGCATAGCCGCCCAGCGCCGCCACGCCATCCTGGATCCGAGCGCCGCCAGAGTCGTTCAACCCGATGATCGGGGCGCCGACGTTCGTCGCCAGGTCCATGACCTTGCAGATCTTGCCGGCATAGGCTTCGGACAGCGATCCGCCCAGAACGGTGAAGTCCTGGGAGAACACGAACACGAGCCGGCCGTCGATCGAACCGTGGCCCGTGACCACGCCATCGCCCAGAAAGCGGTCGGTGCCGGTTGGGGAATGGCCGGACTCACTCGTCACGAATGCATCGAGCTCGACGAACGAACCGACATCAAGCAACAGGTCGAGACGCTCCCGGGCCGTGAGCTTTCCGGCCCGATGCTGCTTCTCGATTCGCTCTACTCCCCCGCCAAGCCGGCCAGCAGCGCGCAGGTCCTCGAGCTGACCGTTTGGATCGTTCGTCGTTGACACGGATCTCACCACTCTTACTGTCTTTGCGCACAGACAGCGGCCCATCGAAGGTCAATCGGCCTCGCCGGGTCCATCATATCGGCGCAGCCCAGGTGGGCACGGAGTGTCCTCATCTTTCCACAGATTCGGTGAACAACTGCTACGGACTGTGGATAAGTGGATGAACCACTGGCTTCAATCGTGGAGTACCATCTCGAAACGGATTCCGCGGTTTGCGACGTTCCGAGCAGTTACATCGAGGTGATGCGCCCGTGGCGAATGTGATCGCGATTGCGAATCAGAAGGGCGGCGTTGGCAAGACCACGACCGCGATCAATCTCGGGGGTGCCCTCGCGGAGCAAGGCTACCGAGTCCTGTGCATCGACATGGACCCCCAGGCCAACCTGACGGTCGGGCTTGGTATCAACCTCGGTACGGTTGACCGTTCGGTTGCCGACGTGCTGGCCGATTCGCGCGCGACGATGGCCGAAATCGTCATCCCCACCCAGACCACTGGGATCGACGTTGCGCCGGCAACCCTGGAGCTGGCCTCCACCGAGGTCGAGCTGTTCAGCGCAATCGGTCGCGAGCACGCGTTGCGCGAGGCGCTCGATGGCTGGGTGGACCAGCACTACGACTTCGCCCTCATCGACTGCCCGCCGACCTTGGGACTGCTCACCATTAACGCCCTGGTTGCCGCGCGTAGCGTGATCATCCCGGTCCAGACGCAGTACTACGCGTTGAAGGGCCTCACGGCCCTGGTCAAGGTGATCAATACGATCAGGGCGAAGCTCAATCGCGACCTGCGCGTCCTGGGGCTTCTGCCAACGTTCTATGACGGGCGGACCATTCTCGGCCGGGAGATGCTCGACGAGTTGCGTGAGCTCGGCGACCATCACGTCTTCAACACCATCGTCCGGAACACGGTCAAGTTGGGCGAGGCTCCGCTCACGGGTCGCCCGATCACGTCGTATGCCTCGAGCTCCGACGCGGCACGGACCTATCGCGAGCTGGCACGGGAGGTCATCGAACTTGGCTAGGACAGATTTTCGGGCGGCCGCGGCGCGCCGCCTGTCCGAGGAACGCGAGCTCGGTCCAGCCGTGATCAGCCTGCTCTCGCCGGAGGGCTCGAGGCGAAACCTCGGCGTTCGTCACGTTCCGGTCAGCCGAATCGAGGCCAACCCCGACCAGCCTCGAATGACGTTCGAGCAGTCGGCCCTCGACGAGCTCAGCGCGTCGATCAAGGAACATGGGATTCTGCAGCCGGTCCTCCTGCGACCGTTCGGACCCGCCGGGCGCTATCAGCTGATTGCCGGCGAGCGGCGCTGGCGGGCAGCCAAGGCAGCGGGGCTCGACTCGATCCCGGCCATGATCGAAGAGATCGACGACGACACGGCGCTCGAGATCGCGATCATCGAGAACCTCCAGCGCGAGGACCTGTCGCCACTCGAAGAAGCGACGATGTATGACCGGATGGTCAAGGACCATGGCTACAGCATTCGCCGTCTCGCCCAGAAGTTGGGCAAGGACAAAGGATATCTCGAGAATCGCCTTCGCCTGGCCGACGCACCCGAGGAGATCCGTCAGCTCGTGTCTTTGCGCAAGGACACCCTGTCGCACGCCTATGAGCTGATGAAGGTGGAGGACCCGAAGAAGCGTCGCCGGCTGGCCGCCCAGGTCGCCAGTGGCGAGCTGTCGCTGGTCAAGCTGAAGATGAAGATCGAAGGCCGTCGCGTCCGAGCCGACGAGCCGGTCGGCGATGAGCCAACTGACGACACAGCGGTCGGGCGGGCTACGGCCGGACGTCGGGCGCGCGACACCGACCAGGGGACTGACCTTGCCGACGCGGCCGGGTCGGCCTGGTCCGGGGTTCGACCAGTCGCCCCGCTCGGCGAGGATTCGTTGCTCGAGGCCAAGCAGGGGCTGGCCGATTCTCTCGAGGAGTTCTTCGGCGTGCTTCGCCAGAAGGACGTCTTGGAGTCGATCGGCGACGTGGACCGGGCGAACCTGGCGAAGTACCTGATGATCGCGAAGCTCCGCCTGGAGAATGCGATCGCGATGGTCCGGAGCGGCGAGGTCAGCTGAGGCTGGGCCCGGGGATCACAACAGGCCGAGGCTCGCAAGGCCGCCCAGCCAGGCCAGGGCCAGCCCGCCGAGGCCGATCGCCTGGGCTTCCCAAGCCCGCTCGCGGGTTGCGGCCCGCGGACTGCGTCCGAGGGCCAGGCCGATCATGATCAGGCCGATGGATCCATCAGCCGCGGCCAGAGACGCGAGCGGGGCCGCGCACAGGACGAGCGAGCCCGCCGCGACAACAGCCACCAGCACCTGGAGGGACGCGCCGAGCCGCCAGGCGTGGTGTGCGCCGAGCGCCCCGGCCGCCGTCCGGACGCCGCCGGCGCGGTCGCGCTCGTCGTCCGCCAGCTCGTTCGCCAGGGCCAGGGCGGCGCCGCCTGCGACCGCCAGTGGCACGAGGAGCAGGAAGGCTCCCGGCAGCTCGCCCGTCGCTCCGAGCCAGGCATAGATCGGCAGGAGCGGCAGGCCGAGCGCGAAGGGCAGCCATGACCACGGGCTCGCCTTGATGCGCAGGTCGTAGGCATAGCCCACGACCACCCCAATCACTGCAGCCAGCAGGACCACCAGTCCCGCGACCAGGGAGAGCCCGAGGCCCGCGAGCAGGCCGATGCCGGCGATGGCCCGGGCCGTGCCCCTCGAGAGCATCCCCCGGGGCAGTGGCTTGCCCGGTTTCGACTGCCGGTCCCGCTCGAGATCCACCAGGTCATTGAGCGCTCCGATCGAGGCCTGCAGGCAGAACATCGCCAGGCCGAGGAGCGCCGCTCGGTCCAGGCCCGCACCGGCGAGTCGCACCAGGCCGGCGGTGACCAGGCCATCGAGGAGCGAGGGAAACGGGTGGACCAGCCGGACGGCTCCGGCTGCCTGACGGCCGGCCTGGGCGAGGATGCCCGGGCGGTCAGACGTAGACGAGATCCTCGAAGTTCTCCACGAGGTACTCGACGAGCCGGTCCCGGCCGTCGGCGGCTTCGCGGCGGATCCCCGGGACCAGGGCCCAGAGCATGATCGCCGGCACGATCGACTCGCCCTTCGCGTCCCGGCCGAAGGTGGCCGGGGCCCCACCGCCGGCGGCGTAGATCCGCTCGAGCGCCCGATCATCGACCCTGGCGGCTTTCTTGAAGTCCGCCAGGACCCGCAGGACGCCCCGGCGCCGGGCGATGTCGCGCATCAGCTCCGCCGCCCAGGCGTCGAGCTGGGCATCATCCTGTTCCTTGAGCCGCTCCCGGTATTCCTTCGGGTTCGCAGCCAGTCCCGTTGCACCCACCGAATGCTCCTCGTGAACCGTGTCCGGCGAGTATCGCAGGAAGTGCTACGGCGCGGGGAGCTCCAGGAGCGAATCGAGCTCGGCGAGGCTGCCCAGGACCATGCTCGCAGCCTCCCGGGCCCCGCTGGCCGGCGGAACCGACGCGTTGGGCACCAGGGCCACGGCCATCCCGGCGGCGCGGCCGGCGAGGACGCCGTTGAGCGAGTCCTCGACCACCAGGCAATCTGCCGGCTCCACGCCCAGCCGGCGCGCCGCCAGCAGGTAGACATCGGGCGCCGGCTTGCCATGGGCGACCTCGTCGGCCGAGACGACAGCGCCGAGAAGGTCGCGGATTCCGAGGGCCGCCAGGGCAGCGTCGATCACCGCGCGATGGGCCGACGAGGCGATCGCCAGCGGCAGGCCGGCCGCGGCCAGGTGCCGGACCGCGGCGTCCGCGCCCTTGATCCGGGGCGCGCCGAGGCGCTCGTAGCGCTCGACCATCGCTCCGACAATCTCATCGATGATCACCTGGTCCGGCAGGTCGAGATCGAGCCGCTGGCGCATGATCCGCGCCCAGCCGGCCGAGTTGGCGCCCATGACCGCAGCCTGGTCGGCCGGCGTCCAGGGCCGCCGGTGGGCAGCGGTCCACGCCTGGCGCACCTCGTCCCACCAGATCTCGGCGTCCACGAGGACGCCGTCGAGGTCGAAGATGACCGCCGTCGGCCGACGAGCCAGGGGTTCTCCGGTTGGGCGCCCACCGGCCACGCTTCCGTCGGACACGCTTCCGTCGGTCACGCCGTCAGCGACTGCCCGCGGCGCCGGCACCGGGCGGCTTCGGACCCCCTGCGGGCCTCACGGCCAGGGCCTTCGAGGATCCCTTGACCGGGGCCTTGGCGGGCGTGCCGGTCTGCGGCGTGGGCCGCCGAGCGCCACGGTCCAGGTCAGGCAACGGCCGGCCCTCGAGACCGGCCAGGGCCAGGCCGGCGAAAGCGGCGACGCCATCGGCGTCGTCATCCGTTCCGCGGATCGGCTGGCCCTCGATCTGGAACATCACGAGGCGATGGCCGCGCTCGGACTCGGCGGCCAGCTCACCCAGCTGCACCTTGCCCCAGCGGATCAGGCGACCCCCCGCTCGGGAACCCTCGCCCGGACCGCCGGCGCGCACGTTGACCACGGCCAGGCCGGCCGCGCACGGCGCCATCAGCGTCCAGCGACTGCCGGTCTCATCGCCCCAGGTCACCCAGCAATGCGGATCCGCCTCGGCGCCGAGCGCCTCGAGGATCGAGCCGACCGACTCGAGCGCCCTGGGCTGGATCCCGTCCCGACCGGGAGCCTTCGCGCGCCACCCGCTCAGTCGCATCCGTGACCTCCGTTGCCCGCTCGGCCGATCCGGCCGCCACTGCGAGGCTACCACGCGTCATGGCCGTGGACGGCGCAGACTCAGGCCTGACGGTCAGGCTCGGCGGCGAGCGGCCGCGGAGGGGCGAGCGTGCGCATCGAGCGTCGATTCCTGCAGTGGGGCGTGTTCCTGATCGCGCTCGGCAGCCTGCCGCTCGCGACCGAGCTGGGCTGGCTCGACCGGAACACGATCGGCGCAGCCGGGCGGCTCTGGCCATTGCTCTTCGTGGCGGTCGGCTTCTCGATCCTCGTCGCCCGGACGAGGATCGCGGTCCTGGGTGCCCTGATCTCGGCGAGCACCTTCGGCTTGCTCTTCGGGATCGGCGTTGCCGGCGGCCTCGGGTCGATCGGCTGCATTGGCGCGGATCAGCAGGCGACGACCGGGCAGACGGCGCGTGGATCATTCGGGCCGCAGGCCGAGGTCGGCCTGACGTTGAACTGCGGGAACCTCACGGTCGCCACGACCCAAGGGTCGGCATGGACGTTCAGTGAAGCCCCAGGCCCGAGTCGGGCGGCACTGGTCGACGCCGGCTCGAACTCCCTGCATATTGCGAACCGAGGGGACAGCTTCCTCGACTTCGGTGCCAGTCGGCCTAGCTGGAAGCTGGACCTGCCCGCCGATTCGAGCCTCGACCTGTCGATCCAGGTCAACGCGGGCAATGCCGCGATCGTCCTTGCCGGGGCGCGGCTCAACAGTCTCTCGCTCACGTCGAACGCGGGCTCGGTCAACGTGGACCTGTCGGAAGCTGCGGCGATCGCCTCGTTCGACGACACCGTGAATGCCGGCGAGGCCCTGGTCCGCTTGCCGGCGTCCTCGCTCAGCGGTTCCGTCACGGTGAATGCCGGCCGCATCGGCCTGTGCCTGCCCACGGGCGCGAACCTGGTCGTAGACGTCAGTGGGGTCCTGTCGAACAACAACTTTGCCAGCCGCGGCCTCGTCCAGGATGGCGACACCTGGCGCAATTTCAACGCGGCGTCCAACTTGACGGCCCAACCCGTCGGCCTGCACGTGACGGCCAATGCGGGCACCATTGAGCTGAACCCAGATGGAGGCTGCGAGTGAACGACCGGCTCTATCGCTCCCGAACGGACCGGATGCTGGCCGGGGTGGCCGGCGGCGTCGCCGATCGATTCGAGCTCGATCCGTCGCTCGTCCGGGTGCTCTGGGCCGTCCTCGTGGTCCTCTCGGGCGGCATCTTCCTGCTGATCTACATCGTCATGGCGATCGTCGTACCCGAAGAGCCGCTGGCCGTGGGCAGCCACGGCGGCTGGACGGCGACCGGGTCGAGCGGATGGTCGTCGAGCTGGCCCTCATCGAGCGCGACGGGAGCCCCTAGTGGCCCGGTTCCTGGCCCGGCTCCGGGCGCGCCGCCAGATCCCGCGGCCGGGACGAGCAGCTCAGCCGGCTCCGGGCCGGCGGGATCCGGGCCGGCAGGACCCGGTTTCGCGGCGCCGATCGCCGGTGGTTGGAGCCCACCGGGTCCGGCTGCCACGGATGCCGCGATGCCTCCATCCAGCTGGTCGGGCGAGTCGGCGCGCGATGCTCGGCACGCCGCCCGGGATGCCCGCCGGGCGGCTCGCCAGGCGCGCCGCGGCTCCGGCCACGACGGGACGGGCTCCGGTGGGATCATCGCCGGCCTGTTCCTGGTGACGATCGGCATCTTCTTCCTCGTGCGCACCTTCGTACCGGCGCTCGACATCGACCGCTACTGGCCGGCCGGCCTGATCGCGCTCGGGGTGGTCCTGGTGGCTCTCTCGATTCGCCGGACCCCCGGCGGCTCCGCCCCCTGACCTTCGACGAGTCGCGGCGCCCGAATCGGCGCGACTAGGATGGGCCGGTGAGCGGACCCATCGCCCTGGCAGTCATCGGGATCGTCGGGGGCCTGATCCTGTTGTGGCGCGGTTTTGGCGGCTATCGCCGGGCCAGCCTGATCTCGGACGTCGCCGGTGCTGCGATCTCGTCGATCGCCGTCGGCGAGAACCGGGTCAGCGGGACGATCGAGCCGGCCGAGCTGACCCTGACCTCACCGCTCCAGTCCGAGCCCTGCGTGTACTACCGATCGAGCGTCACCGAAGAGGGCGACCGCTCGGAGTCACGGGTCTTCCACGATGAGCGCGCCGTCGGCTTCCGGGTCCGCGACGCGACCGGCACGATTCGGGTCTTTCCACGCGGAGCTGCCTTCGACGTGCCCGACCAGCTCAATGCCCGGAGCGGCATCCTGGGCGAGGGGCCGGCCGGCCTCCGCCTGCGTACCGGCCCGGCGACCGACGTGGCCGAGAAGGACCGCGCCACCCAGGTCGCCGACCTCCTCACGGTCCATCCCGCCGGGCGGGCGCTCGACGGGTCCGACGGCTCCCCTGCCCTGCGCGCTCCGGGCGGCATGTTCGGCGGAGCGTCGATGGGCCTGGGTGGCGGCCGGCGGCACTATCGCGAAGCACGCCTGGCGGTGGGCGACGCCGTCACGATCGTGGGCATGGTCCTGCCCTTCGATCAGCTTGGCGACCCGGACGGCTCGGACGCCATGGACGGCAGTCTCGACCCGATCGGCGGCGATCCGGAGATTGCTGCCGACCTCGCAGCGGCGGAGGCCCGCGGGGCGATCTCCACGAGCCCCGCAGAAGCCTGGGGGAATGCCGCGATCCCGGGCTTCGGGATCGGGCGTCCCACCAGGACCCCAACCCTTGATCCGGGCGCGGCCCGGCCGGGCCTGGCGACCGCCGCCGAGGCGGCCCACGCCGAGCGCAGGTTCCACATCACGCCCGGCAGCCTGATCGTGGCCGACGACCCGACCCAGCAGCTCCTCGTCACGGCCGGGACGCCGGCGATCGCCGCCCAGCGGGCTGACGACCGTTTCGTCCTGGGGCTGCTCGGGGCGGCCCTGTCGATCGGCTGCGCGGTGGCCCTCGCCTGGATCGTCAGCTCGGGGCTGGGTCTCTGATGCCCTATCTCGCAGCGGGCCTCTTCGCTGCCATCCTGGTCCTGGTCCTGGTCGCGTTCCTCGCGTACACCACCTACAACGAGGTCGTGGCGCTGACGCAGCGGATCAACAAGGCCTGGGCGAACATCGATGTCGCCCTGAAGCAGCGCTTCGACGAGCTGCCCAACCTGGTCAGTGCGGTCCGCGGCGTGATGGGCTTCGAGCAGGACGTGCTGACCGAGGTCACCCGCCTGCGCAACGCCTATTCGGGTGCCGCGCCGGTGCCCCAGCAGGCCGCGACCTCGGCGGCCACCAGCCAGGCCGTCCGCCAGCTGTTCGCAACCGTCGAGAACTACCCGGAGCTGAAGTCGGCCGGCAATGTCCTGGCCCTGCAGGCTGAGATCCAGCGCCTCGAAGGGGTCATCGCCGACCGGCGCGAGCTCTACAACGATTCGGTTGCCCGCTACAACATCCGGATCCGACAGCTGCCGGCGGTCATCCTGGCCGGTCTCTTCGGCTGGCAGGCCCGCGACTTCTTCGTCGTGGCCGATGACCAGCGGGCGGTGGCGCCGGTCGATCTCGCACCCGGAGCCGGCCGCTAGCTGTTGGCCTAGCCCTTCGTGGAGCCCAGCGTGAGACCGCGGATGAAATGCCGCTGGAGGGCGATGTACACGATGATCGTGGGCACGGCCACCATCAGGGCGACGGCGGCCAGCACGTTCTGGTCGGTGAAGAACTGGCCCTGCAGGTTGTTGAGGGCCGACGTGATCGGCCGTTTGGAGCCTGTCTTCATGAGCAGGAGCGCCCAGAAGAAGTCGTTGTAGATGAATGTGAACTCGAGTGTCCCGAGGGCCGCGAGCGCGGGCGCACAGAGCGGCAGGATGATGCTCCTGAAGGTCCGCAGGAGCGACGCCCCGTCGACCAGGGCCGCCTCCTTGAGCTCCTTGGGCAGGGTCCGCATGTAGTTGCTCAGGACGAAGATGCAGAAGCCCATCTGGAAGACGACATGGATCAGGATGATCCCGATGTACTGGTCGTACAGTCGGCCGTTGTCGGCAATGGAGGTGGGCAGGGGCAGCGCGTTGAAGATGTAGTAGACCGGCACGATGATCACCTGCGGAGGCAGGAGGTTGCCCGCCGTGAACATCAGCAGCAGGAAGAGGTTGATCCTCGAACGCACCCGGGTGAGCGCGAACGCGACCAGCGACGCGATGAGCAGGACGATCAGGACCGCGGGGACCACGACGATCAGCGTGTTGAGGTAGTAATAGCCGAGGTTGGCCTGCTGGAAGCCGTTGATGAAGTTGTTCAGGCTGATCGATGTCGGCCAGGACCAGCTGCCGTTCTTGATCGTGTCGCTGAGCGGCCGGAGCGCCGTGATAAACGCCCAGATGAGCGGCCAGAGCCAGATCGCAGACATCGTGATCAGGAAGGCATGCAGGGCCACCCGGCCCTTGCGGATACGCCGCTTCTTGGGCGTTGCGGCGATCACGGACGCAGTCATTCGCCGGTGCTCCGCATGACCCGGGTCAGGTACAGCGTGATCGGCACGAGCGAGATCACGAGGAGAATCACGGCGATCGCCGAGCCTCGTCCCACCAGGCTCGCCTCGCTGATGCTGTTGTTGGTGATCAGGATCGACAGCAGCTCGAGGCCGTTCGTGCCCTGGTTGATGATGTACGCGAGGTCGAACGCCCGCAGCGATTCGATCACCGTTACGACCACGATCACGACGTTGATCGGAGCCATCACCGGGAAGATCACCCGGAAGAACGTCTGGACGTCCGAGGCGCCGTCGATCGCGGCTGCCTCGCGGAGGGTGGGATCGACGCTCTTCAGCCCGGCCAGGTACAGGACCATGATGTAGCCCACGTGGCGCCAGCTGGCGGCTACGAGCACCGCCCAGATGTTCAGGCTGGGATTGCCCAGCCAGTCGATCGCGTTGGTTTGCTTGGTCAGGCCCAGGGCACTGTCGATGAAGCCATCCGGCGCGTACTGGAGCTCCCAGATGATGCCCACCACGGCCAGCGACAGGACGACCGGGAAGTAGAAGATGTTCTGGTAGAACCGGCTGCCGCGGATCTCGCGATCGAGCAGGACGGCAAAGAAGATGCCGATCGGCGACGCAATGAAGACGAAGAACGCCAGCCACATCAGGTTGTGGATGAGCGCGGGCCAGAACAGCGTGTACTGGGTGAACAGGAACGTGTAGTTCTGGAGGCCCACGATGTTCTTGGCGGTGATCCCGCCGTAGCCCTGCCAGTTGGTGAACGAGAAGAGGATCGAGGCCAGGGTTGGGCCCCAGATCAGGCCGACATCCAGGAAGACCGGGATGCCCACGATCACCACGAGGACCAGCCGGTCCTGTCCGGTCAGGATGCTGTAGCGGCGGCGCTTCCCGGTCGGCCCGGACGCGACAACCCCCGCTCCGGTTGGTGCCGGAGCGGGGGCCAGGCTGAGTACCTGCGGATCAGGCACGGGCCAGGGTCGTGGAGGAGGAGCTTAGACGGTGGCCGGCGGAAGCGCATCCCAGAAGGCCTGGATCTGCGCCTGCAGGGCGGTGGTGTCCGTGGTTGGGGCGGCCAGGAACTTCTGGAGGAAGCCCTGCATGCCGTCGGCACCGGCGAAGTCCGGCCGCGAGTCGCGGTCGAGGAACTGGGTGATCTTCTGGGCAGCACCGACGATCTGGGCGGCCTTCTTCTGGAGGGCGCTGTAGGTGCTCGTGTCGGTGTCACTAGCAGCCGGGATCAGGCCCGGCTGGTTCTGGAACATGATCAGCTGAGTGGAGCCCTTCGACCAGAACTCCATGTACGCCTTGGCCGTGTCGAGATCGGCCTGCAGGGTGGCCGACTTGGCGGTGACCATCCAGATATCGATCGGCGCGTCGAGGGCGGCCTCGCCGTCGTACTGGGTCCCGAGCAGCGGCCACGGGAAGAAGTCGACATCGGCAATGTCCGCGGGATCCTCGGTTGCGGCGAACTCACTGGTCAGGAACAGTCCAAGGAAGTACAGCCCGGCCTTCTTCTGGACCAGCGTGTCGGCCGCCTTCTGCCAGGTCAGGCCCGCGTAGGTCGTGTCGTGGAATGGGGTGATCTCGGCCCACTTCTGGAAGACAGTGGTCACCTTCGGATCGGTCCACTTCGCCTTGCCCGTCATCAGGTCCACGTGGAACTGGTAGCCGTTCAGGCGTAGGTTGAGGATGTCGAAGGTGCCCATCGCGGGCCAGCCGTCCTTGTCGCCGAAGGCGAGCGGGATCAGGCCGTCGGTCTGCATCTTGGCAAGGAGCGTCTTGAAGTCGGCCCAGGTCGTTGGGACGGTGTAGTTCTTCGCAGCAAAGACGCTCTTGCGGTAGAAGACGCACCACGGGTAGTAGTCGACCGGGATGCCGTAGACCTTGCCGTCGTCGCCCGTCACGGACGTGGCGAAGCCGGTGGTGAAGTTGGACTTCACCTTGGCCCACACGTCGTCGATTGGCGTGGCCAGGCCCTTGGACGCGAAGAAGCGCATCCGGTAGCCGGAGAACCAGGTGAAATCGTCCTCGGGAGTGCCCTGGAGGTACGCGCTGATCTGGTTCTGGAAGGTGCCGTGGTCAACGGTGTTCATCGTGACCTTGGCGCCGGGATTGGCGGCAATGAATGCGGCGTTGATCGCCTGCATGCCCTTGAGCTCGCCCGGGTCGGAGTGGTTGCTGCCAACCGTCACGGTCCCCGTGACGGCGCCACCGCCGCCGCCAGCCGGTGCTGTGGTCGGGGTGGAGCTGCAGGCGACGAGGATTGACGGAAGGGCGGCCGCGCCGGCAACGACGGCCATCCCCTTGAGGATGTTGCGTCGGCTGACATTGCGCCGACCCGTCGTGGACGGTGCCTCCGGCCGCGACGTGTCTTGAATCGCCATGGTCCTCCTCCTTCGGCTCTGCCCGCCGCTCTGTTGCGTTGTTAAACAGAAACCGACAAACCCAAACGGATTGTCGACTCGACACGGGCCTGTTGTCAAGGGATTCCAACGGGTAGCCACAAGAACATGTGGCAACTCGTTGACTTGTGGCGGTATTGTTGTCTGGCCGGGCTCGAGCTGCCCGGGCCATCGGAGGATTGCGTGAAGGTGGCTGGTCAAGCCAGCATCGGCGGACAGGCCGCTTCGTGCCGCCCGTGCTAGCCCGCCAGCGCCAGGCCTACATCCTCGACCGGGTGCGGGAGGACGGCGGCGTGCGCGTCGCCGATCTCGTCCGTGACCTGGGCGTCTCGGACATGACCATCCGGCGGGACATGGAGCTGCTCCACGAGCGCGGCCTGATCGAGAAGGTCCACGGCGGCGCCACGGCGCTTCCCGGCAGCGCCCTCTTCGAACCTGGCTTTGCCGCCAAATCGGCCCTCCAGGAGCCCGAGAAGGAGGCAATCGTCGACGCCGCCGTGACCCTCGTCGAGCCGGGCACGGCCATCGGCATCTCCGCCGGCACCACCACCTACGCCCTGGCCCGGCGGCTGGTCGACGTGGTTGGCCTGACGGTCGTGACGAACTCGGTCCGGGTAGCTGACGTGCTCCATGATGCCGGCCGGCCCGACCAGACCATCATCATGACCGGCGGCGTCCGCACGCCCTCCGATGCCCTCGTCGGCCCTTTCGCCGTGGCCGCACTGAGGAGCGTCCACGTCGACCTGGTCTTCATGGGCTGTCACGGCATGGACGCCCATTCGGGCTTCAGCTCCCCGAACCTGATGGAGGCGGAGACGAACCGCGCCCTGATCGAGGCCGGCGGCCGGCTGGTCGTGGTCGCCGACCATACGAAATGGGGACAGGTCGCGCTCAGCTCGATCGCCCGCCTCGACCAGGCCGACATGGTGATCAGCGATACCGGCCTCGACGCGGACGCCCAGCAGCTCCTGCGGAGCCGGGTGCGGGAGCTGGTCCTGGTCGAGCCACTGGCCGGCGGCTGGCCGCGCCGCGGTCAGCCATTCGATCCCGACGAGGAGCCGGTCCAGATCGGCCGTCGAATCGTCGGACCGACGGGCGAACCTGGCGAATCGCTGATTGTTGCCACCGGTCCGGCCCGTGCAGACTGAGAAGGCCACGGGCACCCTCACCGAGCGCGATGGCAGTGGCCGAACGGCCCGGGTCCTGTCGAATCCGCATCGCCGCTTCAATCCGCTCGTCGACGAGTGGGTCCTGGTTTCGACCGAGCGGACGCGCCGGCCCTGGCTGGGCCGCCAGGACCCGTCGAGCCGGCCCCCCGATGTCGCCTACGACCCGACCTGCTACCTGTGTCCCACGAACACCCGGGCCAATGGCCTGATCAACCCGGCCTACGATCGGACGTTCGTCTTCACCAACGACTACGCCGCGCTTCGGCCGGAGGTGCCGGCAGAACGGATCGAGGATGGCCTGCTGCGGGCCGAGGGCGAGCCAGGGACGTGCCGCGTCCTGTGCTTCTCGCCACGCCACGACGTGACCATGGCCCTGATGTCGAGCGCGGACGTCCGGGCGGTGATCGACGTGTGGGCGGCCGAGACCGCCGAGCTCGGGGCCCGCTACCAGTGGGTCCAGGTGTTCGAGAACCGGGGCGAGACGATGGGCGCCTCGAATCCCCATCCCCACGGTCAGATCTGGGCAGGCACGGCCCTGCCCCACCAGGCAGCCCGCGAGAGTGCCAGCCAGCTGGCCTGGTTCCAGGCCCACGGCAGCCGGCTCCTGCTCGACTACGCGGCCCAGGAGGAGCACGGCGAGCGGGTCGTGGTGGAGAACGACGAGTGGCTCGTGGTGGTCCCCTTCTGGGCCGTCTGGCCGTTCGAGACGCTGGTCATCCCGAAACGCCCGGTCGAGCGCCTGCCGGACCTGGACGGGTCGAGCCGGGATGCCCTCGCCGGCACCCTCATCGAGCTGCTCGGTCGCTATGACAACCTCTTCCGGCTGCCCTTCCCGTACTCGATGGGCTGGCACCAGGCACCCTTCGACGGCCAGTCGAATGAGCACTGGCAGCTCCACGGCCACCTCTATCCGCCCCTCCAGCGGGCGGCCGTGCGCAAGTTCATCGCAGGCTACGAGATGTTTGCCGAGACCCAGCGGGACCTGAGCGCCGAGGAGGCCGCCGAGCGCCTCCGGACCGTTTCGCCGGTCCACTACCTGAGCAGCGCGGTTCCGAGCGCTGACTGAGCCGATCGATCCGGCCGGCCTGGTCGGCCAGCTCCAGGGCCTCGAACCGCGGGCCGCCGCCCGGCCGGAAGAGATCCGGGTCGCCCGGGCGCCCGGGCGAGTCAACCTGATCGGCGAGTACACGGATTTCAATCTTGGCTACGTCCTGCCCGCGGCGATCGACCGGGAGATCCGGATCGCCTTCGTGCCCAGCGGCGATCGGCGGGTCGTGCTCCACCGAGCGGACACCGGTGAGCGAACCGAGTTCGACCTCGACAAGCTGCCCGGGCGGACGGCAAGCTGGTCGGACTACGCGGTCGGGACCGCCTGGGCCCTGGCCGCCGCGGGGGTCGAGCTGCGTGGGCTGCGCGGGGTCATCGGCTCCAACCTGCCGACCGGCGCGGGCCTGTCGTCATCCGCGGCGATCGAGCTGGCGATCGCCCAGGCGCTCCTGGTCACCGGCGCCGGCGTGCCCGGCCCGCTGGCCCTGGCCCAGATCGCCCAGCAGGCCGAGAACGGGTTCGTGGGCGTCCAGTCGGGCCTGATGGACCAGTTCGCTGTCGCCTGCGGACAGGCCGGCGCAGCGCTCCTGCTCGATTGCCGCTCCCTCGACTGGCGGCCCGTGGGGCTGCCCCTGGATCGGATCACGCTGGTGGTCTGCGACAGTGGCCAGGTGCGCGAGCTCGCGGGCTCCGCGTATAACGTCCGGCGGGCGCAGTGCGACGCGGCCGTGGCCGTCCTGGCTGGTCGCGATCCTGCGATTCGATCCCTGCGCGATGTCTCCGTCGAGCTGATCGCCGAGGCGGCTGCCGGGGGCTGGCTGGAGCCCATCGTCCTGGCCCGGGCCACCCACGTCGTCCTCGAGAACCAGCGGGTGCTCGACGCCGTCAGCGCGCTCGCGGCGGGCGACCTGCCGGCGCTCGGCAGGCTCTTCGCCGCCAGCCATGCGTCGCTGCGCGACCTCTTCGAGGTGAGCTCACCGGCCCTCGATGCCCTCGTCGAGATCGCCGGCACGGTACCCGGCGTGGTGGCGGCCCGGATGACCGGTGCGGGATTCGGCGGCTGCACGATCAACCTCGTGCGGCCCGATGCCGTCGATGCGTTGCGCTCAGCCGTCGAGTCGGACTATGCGGCCCGGACGGGTCTTGAGCCGCGGGTCTTTGCCGTGACGCCGGCCGACGGCTCTGGGCTCATGGCCCCATGATCCTGCGGCTTGCGGCGGGCGCCGACCGTGCCCTGGTCGACGCCCATGCCGGCGGCCGCCTCGCGTCGCTCGTCGCCGGCGAGCGGGAGCGCCTGATCGAGCGACCGCAGGCTGGACTGCCGCTGCCGGCGATCAGCTGGGGCAGCTTCCTGATGGTGCCGTGGGTCGGCCGGATCCGGGCCGGCCGGGTCGACTGGCGGGGACGATCCGTCCAGCTGACCGGCAACGACGGGAGTCATGCCATCCACGGCGCCGGATTCGACCTGCCCTGGCACGTCGAGAGCGCCGCCGAATCGGCGGTGGAGATGAGCCTCCAGCTCGACGCCCTGCGCTGGCCCTTCGCCGGCGTCGCCAGGCAGCGGATCAGCCTGCGGCCAGGTTCGCTCGAATGCACGGCCTCGATCTCCGCGACCGAAGCGATGCCGGCGGCCCTTGGCTGGCACCCCTGGTTCCGCCGCGATGCCGGCGAGGACCTGGAGGTGACGGTCAACGCCGATCGGCGCCTGGAGCTCGACCGCGAGATGATCCCCACGGGCTCCAGCATCCCGGTCGAGGGTCCGTTCGACCTGCGCGCCGGGCCGCTGCTTGGTGCGCGGCGCCTCGACGATGTCTTCATTGATGCTCACGGGCCGGCCGTCGTGCGCTGGCCTGATCTCGAGCTGCGAATCGAGTTCTCGGCCCCCGTGATCAGCGTCGTGGTCTTCTCGCCGCCGGGATCGGTGTGCGTGGAACCGGCCACGGCCTGGCCTGACGCCCTGCGCCTCTCCTCGGCCGGGAGGACCGGAACGGGCCAGGTGTTCCTGGCGGCCGGCGAAGAGCTGGCGGCGACGATGACGTGGCGCTGGTGACTGGCGCTGATGACCAAAGCCGGTGATCTGGGCCTGTTGACCGGATGCACCACGGAATCGGCGACTCTCAGGACACCGTCAGCAATCGCCCGCACAGTGATGGCAGCCGCGCTCCGGCTCGTCCCGCCTTGTGCACCGTGGAGACCACCTCAATGAGCGAACCCAGCGGACCCTCGTTCTCGTCCCGCCTGCCGGGCGCCAACCCGATCCGGGTGGCGATCGTTGTCGGGGTCGTGATCGTCCTGGCGCTCTCCGCGGCGATCACCCTGGCGGCATCGCCCAGCCCCGCGGCCGGCGGCTCGACCCAGACCACACCAGCCAAGCCGGCTGGCTCCGGCGCTCCCGGTCAGCGCGGGCCAGCCGCGGGCTTCGGACGATTCGGCGGCGGATTCGGTCCGTTCTCCGGCGGACCCGGGCTCCGCCTGGGCGGGCCGGGCATCGGCGGGTTCGGGACCGTGGGCGGAGTCACCGTGGCCGCGATCGACGGCTTGAACCTGTCGCTCAAGACCGCCGATGGCTGGACCCGGACGATCGCCCTGACCAGCTCCACGAAGATTACCCGGGCCGGCGCCACGATCAGTGTCGCGGACCTCAAGGTCGGCGACCAGATCGCCTTCCGGGAGTCCAAGGCGAGCGACGGCGCGTACTCGATCAACGCGATCAGCGTGGTGCTGCCGAGCGTCTTCGGCCAGGTCACGGCCACCACGGCGGACACGATCACGATCAAGCAATTCGGCGGGACCACAACGACCGTGCACGTCGGCGCGGCCACGACGTTCCAGATCTTCGGAACCAGCAAGGCAACCATCGCCAGCATCAAGGTGGGCATGACGATCAGCGCCGAGGGCACCCAGGCCGGCGCTGGATCGTTCGACGCGCTCAGCGTGGCCGGCTTCCAGTTCCGGGCACCACAGCCCGGTAGTCATAAGACGCCGGGGGGCAATGCCCGGCCGAGCGCAGCACCGAGCGTCGCTCCAGGCGCCTAGCGCCGTCTCCGGGCGCCCAGCGCCGGCACCGGCCGCGTCGGCCAGGCCCTCTACGTCATCCTGCCCATAGACCGAGCCAGGGCGAGGACCTAGCCTCGGCTGGGCGTCGGCGGGTCAGGGCCCGGTTCGGGACCGGTCTCGGTGCCCCGGACCAGCCACGGAGGAGCCTGCGCTGCCGGCCAATGAGCCTCGGATCGCAATCGACGGCAGCGATCGGCTGGCGCTGCCCGGCGCCCGCGCGAGAGGCCCCCTTCCGGCCGATACCCGCATCGAGGTGACGGTTCGCCTCCGACCCTTGCCGGCGGCCGGCGAGCTGAGCGCGGGCACGCTGCTCAGCCGCGCCGAGCTTCGCGCGATGCGCGGCGCCGATCCGGCCGATCTCGCCGCGGTGGAGCAGTTTGCCCTCGACCAGGGGCTGGACATCCTCGATCGCGAGATCGGCGAGCGACGCATCGTCATCGCCGGGGACGCAGCCCGGGTGGCCGCCGCGTTCGGCGTCAATCTCGTGCGCTGCGACATCGACGGGCGCACCTACCGCGGCCGAACCGGTCCAATCACGATCCCGGCGCGCCTCGAGGCGCTGATCGAAGGAGTGTTTGGCCTCGACGATCGCCCCCAGGCACAGCCCCATTTCCGGGTCTTCGAGCCCGCTGCGCCGGCGCGCGCGACCGGCGCCTTCCGGCCGGCAACGGTCGTCGAACGAAGCTACACGCCGCCCCAGGTGGCCCGGCTCTACGACTTCGTGGCGGGCGTGGACGGCAGCGGGCAGGCGATCGCCCTGATCGAGCTCGGCGGCGGCTACCGGCCGGCAGACGTCGGCGCCTATTTCGAAGGGCTCGGGCTGGCGCCACCAGCGATCTCGACGGTCCTCGTCGACGGCGGTCGCAACGAGCCCACCACCGCCGACAGCGCAGACGGCGAGGTGATGCTCGACATCGAGGTTGCCGGCTCGGTCGCACCCGGGGCCCGGCTGGTCGTCTATTTCGCCCCGAACACGGATCGCGGCTTCCTCGATGCAATCAGCCGGGCGGTGCACGACACGACGAATCGCCCATCGGTCATCTCGATCAGCTGGGGCGGACCGGAATCGGCCTGGACGGCCCAGGCGATGCGGGCGATGGACCAGGTCTTCGCCGACGCCGCGCTGGTGGGCGTGACGGTCACCTGCGCATCGGGCGACAACGGCTCGGACGACCGGGTGGGCGACGGCCGGGCGCATGTCGACTTCCCGGCCTCGAGCCCCAATGTGCTGGCCTGCGGCGGCACAAGGATCGCCGGGTCGGTCACGACCATATCCGACGAGCGCACCTGGAATGACGGAGCCAGCGGGGGCGCCTCGGGCGGCGGCATCAGCGAGGTCTTTGCTCCCCCGCCCTACCAGTCGGGCGCGGGGCTGCCGGCGTCGGCCAATCCCGGCGGCAGGATGGGCCGGGGCGTGCCCGATGTTGCCGGTGACGCCAGTCCGGCCAGCGGCTACGCCGTCAGGGTGGATGGCCGCGACATGGTGATCGGCGGCACGAGCGCAGTCGCCCCGCTCTATGCAGGGCTGGTGGCCCTGCTCAACCAGAAGCTGGGGCGAACGGCCGGCTTCCTGAACCCCGTGCTCTACGGCGCCGGCCCGGCGGCGGTCAGGGATATCACCGAGGGGTCCAACGGGGCGTACTCCGCGGGCAGCGGCTGGGATGCCTGCACCGGACTGGGCCGGATCGACGGGGTCGCCCTCCTCGCCGCGCTCGAGCGAACCCGAACGCCCGGGAACTGAATCCTCGCTCCGTGCAGGTGGTGCGCCATACTGTGCCCGGCTTCGAGCCACATTGGGAAAGAGGGTGGAGATGGCACGTGATGACGAGCGCCTGGCGCGCTCACAGGAAGAGATCCTCGTTGGCGGGTTGCCCGACGTCCCCGGCATCCTCGCCGCGATCCGGCTGACGCCCGGCCTGGGCGTCCACCTGCGCGGCCTGGCCGACGAGCTCCTCGTTCATGACTTCCCCGGGAGCACGCTCGTGCGCGCCCAGCGCGAGATGCTGGCAACGGCGGTCTCGGCGGCCAACGACTGCTTCTACTGCATGGATTCGCACGGCGCGTTTGCGACGGCCCTGCTCCAGAGCACCGGGGCAACCCACCTGGTCCCGTTGATCGACACGATCAAGCTGGGATCGTCCGAGGGCCTCGACCCGAAGATGCAGGCGCTCTTGCACATCAGCCGGACCGTCCGGCGCGACCCACGCGAGCTGACCGCTGGCGACGTGGAGGCAGCACTGGCGGCCGGCGCGACCGACGCCGACACGCAGCTCGCGGTGCTGATCGCCGCAGCCTTCTCGATGTATAACCGGATGGTCGACGGGTTCCGGGCGCAGACGCCGCCCAGCGCCGAGGCATACCGCGCTCGCGCCGGCGAGATCGCCGAGCACGGCTACAGCGACCAGCGTGTCACCGCGCTGCCCCGCTAGGACCGCCGACCGGTCCCGCCGCACCTGGGGCTCCCGGCCCTGAGTCCAGCGCGTTGACCGGCCGCGCGCTCACGCTCGGGCGCACCAGCTACCCGGTGATCCTGCCGAACATCCGCGATCCGCGCCTGCATGTCGCGGCGGTGATCATCACGATCCACGTCCTGGGCCAGGTTGCCCTCGGCTTCCAGGTGAGCGTGCCCCAGATCCTGGCGGCGATCCTGACCTGCGCGATCATCGAGATCGTCCTCACCTTCCGGCAGACACGCTCGTTCGTGTGGCCGGCCAGCGCGATGCTGACCGGCAGCGGCGTCGCCCTCATCCTGCGGGTGGTAGGCACGCCGCTGGGCGACCATTGGAGCACCTACGCGTGGTACGTGTTCGCGATCGTTGCCGGCCTCTCACTGCTGACCAAGTACGTGATCCGGTACCACGGCTCGCACGTCTTCAACCCGTCGAACATCGGCCTGGTCGTGACGTTCGTCGTGCTCGGGACCGCGCGCGTCGAGCCGCTCGACTTCTGGTGGGCGCCGCTCAACCTGCCGATGATCCTGGCGTACGCCGTGATCCTGGGCGGCGGGCTCCTCATCACCCGGCGCCTGAAGCTGCTGGCCCTCGCCGCAACCTTCTGGGTGGCCCTGGCCGTGGGCCTCGGCCTGCTGGCCGGTTCGGGTCACTGCATGACGGCACGGTGGGCGTTCGCGCCGGTCTGTGGCTGGGACTTCGTGCGCGTGATCGTCGGCTCACCGGAGGTGATGATCTTCCTCTTCTTCATGATGACGGACCCCAAGACGATCCCGGCGGGACGCGTCGGGCGGGTCCTGTTCGGTCTGCTTGTGGCCATCGCCAGCGTCCTGCTGATCGCCCCCCAGACGAACGAGTTCGGGACGAAGGTCGGCCTCCTGGCGGGTCTCGTGGTCATCTGCGCGGCGCGCCCCCTGATCGATCGGTTTGCGCCGGCACCGCGTTCGGCTGCCGACGACGTTCGCGGCTTCGCCGCCCGCCTGCTGACGGGCTCCGCAACCGGGACAGGCGACGTCCGCGGGATCGCCCGGGCCGCTCGGCTGGGCCTGCTGGCCCTGATCGTCCTGTTCGTGGGTACCGGGATCGTCGTCGCCGGCACGCCGGCGCGCGGCGTGGTCGCTCCGGACGAGGCCGAGACCCTGGACCGCCTGCCGATCAACGTGGACCCGGCGACCTTTCCGGTCATCTCCGTGGCCACCGACGTGACCGACTGGGATCACGAGATCGCCGGCCCCGGCGCGCAGGCGATCCTGCTGACGCTCGCCCAGAATCTCGAGTTCGAGAACCAGGCCTTCCTGCGTGCCGATCCAGCGATCCTGCCGGTCGTCGACCACGGCGACCGCCTGCTCGAGATGCAGGGCCGGCTGCAGGCCGCCATCTCGAGTGGGACGTTCACCATCGACCACTACCAGATCAGTGCCGCGACGGTCTCGCTGCTCGTCCCCTTCGGTCGCCAGACCGGCCTGAGCCTGGGCTTCGACTCGCAGGGCACGCAGATCGAGCAGACGTACAACGCGGTCGGCGTCCTGCAGTCGCAGACCGCGAAGCCCTTTGCCGTGACGTTCGTGATGAGCCGGCCCACCGGGACCCGCTGGCTCAACGTGGCGCTCCTGGCGCCGGGCGCCAGGAGCTGAGCGAGGCCTGCGCCTAGGCGAACGGCCCGATCGAGCGGCCCGCCTTGATCACCCGGCGCACACCGAGATCCGGGTCGAGCTCGACCAGGTCGGCGCGCTGGCCCGGGGCGATCCGGCCCCGATCGAAGACGCCGAGCATCGCCAGTGGATTGCGACTCGCCGCCGCACTGGCGGCCACCAGCGAGGCGCCATTCGCGACCAGGTTGCGCAGGGCCATGTCGAGGGCGATCACCGATCCCGCCAGCGTCCCCGAGCCGTCGGCCAGGACGCAGCGCCCGGCACTCACCTCGACCGCGAGGCCCCCGATCATGCGCTGTCCCTCGCCCATCCCGGCGAGCGCCAGGGCATCGCTCACGAGGATCAGCCGGTCGAGCGGCTTCGTCCGCCGGATGATCGGCCAGATCGCCGGATCGACGTGCTGTCCGTCCGCGATCAGCTCCGTGTAGACATCGTCGCGGGTCAAGGCAGCCACCGCCACGCCCGGCCGGCGGTGCTCGACACCGGTCATCGCGTTGAACAGGTGGGTGGTCGACGAGCCACCCGCGGCGTAGCCGGCGAGGGCCGCCTGGAGGTCGGCCGCCGAGTGGCCGATCGAGATCCGCACGTCGCGGGCGCACAGCCGTTCGATCAGCGCCAGCGCCCCGGGCAGCTCCGGGGCGATCGTGATCAGGCGCAGGCCGTCGATGAGTGGCTCGATCTCCGACCAGGCCACCTCGCCCGGTACGGACAGGAACGACGCGTTGTGGGCGCCCTTGCGCGCCCGGGCCAGGAAGGGGCCCTCGAGGTTGAAGCCGAGCGGGTCGGCACCATCGGCCGGCGCGACCGGGATCCACGCCCGGACCCTGTCGGCGAACTTGCGCAGGACCGGCAGCGGATGGGTGACGCCGGTCGGCAGGAACGAGGTCACGCCGTGGCGCAGCAGGGCCTGGGCCATGCCATCGAGGTCGGCCGGCGTGCCCATCGCATCGTGGCCACCCCAGCCGTGGACGTGGACGTCAACGAAGCCCGGGGCGATCAGCGCCGTCGGCGCCGGCTCGAGGCCGGGGCCATCGTCGTCGAGGTCGACCGCCGCGATGTGCTCGCCGTCGAGCCGGATCCGGCCGACGGCAACCCGGTCGTCGAGGATCAGCCGTCCGCGGATCTCGGCCTGCCCGGTCATCGCGGCCCATCGACCCCCGGCGCCGGTTCCTCGACCTCGAACGAGACGTCGAGCGCATAGCGCTCGGCGGCATAGCGCGACTCGGTCGATTCGATCCGCCGGCCATCGTCGTCAAGGATGATCCGGCGTTCGATCAGGAGCGGGGCGCCGCGCTGAAGCTCGAGCAGCCGGGCATCTTCGGCTGTCGCGGATCCGGCGGTCACCGTGCCGCTGCCGCGGCGCAGGCGCAACCCCGCGGCGGTGATCGCGGCATGGAGCGAGCCGTGCTCCAGGTCGGCGGCCAGGACCGACGGTGCGCAGGCCTGCACGACGATCGCCGTTTCGACCGCGATCGGCTGGCCGTCGGCGAGGCGGATCCGGCGGACCTCCACAATCGGCGTCCCACTGGCCAGGTCCAGGGCGAGCGCCTCGGCGCGACGCGAGGGCCGGATGGCCCTGGCCAGCAGCCGTGAGCTCGGGACCCGACCGCGGCGGGCCATCTCCCACGAGAACGTCATCAGCCGGTCCGTCCGACGGTGGGCCGGCGGCTCGGCAACGAAGCTCCCCCGGCCCGGCTCCCGCGCGACCAGGCCCTCCTCCACGAGGCGCTGCACGGCGTTCCGGGCGGTCATCCGGCTCACCTCGAACTCGGCGACCAGCTCGGCGTCCGACGGCAGGCGGTCCCCGGCCTTGAGGCCGCTGATCCGCTCCCGGAGGACCTGCTCGATCCGCCGATGGTGGGGCACGTAGCCCGCCTCGATCATGACCCGCCTGCCGAGCTGGAAGCGGCCAGGCCGGCGCCTGCGGCCGGTCCGCGATCGGGGTCCGCGGGCAAGATCGCGTCGCCCGCCCGGGAGCGCTCGGCGCCATGGATCGCTGCGCCGATCGACCCGGCCCAAGTCCCGAGCTCGGCCGTGACGATGGTGACCTCGCCGAGCGCCGTGGTGAGGACGCGCCGTCGAATCTCGGCCCGTACCGGGTCCAGGAGCAGGTCGCCGGCCGCGGCGATGCCGCCGCCGATGATGACCCGGTCGGGCGCGATCACCGTGATCATGTTGGCGATCCCGATCCCCAGGTAGCGGCCGACCCGGCGGAGACCCTCGATGGCGGCGGGGTCCCCTGATCGGGCGCGCGTCACGGCCTCCTCCGCCGTGGGCGCCGCGCAGGCCTCGGCCAGCCGGTCGGCCCGGACGAATGCCTCGACGCAGCCGTTGTTGCCGCAGTTGCAGGACGGCCCATCCGGATCGATGGTCTGATGACCGATCTCACCGGCCGTCCCGTCATGGCCCTGGAGGACCTGGCCGTCGATCGCGATCACGCCGCCCACGCCCGTTCCGAGGGTCAGGCCGATCATCGACGAGGCGCCCCGGCCCGCCCCAAGGCGGAGCTCGGCGAGGCCGAAGGCACGCGCGTCGTTGATCATCGCCACGGGGATCCCGAGGGTCGTCGCCACCGGGCCAGCGACCGGCCGGCCCGTCCAGACGCCGGGCAGGTTGATCAGAAAGCGGGCCGTGCCGGTCCGCGGGTCGTACAGGCCAGGAACCCCGACCCCGGCCGAGACGATGCCCGGCTGGCGTTGCTGGGCCAACCGGCCGACTTCGCCCAGCTGTTCGACAACCGCCCCGGGACCGGCCGATGCGCGGGTGGGGACCTCGCCTCGATCGAGGGCTCGCCAGTCGCCCCGATCGTGCTCGACGACGGTCCACTTCAGGTTCGTCGCACCGAGGTCCAGGCCGAGGTGGCGAGTGGCCGTCATGTCTCGCCCGTGATCCGGCTGTAGGCCGACGCCACGACGAGGATGATGGCCCCGAACAGGATCACCCGCACGGGCTCGGGCATCTGGAGGACGGTCAGGAGCGTGGTCAGGACCGTCAGGATCACGGCGCCCACGATGCTCCCTTCGTAGCCGCCGCGGCCGCCGAAGATCGAAGTCCCGCCGATCACTGCCGCCGCCACCGATGGCAGCAGGAGCCCATCGGCGAGGGCAGCCGTCGCCGTATTCGTGAGCCCGCCGTAGACGACGCCGGCGATTCCGGCCAGCAGCCCGGACAGGACGTACAGCGCCACCAGCACCTGCCAGACCCGGACACCCGAGAGCCGGGCAGCCGCTTCGTTGTCGCCGACCGCGTAGAGCAACCGGCCGAAGCCCGTCCTGCGCAGGATGAACAACAGCACCGCCGCCAGGGGGATGAACAGGAAGAGGCTGTTGGGGATGACCCCGAACGAGGTCCCCGACCCGAGCCAGGCCACCTCGGGCGGGATCCGCGAGCCACTGGCGACCATGATCCGCTGGTAGACCGTGATCAGGCCGAGGACGACCAGGCTCATCCCGATGGTCATCACCAGCGGGTGGACCCGGAAGACGCCGACGCCGACGCCGTTGACCAGGCCCACGACCAGCGCGGCCACGAGGGCAATCGCCACCGCCACCCAGGGTCCCTGGGCCGGGGTCTGGGTGAACACGATGTAGGCGGACATCGACGCGACGGTGGCCACCGACAGGTCGATACCACCGGTCAGCATGGTCAGCGTCTGCGAGGCCGCGAGAATCGCCAGGGGCACGGCGAAGCGGATCGTCGACGAGGCCCAGGCCGGCCCGAGCATGCCCGGCTGGGCGACCTGCAGCGAGCCGATCAGCAGCCCGAGCAGGACGAGCAGTGGGAGGAGCGGTCGGTCGCGGAAGATGCGCCGGATCGCGGCGGCCCGACGCCCATCACGGGCGCCGCCCTGGAGGGCACCGGGCGCGCTGGTCATGCCGTCCTCCGGCGCAGGGTCACGAAGGCGCCGATCATCACCACCCCAACCATGATCACGCCCTGGACCACCGTCGAGAGGTTCGGGTCGACGCCGATGAAGGTCAGGTCGGTGCGCACGAGGGACAAGATGAAGACCGCCACGATCGGTCCCAGGATCCCGCCTCGGCCGCCGGCCAGGGAGACGCCGCCGAGCACGACCGCGGCCACGGCCAGCAGGGTGTACGGCCCGGGGATCGGCGTCCCGATTCCGGTGCTGGCGGTGAGGGTCAGGCCGCCGGCGGCCGAGAAGAGTCCCGTCAGGGCGTAGGCGAAGACCTTCGTGCGCTGGACGTCCACGCCGCCCCGGAACGCGGCCAGCGGGCTGCTGCCGATCGCGTACAAGGACAGCCCCAGGCGCGACCGGCGCAGCGGCAGCCAGACCAGCCCGGCGAAGACGATCAGTACGACGAGGGCCCTCGGCAGGTAGTCGATGACCAGCGAGCCCGAGATCAGCGCCTGGAGCCAGTCGGCCGCGCCACCACCGGGCGTGTTCAGGACAAGCAGGGCGGCTCCCGCCCAGACGTACGACATGGCCAGGGTCACGACGATATCGGGGACGCGCGAGGCGACGATCAGCAGCCCGTTGATCGCGCCGACGAGCAAGCCGAGCAGCAGCACGCCGAGGACCACGACGATCGAGAACTCGGGGCTTGCGCCCTTCATCTGGGTCGCTGCGACCACGCTCGTCAGGGCCATCATCGCCCCGATCGAGAGGTCGATCCCACCCGAGATGACGACGATCGCCTGGGCAACCGCAGCGAAGGCGATCGGCAGCGAACCGATCGCCAGCGACGTCAGCTCGGTGGCGCCATAGCCCGGGGCGACCAGCTTCGCGACCACGAGCAGGGCCAGGAACAGACCCCACAGGGCCAGCGTCCAGGTGTCGCGACGCAGCCCGCGCAGCACCTCGAGCCCCGCGCCGGCGGGCCGGCCGAGACCATCATTGGTGGGCACTGCAGCGCTCATCCGGCGGACCCGACCGGTGCCGGGCCGGCGCCTGGGGCGATCTCGGCAGCCACCTCTTCAGGCGCCGGGGTTCCCGGGGGCAGCCCATAGGCAGCCCGGGTCAGGGTGGGTTCATCGGCGCCCGCCGCGAGGCGCTCGTCGACCACCCGCCCGCCGAAGATCACCACCACCCGATCACAGGCGGCCTCGATCTCGCCGAGCTCCGAGGTGAACAGGAGGATCGCCGCGCCGGCGCCGGCCAGGTCCCGGACCAGCTGGTAGATCTCGCGCTTGGTCCGGATGTCGATCCCCCGGGTCGGATCGAAGAGCAGGAGCGTCCGGACCCCCCCGGCGATCCAGCGGGCGATCGTCACCTTCTGCTGGTTGCCCCCGGACAGGCGGCGCACCTCGGACTGGGCACGGGTGTCGATCTGGAGGCGGTCGATCGCGCCTTCGACCGATTCCTTCTCCGCGTGCACCTGGATCGGGCCCCAGCGCGCGGGCCGGGCCGACCTGGGCAGGGCAATGTTCTCGCGCACCGAGCGCTGACCAAGGAGCGCCTCGGCCCGGTCGGCGGGAACGAAGACCACGCCCGCCCGGATCGCGTCGGCAGGGTGCCCGAAGCGGACCGCTCGGCCATCGACCAGGATCTCGCCGGCGTCTGGCCGAATCGAGCCGGCGAGGACGCCGAAGAGCTCGTCCTGGCCCTGCCCTTCGAGGGCGACGAGGCCCAGGACCTCACCCGCCTGGAGCGAGAACGAGACGTCCTTGAGCTTGGTCCCGGCGGCGATCCCGCGGGCTTCAAGCTGGGCCGCCTGGCCGGCGTGAGCCACCGATCGGGGCTGCCCGCTGCCCGGCGGCAGCGTGGCGCCGCTCGGGCCCAGCATCAGGTTGACGATGCGATCCTCGGCGCCCGGCGCCATGTCCACGGTGCCCACGGTCTCGCCGTCGCGCAGGATCGTCGCCCGGTCGCAGACGGCAGCGATCTCCAGCAGCCGGTGGGAGATGAAGATCACCGAGCGACCCGACGCACGCTGACGGCCCACCACCTCGAGGACCCGCTCGGTGAGATCGGCGGGCAGGGCGGCGGTGATCTCGTCGAGCAGCAGGATATCGGGCTCCTGGGCAAGTGCCCGGGCCAGGTCGACCACCCGGACCACGGCCAGGGGCATGGCCCGGGGCAGGGCCCGCAGGCTGAGCCCGCTGACTCCCAGCTCGGCGAGGGCGGCCCGGAAGGCCTCGACCGGGGTGGCCGTCAGGCGCAGGTTCGCCTCGATGTCGAGGTCCGGGATGAGGGCCGGCTCCTGGTACACGGAGACAACCCCGCTGCGCCGGGCGGCGGACGGCGAGCGCAGGTCGCGGGCCTCACCACGGACCAGGATCGTGCCGGCATCGGGGCGGACCGCCCCGGTCAGGATCTTGACGAGGGTGCTCTTGCCGGCGCCGTTGGCACCCATGAGTGCGTGAATCTCGCCCGGGCGAACCGAGAGCGAGGCGTTGCGCAGCGCCGTGACAGCGCCGTACCGCTTCGCGATCCCGGTGACCTCGAGGAGCAGGTTGGTCATGTCAGGGTGAGGGTAGGGGGATGCCGGCGAGCCGGCATCCCCCTGTGTGATCCGGATTCCGCGCGAGCCCTACTCGCCCGGACCCTTGCAGGCCAGGATCTGGGCCTTGGAGTAGGTGGTCTGACCCGGGATGGTGATCCCAAGCGGCCACGAGGCGTCGATCGCCGGATCGTTGGCGGCCGTGAGGGCCGCCTTGCCGGCATCGGAGGTGTTGTCCCAGACGACAGGGGTGACATGGACGGCCGGGCTGGCCGGCTTCTGGCCATCCATGATCTTGAAGGCGAGCTCCAGGCCCGCGCCGCCCACGGAGGCCGGGTTGGTCACCGCTGCGCCGACCAGGCCGGGCTCGGTGAGGAGCTGCTTGACGAAGCCGGCGTTGTCCGCGCCGACGATCGGCACGAACGGATGGCCGGCCGTCTTGAGGGCGTCGACGATGACGTTGTCAATGCCCGACGTCCAGATCCCGTCGAACTGGATCCCGCTGGACAGGATGTCGTTCATCTGCTGCGTACCCTTGGCCGGATCCCAGCCGGTGGCCACTTCCTTGACGACCTTGATCCCCGGATTTTCGGCAAGGGCCATCTTGAAACCGGTGTCGCGGTCGTTGTCGGCGGTGGCGCCCGCGGCGCCGCGCATGTAGATCACGTTGCCGGTGCCCTTGAGCTGGGTGAACAGCCACTTGGCGCCGAGGTAGCCGTACTGGACCTGGTCATTGGACATGACGTAGGCGCCGGCCTGGGTCACGCCCTGGTCGATGGCGACGACGGTGATGCCCTTGTCGAGGGCTTCCTTGAGCGCGGCATTGACCGCGTCCGGGCTGGCCGGGTTGACGATGATCGCGTTGACGCCCTTCGCGATCAGGTCACGGATGTCCGACAGCTGGCCGGCGGCGTCCGTATTGCGATGGTCGATCGTGAGTGCGCTGACCCGGCCCGACGCCAGGGCCTCGGCCTTGATCGAGCAGATCATCTCCTCGCGCCAGCCGTTGCCCTGGAGGGTGTTCGACACGCCGATCTTGTAGGTGGCCGCCGTCCCCGTCCCGGTGGACGCGCCCGCCGGGCCCGTCGTCGCGGTCGACGTGCAGGCCGCGGCGACGATCGCCAGGACGGCAATCGCCGCCAGGCCGCGGGCCGTTCGAAGTCGCTTCATGAATCGCTCTCCTCCGTGTGCCGACCGCAGATCCCTTCGTGGGCCGCCGATCGGACGTTGCACTCCCCTGGTCCCTGCGCTGGTCCCTCCGTCACTCACCTCCTCGCTGGCCGATCACGCGGGCGACGCGCCGCGCGTGCTCTCGATAGGCATCCTCGAACAGGACCCGCGAACGCTCGCTTCCGACGACGCTGGCGCGGGTCAGGACGGGCGGCATGACGCCACGCTGGGTCAGCAGCTCGGCCGTCCGGACCTTGATGGAGTTGACGATGGCCACGGCGGAGATCGTCGAGCCCGGGCCAACCGG
>JBEPUS010000006.1:0-36354 GCA_041691435.1 Chloroflexota bacterium
GAGACAGTCCTCGGCGAGCGAGGTCAGGGCCTCGTCCGTATCGGCCGAGGCGTGGAGCAGGCCCATCACCCGGCTGACGCCGAGCTCGCGGTAGCCGGCGAGCAGGTCCACCCGGGCACTGCCCTCGGTGGCCATGTCCTCGGCCCAGATGTGGACTGAGACGGGCAGCGTCGCGGGGTCGCGGCTGATCTCCTCGCACCGGCTTTGGATCACCGGCAACGCCGCCGCGACGTCGGCCGGGGTCATGCCATCGAGGTTCAGCTCGTCGGCCAGCCGGGCGGCGAGGCGCCAGGTCACGTTCGGCCCATTGCCCCCCACCATGATCGGGACGCGCGGCTGCTGGACGGGCTTGGGCACGTTGATCGCGCCCCGGACCTGCGAGTAGCTGCCCTCGAAGCTGGCGTGCTCGTGCTTGTCGCCGCCAAGCATCGCCACGATCACCTCCAGGTCGTCGGCCAGCCGGGCGAGGCGCTCGTTCGTCTCCGGGAAGCCATAGCCGTAGGCGAGCCACTCATCGCGCTTCCAGCCGGCCCCGATGCCGAGCTCCATCCGCCCGGCGCTGATCGAGTCCATCGTCGAGATCATCTTGGCCGTGAGCGCTGGATTGCGGAATGCGGTGCAGATGACGACGTGGCCGAGTCGGACCCGTTCGGTGATCGCGGCGAGGGCCGCCAGCGAGGTGAACGACTCGAACGTGATCTCATCGGTTGGCCGGGGCACCGTGTGGAAGTGGTCGAAGAGCCAGACCGATTCGAAGCCCAGCCGCTCGGCCTCGCGGGTGACGGCCACGGTCCGCTGCCACGCTCTCACCGGATCCCAGCCGTCGTACTCGCCCTGCCAGCCCTGCGGGGCGATCGCGCCGATCTTCACCATCCGCCTCCGTTCTCCGACGTCGTCTGCCGGTCAATCATTGACGATCCGAGCCGCGCCGGTGCTGCCCGCTGTTCGTCGCCCCAGGGATGCCGCACGCCCGGGCCGACGCGCCCATCCGCGACGGACGTCGGTCGACGGCGCGTGGGGGCCAGTATGGTTCCGGGGATGGCAGCTTCCGCCCGAGCGTTCGTTCTTCGGCATACGCGCCTCCAGCCCGTTCCGGGACTCGAGGAGGTTCGGCTGCACCTCGCGGCGGAAGCCCTGCCACTGTGGCACGCCGTCCAGATTGAGACCGGCGATCCGGATACCGCCCTGCCGTACTGGGCATTTGCCTGGGGTGGCGGGCTCGCCATCGGCCGATACCTGCGCGACCACCCCGAGGCCGTGGCCGGCCGGCGGGTCTTCGATTTCGCGTCGGGGTCCGGGTTGTGCGCGATCGCCGCGCTCCACGCCGGCGCTGCAGAGGTCACCAGCGCCGATATCGACCCATTCGCCGTCGCGGCCATCGAGCTGAACGCGCGGGCGAACGGACGCCGGATCGGCGTGGTCCGGCACGATATCCTCGACGATGACCCGCCCGACGCCGAGGTGATCCTGGTGGGTGACACCTGGTACGAGGCCACGCTTGCCGAGCGCGTCCTGCCCTGGCTGCGTCGAGCCCAGGCGCTGGGGATCGACATCCTGGTGGGCGACCCCGGCCGTCGCTACTTCCCGGCCGATGCCGCGGTGGAGCTCGGCCGCTATGAGGTCCGGACCACCACCGAGCTCGAGGACCTCAAGCTCAAGGAAGCCCGCGTGTACCGCCTCGCCTAGGAACGACACTTCGGCCCTGCAGCGTATCGTCTGGACCATGGCCAAGAAGAAACCGGACGATGGTGCGCTCAAGCGGCTTGGCGGCGGACGCTGGCAGACGCCGGATCAGCGCTTCACGATCGAGCCCGAGTCTGGCACGTGGGTAGTGCTGGACGCGGAGCAGACCGACGACCTGGGCCTGCCCCTGGTTCGCGGACCGTTCCGGAGCCTGGCGGCGGCCAAGGCAGCGATCGAGGGCGCGCGCACGTCCGAGCCGGCGGTGTCACCGCTCGCCGCGCAGGTCGAGGAACACCGCAAGCGACCCGTGGAAATTGCCACGCCGAAGCCCGGGCCTATGGCCGTCGCCGCGAAGACCGGCCCGGCGCCTGAATCGGCCAAGCCCGCGCCGGCGAAGCCCGCGCCGGTTGAGCCCGCGCCGGTTGAGCCCGCGCCGGTTAAGCCCGCGCCGGTTAAGCCCGCGCCGGTTAAGCCCGCGCCGGTTGAGCCCGCGCCGCCTGCAGAACCGAAATGGATCCGCGACCTCGATCCGAACGACCGCGACAGCGCGCATACCCTGATCGATCGCCTGGCAAAGGCCGGTGTGGCTGATCCCGAGGGCCTCGCTCGCGACGAGCTGGCCGGCGCCAAACCGGCCGTCGCCGCGTTCGCCATCGCTCGAGCGATCGAGCGTCTCGGCCCATTGGCGAAGCCCGCAGCGATTACCAAGCTCCTTACCGCTGGCAAGGCAGCTGATCTCGGCGTCGAGTGGCGCCTGGTCGACGGTGAGAACAGGACGATCGACCTCGATTGAACCACGGCCAGCCTTGCGGCCCACAACCGCCGGGCACGGCCGCCGACAGCCGGGCACGGCCGCCGACAGCCGGGCACGGCCGCACCATCGCCCGCCCACCGACCGCCAAACGCCGCCGATATCACGGATATCAGTAAACAGCGTGCTCGGGGTACGGGATGGAGAGCCCAGGCGGTCGGACCGGCTCGCTGGCATCGGTTTCATTGAAAGCCGTGATATTTGGGAGTTCAGGAGCCCAGATCGTCGACGCGCAGCCCTCTGGAGGCGTCGGTCTGGCCGCGAAGCTCGTCGCCTAATGATGGGTGTGATATCGCGCCTGCCGGCCGCCGGAACGGACTTGCGGCGACGCCTCTCGCGCCTGCCGGCCGCTGGAACGGACTTGCGGCGACGCCTACCCCCGGTAACCACCACGCAAGCGGTCCACCTCGTCGAGCGGCCCAACTGAGGATCCGGACGGGGCTGGCTTGACACACGCTGGGCCGCCCGAGTACAGTACCAATAAGTTATATAGCCGCTCAGTAATGGACCATGCAGCAACCCGACCAGCTCAGCGCCACGTTCGCAGCTCTCGCTGACCCGACTCGACGAGCGATCCTCGCTCGCCTGGCAGCAGGGGAGGCCAGCGTCAAGGACCTTGCCGCACCGTTCTCGATGACCCAGCCGGCCGTGTCGAAGCACCTTCGCGTGCTGGAGCACGCCGGCCTAGTGGAGCAGGGGCGTAAGGCGCAGTGGCGGCCGCGGCGTCTGCGGGCCGAGCCGCTGCGCGAGGCCTCCGAGTGGGTCCAGCAATACCGGAGCCATTGGGAGCCGAGCCTCGAGCGTCTCGATTCGCTGCTTCGCGAGATCCAGGCCCACGAGGCCCACGAGACCCGCCAGGCCCACCGGTCAGACCAGGAATAGGAGCCCGACCATGGTGATGCCGAACGCCTGCGGACCGATACCACGCGCGTCTTCACGGATGGCTCCGAGCTCGTGATGGAGCGCCTCTTCGATGCGCCGCGTGAGCTGGTCTGGAAGGTCATGCTGGATCCTGAGCTCGTGACGAAATGGTGGGGGCCCCACGGCTACACCACCACGGTCGTCGAGATGGACGTTCGGCCGGGCGGCAAGTGGCACTACATCAACCACACGACCGGCGGCGAGGACATTGGCTTCATGGGTGAATATCTCGAGCTCGATCCGCCCCGCCGGTACAAGGCGACGTTCATCGTCGACCTCGACGGCCTCCGCGACAACATTGGCGTTGAGACGTTCACGTTCGAGGAGATCGACGGGCAGACGAAGCTCACGACCCGCTCAGAGTTCCCATCGGCCGAGGAGCTCGAGGTCCATGTCTCGAACGGCATGATCCAGGGCTCGATCGAGACCTGGGACCGGTTTGCGGCACTCCTGGCCGCACCCCTGGCGGAGGGCTAAGCCGGCATGGCCGCGCTGAAGCCGGCCGCCGCGACGAGCCGGGCATGGCCCCGATGAGCCCGGCCGCCGCGACGAAGCCGGCCGCCGCAAGGACCCCGGCCGCCTCGATGAGCCGGGCATGGCCCCGCTGAGCCCGGCCGCCGCGACGGCCGCAATCGACGCCATCCTCGCTGGCGTGCCGGCAGCCCAGCGCGCCGCCCTGCAGTCGCTCCGGGAAACGATAGCCGCGGCGGCACCCGGGGCCGAGGAGACGATCAGCTACAGCATGCCGGCGTTCCGCTACCACGGCCGGGCGCTCGTCGCCTACGCACCGTTCAAGGCGCACAGCTCGCTGTTCCCCATGAGCTCGTCGATCATCGAGGCGAACGCGGACCAGTTCGTGGACTTCGCGACCACGAAAGGCACGCTCCACTTCACACAGGAGCATCCGATCCCGAAGCATCTTGTCGAGTTGATCGTCCGCGAGCGGATGGCCCAGATCGACGCCCGCCGGCCCACGAAAACGCGCGGTTAGGGAGCGGGAATGAAGATCGCGACGCCCCTGCCAGAGTCGATCGCCGGCATTGCCGTGCCCCAGGACGACGTCTCCGGGATCACCTGGCGGTGGGCCAAGCGGTCCCTCCCGGGGTACCTGCTGGCGCATTCCGTCCGGGCCTACTGCTGGGGCGACGCGATCGCGGCAGGGGAGGGCTGGACGTTCGACCGCCAGATCCTGTGGACGGCGTCGCTCCTGCATGACTATGCGCTGACCCGGATTCCGAGCAATACGATGTGCTTCGAGGTGGAGGGCAGCGAGGTCGCCCGGCGTTTCCTGGAGCGCGCCGGCATGGAACCCGAGGCGGCGGACCGGGCGGCCATCGCGATCATCCTGCATATGCGTGCCGGGGTGACCCTCGACGACGGGGTCGAGTCCGTCCTTCTCGACTGGGCCACGAGCCTGGATGTGCGCGGCGACGGCTACGAGCTCGCCGGCGCGGTCCGGCCGGGCGTGATCGCGGCGTACCCGCGCGGGCCGTTTGACCGGCTCTTCCTGCGGGCAATCCAACGCGAGGTGGCCATCCGGCCCACCTGCGAGAGCGCGCGCCTGCTGGTCAAGAACGACCTCGCGGGCTGGATGGCTCGATCGCCCTGGCACGACGCCCAGGGCGGCTGACAATGCGGCGCCGCGCAGCCGTCAAGACGCTGCGAAGCCGTCAAGGCGCGGCGACGCTGCCAAATTCCAGCCACAGCGGCGTTATGGTCGGTTGACGGCTGGAACGAGGCCCGCGAGCTCGCGTCGTCGACCGATTCGTGCACGGCGCCGGTGGCCAATCGCCCGGCGGCCGGCGAATCCGCTGAAGTTTCGACCTTACGGTCGCTCGGGCTGGAATTTGTCCATTTCGTCGGCAGGCGGGGCCACTCGACGCCCTCAGGTCACTCGGCTGCGGGAACGGCCAGGGCTTCCTGTTCTCGCGACCTGTCGCGTTCGGCGACCTGCTGCCGTTCCTTGGCACTCCGTTCGACTCCCAGCCGGCGGCCTGACCGGCCCTGCGGCAGGAGCTGTGCCGCTCAGCGTTGGCACTGCGGCTAGGGCGTTGGGTGAGGGCTAGACTGCGCGCACGGTCGGAGGCGACGATGTTCGAGCAGCTCGATTACGTGTACATGCCGAGCCGAGACGTGGCGTCCGACATGACCTACTTCACGGACGTTCTCGGCGGCCGGCTCGTCTTCGCGATCGACGCCATGGGCACCAGGGTCGCGATGATCGAGCTGTCGTCAGGCCCGCCACGCCTGATCCTGGCCGGCCACCTGGAGGGCGAGCGGCCCATCCTCGTCTATCGCGTGGACGATCTCGAGCGCGTCGCCGAGGAGCTGCGCGGTCGTGGCTGGGACGAGGGCCACGGTCTCGAGATCCCGCAGGGGCCGGTGCGCTCGTTCAGCGCCCCCGGCGGTCAACTCCTGGCGATCTACGAGCTCACTCGGCCGGGTGTCGAGGCCAGCTTCGAGGGCCGCCGCGACTTCAGCTGAGCAGTGCCGCCGGGCGGGCCTCAGCCCTCGGGCGCGGCGCTCACGGCGGCGGCCATGGGTGCGGCAGGCTGAGGCGTTGCTCCCGGTCGAGACTGGCGCGTGGCGAGGATCGACCCGATGATCACGAGGACGAAGCCGGCGCCCATCGCCACGCTGAACGACTCGTTCAGCACGAAGACGCCCAGGACCGCGGCGACCGCCGGGTTGACGTAGGTGATGACCGTGGATCGGACGGGTCCGATTTCCTTGATCAGGGCCGCGAACACGAGGAAGGCCGTGGCCGTGCAGATCACGGCCAGGATCAGGACGGCAACCAGCACCTTCGGCGACGGCACCACGGCGGGCCACTGGACGGCCGCGATCGGCAGGTAGACGAGGGCGACGAGGCCGAGCGCGAGGGCCATCACCCCGACGGCCGGCAATCCGCCCAGGCGGCGCCCCAGGATGGCCGGACCGATCGCGTAGCCAACCACGACCACCACGATCTCGAGGAATGCCACCGCATCGGAGGCGTGGAAATCGGCGCCGACGATCGCGACGACACCGATGATCCCGATCAGGAGGCCGATCAACCCGGTACGGCTCGTCCGGTCCGTACCGCCGGTCGCGAGCGCGAAGACCGTGCCAACGAGCGGCGTGCCGGCGATGAGCAGGCCCGACAGGGAGCTGGAAAGGTGCTGCTCGGCCGAGCCCAGGGCGACCCACGGACCGGCGATCTCGACGGCGGCGAACGCGACCACCCAGCGCCACCGCGAAAGGACCAGGCGCAGGTCCACCCGGGTGACGGCGATCGGCAGCAGGATGGCCGCGGCGATCGAGGTCCGGGCAAACACGAGCATGGCCGGCGAGATCTCGGCCACCGCGACGCGGATGAACAGGTAGGGGATCCCCCAGATCACCGACATCAGGGCGAAGAGAACGAGGCCACGTCGTGTCATGACCCGATCTTCTCACGGGCCGGGGCCGAGTCGCGGAGGGGTACGATCGCCCGGTGAGCTTTGATGTTGCCGCCGAGGCCTACGACAGCTTCATGGGCCGCTACTCGCGATTGCTCGCGCGGCAGATGGCCGACCTGGCCGATGTTGACGTCGGTCAGCGCGTGCTCGACGTCGGCTGTGGACCGGGCGCCCTCACTGCCGAGCTCGTGAGGCGCGCCGGATCGGCGAACGTGGCCGCCGTGGATCCATCGGCGTCGTTCGTCGACGCCATGCGGATGCGCTTCCCGGGGGTCGACGTGCAGTTGGCGTCGGCCGAGAAGCTGCCATTCCCGGACCGGATGTTCGACGCGGCGATTGCCCAGCTCGTCGTCCATTTCATGGCCGATCCCGTGGCCGGCCTCGTCGAGATGAAGCGCGTCACGCGACCGAGTGGCGTCGTTGCCGCGTGTGTCTGGGATCACGCCGGCGGCCAGGGGCCCCTGAGCCTCTTCTGGGAAACCGCGCGGGAGCTCGATCCCGGGGTCGAGGACGAATCCGAGCTCGCGGGGACTCGCGAAGGCGACCTGGCCCAGCTGTTCGAAGCCGCCGGGATCCGCGACCTCGTCGAAACGTCGGTATCGGCCAACCTGGAGCACACGGGCTTTGACGACTGGTGGGAGCCGTTCACCCGTGGCGCCGGGCCCGCTGGCGCGTACGTCGCCAGCCGTGAACCCGAACAGCGGACAGCGCTCCGGGAGCGCTGCCGGCAGCTCCTGCCGAGCGGGTCATTCGTGCTGCCGGCCCGCGCCTGGGCCGTTCGCGGCCTGGCGTAGAGTCCAGCCTGATGTCCGTTCCGCGATGTCAGGTCAAGTGCGAGGTGCCGGAGTGAGTTCGTGGCCGGGTGGATTCAGTGCGATCACGCTGTTCGTGGAGGACGTGGCGTCCGCCAGGGAGTTCTACAGCCGGGTCTTCGAGCTCCCGGTCGTCTTCGAGGACGACGTCTCGTGCGTCTTCAAGTTCGGGGCGACCCTCGTCAACCTGCTCCAGGCAACCGAGGGCCCGGAGCTCATCGCGCCGGCCGCGGTCGCGCCGCCCGAGGCGGGCTCACGCTTCCAGTTCACGCTCGATGTCGACGACGTCGACGCGAAGTGCGCCGAGCTGGTTGCACGCGGCGTGGACCTGGTGAACGGCCCGATCAACCGGCCGTGGGGCGTCCGGACCGCGTGCTTCCAGGACCCGGCCGGTCACATGTGGGAGATCGCCGGCCCCGTCCCGAAGTAGCTACATCTCCATGGGGCTGAGGAGCTGGAAGTAGTTGCCGTCGGGATCAGCAAGGGTCGCGATGGACGAGCCCGGTGATTCCTCGAATTCGTATGGCGCCCGGACGACGATCGCGCCGGCTGCCTTCATCCGATCGAAATCGCCGGCGACGTCCTTTGTCTCGATGTTCCACATGAATCGCCCCGGGGTCGTGTTCTTGCCGTGCACCTCGGAGTGCGCGTACACGGTGATGAAGCCGGAGCCGATCTGCCAGCCCGTGTAGCCGCCCTGGTTGAAGCCCGGCTCGCCGAGCACCTTGGTGTAGTACGCGACCAGGGCCTCGGCATCATCGGACCCGATCAGGATGCTGTTGAAGTTCATCGCTGCCTCCACTTCGCTGCATTGCATTCGTCGCGACGAGGATAGTCCCGGGTCGTTCGCCGGCGCATTGCCGGGTTGTTTGAGGCTGGTATTCTCCGGCCGGTGCGACTGACCGCCCGTCTCGTGGAAGCGATCGCGCCGGCCCGCCTCGGAACCAAGTTCCGCTGGCTGCTCGCTGCCACGACCGCCAATGGGATCGCCGACGGGGTCGTGGTCTCCGCCGGTCCGCTGCTCGTCGCCTCCAAGACGCACGACCCGTTCCTCGTCTCCCTGGCGTTTCTCTTCGAGTTCCTGCCGACGCTCCTTTTCGGGGTCCTGGGCGGCGTGGCGGCGGACCGCTTCGATCGCCGCCGGATGGTGCTCGTGGCCAACCTCAGCCGGGCCATCGTGCTGGTCGTGCTGGTGGTGGCGATCCTGACCGATGTCGCCAGCATCGCCATTGTCCTTGCCGCGCTCTTCGTCATGGGCACGGGGGAGACCTTCGCGGACTCGGCCACCAGCACCCTGCTGCCGGGTCTTGTGGCCCGAGAGGATCTCGGCGTTGGTAACGCCCGGATCCAGGGATCGATGCTCCTCACCAACAGGCTGCTCCTGCCGCCGGTCGGCGCTTTCCTGTTCGCCATCGGCCCGGCGATCCCCTTCGCGACGAATGCCTTCGGCTTCGCCCTGGGAGCCGTCATGATCTCGCGCCTCTCGATGGACGCCCGCGCGGCCCGAACGGACCGGTCGGGCCTGCGCCACGAGACCCTCGAGGGACTGCGCTGGCTGCTGGCCCATCCGCCGATGCGGACGCTGGCTCTCACGATCTTCACGTTCAACGTCACGTTCGGGGCGGCCTGGTCGGTGCTGGTCCTATACGCGAGCCAGCGCCTCGGGATGAATGCCGTGGGGTTTGGTCTCCTCACGACCGCGTCAGCGCTCGGCGGCGTGATCGGCACCGTCATCTATGGCCGCCTCGAACGCCGGTTCAAGCTCTCCGACATCATGCGCGTCGGGCTGCTCATCGAGACCTGTACGCATCTCATCCTGGCGATCACCACCTCGGCGGCCATCGCCCTGGCGACGCTGGTGGTCTTTGGCGCCCACGAATTCGTGTGGGGGACCACCTCGACGGTGGTTCGCCAACGGGCGGTCCCGGATGCTCTGCTCGGCCGGGTCTCCGCTGCCTATCGCGTCGCGATCGTGGGTGGGCTGGTGATCGGGACGCCGATCGGCGGGCTGCTCGCGACGCAGTTCGGCATCACGGCGCCGTTCTGGTTCGCATTCGCGGGCTCGGCGCTGCTCGTGACGATCCTCTGGCGCCAATTCGAGAACATCGTCCACTCGAGCGAGATCGGGCCCTCCCCGGCGTCGGATGGCACACTAGCGCCATGAGAGCTGATGCCGTTCGCCATCTTTTTGGCTATCACTTCGCCGAAAACCGGACGCTGTGGGATTCGGTCATGACCCTGTCGGACGAGGCGTTCGCCCGGCAGAGTCCGTACTCCCATGGCAGCGTTCGCGACCAGGTGCTCCATCTCATCGCCGTCGATGCAGCCTGGTTCGGTGACCTGCAGGGCAAGCCCGCCCACGACCCGGACGATGCCAGCGTGGCCGACCGGTCACTGATTCGCACCCACTGGGACGGCGTCGAGGCGGAGATGCGCACCTACCTGGCGGGCGTGACCGACGACTCCCTCGATCTCCAGCCGCTGCAGGGCGAGGATGCGGCCCTGTGGACGTGGCAGGTCCTGGCCCAGGTGGTGAACCACGGCACCGACCACCGCGCCCAGGTGCTTCGGCTGCTCAACGACCTGGGCGTCAAGACGAGCTCGCAGGACTACATCTTCTACTGCTACGACAACCCGCTGCCCTGACCGCGCAGGCACTGCCCCATGCGATTCGCCGCAGTCCTGCTCGGATCCTTGCTGATGGTGGCCGCCTGCGGTGCGTCGGCGGCCACGGCGACCCCGACCGTGCCGCCGGACAGCACCTTCCCGCCCGGCCCAACCATCGCGCCGGTGGCCTCGAGCCCAGCGGTCAGGAGCAGCTCGCCTGCAGCCAATACGCCCGCGCCGGCGGCCGGGTCCGTGCCGGCTTCCTGCGATGAGCTACTGACCGCAGTTTCGACGTTCACGGGCTCGATCAGCGCCACCCAATCGCTTGGCAAACCGCAGCACCTGAGCTGCGAATACGAGTACGCGGGTGGCAAGAGCGTCATCATCGTGACGATCGGGGCCGGCGGAACCCTCGCGGCGTACAACACGCTCAAGGCCGGCACCGCGACGGGCGGCCGGAAGGTGACCGATGTCCCGGACCTCGGGGTGGCCGCGTTCTCGGTCGCCAAGGGCGGCAAGCCGGGCGGCGTCACGTCCCTTGGCACGAACGAGATCCTGTACGTCGTCGAGAGCATCCTCGACTTCAACCAGGACATCGAGCTGATCCGGGTGTTGATGCAAAAGGGCTGAGCCCGCGGGCGCGTGCCTCCTCGGGAAGGCGTCTCTAGACTGCGGCCATGGCCCATCTCGAGGACGCGCCCCAGGTCCGCGCCGATGATCGGGCGACATGGCGCGCATGGCTCGAGGCGAACCATGCGACCTCGAGCGGCGCCTGGCTGGTGACGTGGCGGGCGCGGACCGGTGGCGTTGGGCTTGACTACGCACTGGCCGTGGAGGAGGCGCTCTGCTTCGGCTGGGTGGACAGCACCGGCGGCCGCGTGGACGACGAGCTCGGCAAGCTCTACTTCGCGCCGCGCAAGCCGCGCAGCGCCTGGGCGGCCACGAACAAGGCCCGCGTCGAGCGGTTGATCCGCGACGGCCTGATGCGTCCCGCCGGTTTGGCCGCGATCGAACAGGCGAAGGCGAGCGGTTCCTGGGAGGTCCTCGACGGTCCCGAGCGCCTGGAGGTCCCCGAGGATCTCGCCACGGCCCTGGATGCCAACCCACCGGCCGCTGCCAACTTCGCGGCCTTTCCACCTTCCGCCCGCAAGATGCAGCTCACCTGGATCGCGCTGGCTCGCCGTCCGGAGACCAGGGCGGATCGAGTCACGAAGATCGCCGAAGCGGCCGCCCGAAACGAGCGCGCCCGGACCTGATCCGCGGCATTAGCGCAGGTCGTCGACCGAGGCGAGCGTCACGATCCCGGCGAGGCTCCGCGCCAGGTCCTGATCCTGCGTGATGAAGGCATCGGCCTGGAGCTGCGTGAGCGCGACGTACTCGGCGTTGTAGGTCGAGGCCCAGCCCAGCTGGTCGGCCACCTCCCAGGCCCGCCGCCGCAGCACGCCGTCACCGAGGAGCCGGATCGGCAGCCTGTCGATCTCGGCCCGATGGGCGCGGGCCACGCCGGCGGGCATTTCGCCACGCTGGACCGCTTCGTGGAGCGCGGAGAGCACCTGGGATCGGAGCAGCGTGGGTGCAACCAGCTTGTGCTCGGGTGAGACCTTGATGCCGCTGCTGACAAGATGGATGACGGCGCTCGCGTCCACGACGAACCGGGTCACGGAGTCACGACCTTCGGCAGACACGTGGCGGTCAGGGTCAGCGTCTGGCCGAGGTCGCCCGAGCCCTGGACCGTCAGCGTGGTCGATCCGCCCGCCTCCGAGAGCTGTGCGCTGCCCGTGTTGCCGGACCCGGAGGCCGTATCGATGATGGTCGAGGGTGGCTCGCCGCCGGCGATCGCGTGCACGGCGACGTCGACGTGGAAGGCAGACGTCGTGGACCCCGGGACCAGGTCATCGGCGCTGAACGTGACGTCGACGATCTGGTGGTCGCCCGAGGACGGGAACTCGAAGTTGAAGGCCCGGGTGTTGCCGGTCAGGTTGATCTCGGCGTCGCCGCACAGCCGCGCCGGTCCGCTCGCGGAGTAGGAACCGTCGCTGTTCGTGGTCGTGCCCGACAGGACCAGGTTGACGTTGGCGGGCCGGCCGGTGCCGAGCCCCGACACGCTGGATGGCCCAGGGGAGGGGACCTCGTCGTTGAAGGGGGTGGTCAGCGCAGCCGCCGGGCTCGCAATCGGCTCGGATACCGCGGGCTGGATCGTGGGTACCTGCGCCGTCGCGGACGTGCCGGCACAGGCCGCGACGAGGAACAGGAGTCCAACGGCAAACGCGGCAGGCCGGCGGAGGTTCAGTGAGGCGGTGGCGGGTTCGAGATGCATGCCCAGAGGCTACAACCCGAACGCCAAGGCTGGTGCCGCCGTCTCGCCTTCTCAGCCGTCCGACAGCACCTCGCGGAGCTTCGCGGCGAAGCCGTCCGGATCGCCGGGCTGGCCGTACTCGTTGCCGAGGAATCCGCCGTGACCACTCGGGAAGGTGGCGACCGGCGTGCCGAGGCGCTCGGCCATGACCTCCGCGCCACGGTGGGCGAGCGTGCCTTCGGACTCCACGCCGGCGCCGATCACGATCCGGGTCGACGCGGCCCGCAGGGCCGGGACGTCGGGCTCGAAGCTCGTACAGGAGAGGATGTTCTGCCCGAGCAAGGCGTCCGTGCGGTTGCCGTCGTCCTGGGTGGGCATGCCGAACATGGCCGGATCCGGGCCTGGCTGGGCGGCGAACTCGGCGTCCATCGGGCCGACGTGGCTCACGACGGCGATGAAATGGGCCATCCCCGCCCCAAACCCCCGCTGCTGATAGGAGTCGCTGATCGCCCGGCAGGCGGCCAGGGCACCATCGCGGTCGGGCAGGATGCCGGCCAGCGGCGGCTCGTGCGCGACGAGCGTTCGGACCTGCTCCCCGTGCTTGGCGACGAGGGCCAGCGCGTTCACCGCCCCGCCACTGCTCGCGAAGAGGTCGACTGGGCCCGCGTCGAGCGCGGCGATCAACCGGTGGAGATCGTCGGCATGCTGGACTGGCGTGGACGGACTGGCCGGATCGGCCTTCGTGCTGCGGTCGACGCCGCGCGGGTCGTAGGTCACGACGGTGCGATCGGCGAAGTGACCCGCGAGCGTGCCGAACCCGCTGGCGCCCATCGGCGATCCGATGAGGAGCAGCGGCGGCGCCGCGACGGAACCGGGCGCAGCGGGCCGGATGTCGTACGCGAGGACGGCCCCCGGCATGTCCAGGGTGTGGGTTGTCGCTTCGGTCATCGTGGTCACACCGGGATTCCTTCCAAGAGGATCGCATCGATCTGGCCAACGGCCTCGGTGATGCCGGGTTCCATGCCCATCGCCAGGACCTGCTCCATCGCGGCCTTGCTCGGGAAGTGGCTCTCGATGGACATCCGCGTGCGGCCGGCGGCGATCGGCTCAATCGACACGTGGCCCTCGTTGCGCGGGAAATCGTTGTTCGGAGTGCCGTCGGCGTTGGCGAAGCCGTCGAGGAACACGAGACTGTGCGGTGGATCAGCCTCGAGGATGTCCCAGAACCCGCGCGGCTGGTCGCCCGTGGGCCCGGTCATGTGGTACTCGACGTGACTGCCCGGCGCCAGGGCATGGTCATGGGTGGTGAACGTGGCCGGGTACATCGGCGGACCCCACCAGCGCTCGAGCTGGCGCGGATCGGCCCAAAGCTGCCAGATGCGCTCGGGCGACGCGTCGAACTCCGCGATGATCTTGAGGGTCAGGGCCTGCGGATCCTTGTGGACGGCGGTGACGGTCATGCGTCGGTCTCCTCGCTGCTGGTGATGAGGTCGGTCATGCGCTCGATGCGGCCACGCCACAGCGCTTCGTATTCGTCGAGCAGGCCCCGCGCCAGGCGAAGGGCGTCGACGTTCGTGGTCACGATCTTCCTGCGGCCGGTGCGCTCCTTGCTGATCAGGCCGGCTCGCTCGAGCACGGCGACGTGCTTCTGGATTGCCGCGAAGCTCATCGGGTAGTGGCCGGCGAGCTCGGCGATCCCTTCGTCACCGTTCAAAGCGCGCAGGACGATGTCGCGCCGGGTCGCATCGGCGAGGGCGGCGAACACGTGGTCGGCGTCGAACGGTGAAGTCATTGGTACAACCATACGGTTGTATGATGGTCGTGTCAACCCGGCTCGACCGGCACCTTCGGCTCGCAAGGCGGGCAGCCGAGAGACGCGCTACCTTCATGCCCTGATCCGGGCCACGGTCAGGGGCCGGCCGGACTGGCGCCGAGCGGTAATGCCCGACACTCTTGGAGACAAGCAGATGGACCAGAAGAACCTCGGCGACCTCTATCACCTGCCACCAGTTCCGTGGTCGCGGGCACTCGAGGCGCTCGAATCGACTGAACCCAAGGAGCGGACGCCGTTCCTGGCGACCACCCGTCCCGATGGCCGGCCGCACGCCGCGGGCGTCGGCGCGCTGTGGGTGGACGGCAAGGTGTACTTCGTCAGCGGTGCCGGGACGCAGAAGAGCCGGAACCTGGCCCAGAATTCCAGCTGTGCCATCTCGCTGTCGCTGACCGGCATCGACCTCGTCATCGAGGGCGTCGCGGAGCGGGTGACGGACGACGAGACGCTCCAGCGAGTCGCCCGGCGCTACGCCGATCAAGGCTGGCCGGCCAAGGTAGAGGACGGCGCGTTCACGTACGACTACAGCGCCCCGAGCGCCGGCCCACCGCCCTGGGACCTCTACGTCGTCGAGCCGGTCACCGTGTACGGCGTCCTCTCGGGCGAACCCGGTGGCGCGACGCGCTGGCGCTTCCCGCGATGACGCCCTCGGCGCCGGCGGCCCGCCGCTAGCCTCGGCTGGCGCCCTTCTTCACCAGATCGGCGATCCGCTTCTCAGTCGCAGCGGTCAGCTTGACCACCGCGAACGAGACGGGCCACATATCCCCGTCGTCGAGCCCCGCATCGGCCTGGAATTCGAAGGTCGAGTAGCGCACCTTGAACTTCGACTTGGGCTTGAAGAAGCAGATCACCTTGCCGTCCAGGGCGTACGCCGGCATCCCGTAGTACGTCTTGGGGGCGAGCCCCGGGACGGTTTCCAGGACCAGCTTGTGGATGCGCGCCGCCATCGCTCGATCGTCCGCGGGCATCCCGGCAATCTTGGCCTGCACGTCCGCCTCGCCCTGGGCCTGCTCCTCCGCCGGGCTCAGCTTCGCCGCCTTCTTGCGTTCTCGAGCGCTTTCCTGTACGGCAGCGCGCTCTTCGTCGCTCCAGAGATTGCTGGATGTCTTCGACGAGCTGCCTCGCTTCGTTGATGCTTTCGTATCGGCCATCTCTCTACGTCCTTTCAGTCGAAACGTCGTCGGATCGGGGGATCGCCAGCGAATCTACCCCGCCAGCGGGATCGGAGGCTTCTCGAATCCTGCTCGGATCTCGAGGGTGCCGGCCGGGCGCTGACCTGTTTCTGTGGGCCGGTGAGGAGGATATCTTGGGGATATACTCGACGACATGGTCAAAGTCCTGGTGTCGATCCCCGACGAGCTGCTCGAGGCGATCGACGCGGCAGTTGGTCGCCGAGGGACCACGCGCAGCGCGTTTCTCCGGACCGCGGCCCGGGACGCCCTCGCCGCGCCAGATCCGGTCGCGATCCGGGCAGCGGTCGGGCGAGGTCGGGCGGCAATCGCGGGCCTCGGGGCATTCGAGAGTGGGAAACTCATCCGGGCCAGCCGGGACGCACGTGACGCGGCCGCTCGTCGTCGTTGACGCCAGCGTCGTCCTCAAGTGGTTCCACGCCGCGGGTGAGGGGGCGGTTGCGCCGGCCCGGGCGATCGTCGAGGCATTCGCCAGGCGGCAGATCGATCTCGTCGTCCTCGACCTCACCATCTACGAGATCGGTGACGTCCTCGTTCGGTCAGTTGGTGCCGGACCCAAAGCGATCGCCGCGGTGCTGGACGCGCTGACCGAGATCTGTCAGCCGGTGACGCTCAGCGGCCCCGAGCGGACGACGGCCGCTCGCCTGGCGAGCGAGCGGGGGCTCACCTTCCATGCCGCGGCCTACGCGGCCGTCGCCCAGGAGCGTGGTGGTCGCCTCGCGACTGTGGACCGGGCACTCCTCGCGGCGGGGCTGGGGGTGCGGCCAGAGGATGCGCTGGCTTAGACCCCCAAGGCGTCAGCCAGCGCCAGATCCGCAACTAGGGGCGCGCCGTCCCGATCGATCGGAGGGGCTCGCCCTCCGCAAAGGCGACGCTGGGCCAGGATATCTAGCGGATATCCCGTTCCGTCTTGGTATCCTCGCGGCATGAGCACATCTGTCGCCCTGGTCACGAACGCTCCGGAATCTGCAGGTCCCGGCCAGTTGGTGGGCTGTCCGCTCTGTGCTCGCCTTCCGCCGGACCGGACGTCGGCGATCCAATACCCGACGCCGGTCGCCGCGGACGAGTGGCTGGCGGACGACCGCATTCGAGGCGCGTTCATCGGGGCAGCGCTTGCCGACGGGCTCGGGGCGCCCAGGGGCCTTCGCGACGGCGGCGCTGACCTGGCGGTAGCCCCGCAGCCGGGAACCCTGGTCACGGGAGGCGCGACCCAACTTGGGCTCTTCACCGCCGAGTCGATCATCCGCATGGATCTCCGATTCACGGCCAAGGGCATCGGGCCGGCGTGGGCCGTGATCCAGCACGGCTTGCAACGCTGGGCGTGGACCCAGGGCTCGGATGGACCGTTTTCGTTTGTCAATGACAGCGCGAGCTGGCCGGACGGCTGGGTCGTACGCCGGCATTCGCTCCATCGCACCGTGCCGGGCTTCGCCGGCACGCTCGCGGCGCTCAAGTCAACGCGCGACATCGGGTCGGAATTGGCGCTCAAGCGAGACGTGAAGGACCGCCCGAACCGCAGCGACGGCCGGGGCGCGCTCGTTCGGGTCGGACTCACCGGGACCGTCGTCGAGCGCGAACGAGCGTTCCTCGCGGGCGCCGTGGCCGCCTCGTACACCCACGGCGGGGCGGACGGGTATCTCTCCGGCGGCGTGCTCGCTCGAGTCGTCTCTGGCCTCCTGGCCGGCGAGGACCCGGCCTCAGCACGTGAGGCAGCCATCCAGGAGTGCGCCACCTGGCCGCATAGCCATCGACTCCTGGCCTCCCTCGATGATCGTGAGGCACCAGCGACGGACGCGGCAGGCGCCCTCCGAGTCGGGCTCGACTGCGGGCTCCAGGAGACCGAGCTGATCGAGGGGATCACCCGAGCAATCGCCGAGGGTGGCACGGCGGCCGCAGTCGTCGCCGGCGTGCTGCTGGGCGCTAGGTTGGGGGCGAGCGCCATTCCTGCTTGGTGGCGCGTCGCTCCGGACGTCATCGACGTCGTCGAGGAGGTTGCCCAGACGAGCAGCGTGGCCAACCGAGCCTGGGTGATGTGGCGCGAGCTCCCGGGCTGGGCGCGAGAAACGACGGACGCCTTCGAGGAGCATCCCGCATGTCGGCTGCTCGGCCCGCGTTTCCCCGGTTGGTGACAGACAAGACCTAGCCGCGAGGCACCCGGGCACGTCGGTATACTCGGCCCCTCGAGCGGGCACCTGGCCCGGAAAGGATCGACGTCCGAGCACCGCTGCGACGCTTCGCCTCCGTCCTGGCGACCTGCCTGATCCTGGCCAATTGCTCACCGGCTCCGTCGCCCACGACGGCTCCGTCGCAGTCGTCGGCCACTTCGGCCGAGCCCGTGGCGACGAATCAAGGCCCGGGTCCGAGCCAGATTCCGCCGATCTCGACGAGCGAGGCACTGATCGCAACGGCGCTCGGCAGCGGCGCGATCACCTACGAGCAGTCCCTCCTGGATCGGGCACTGGCGCTCTACAACTCGCCCGGACTGCCGGCCCAGTTCGACAGCCCGGTGCCTGACCTCCATGCGGCCGAGGACCTGTTCCTCGAGATCGACGCACGAGAACCGAAGCTCAGCGCGGACGTCCTGGCAAAGCTCGCGCCGTTCCGCGCCCGGCCCAACGATCCCGTCAGCATCTACAACGTGCCGCCGGTCAAGGCCGGCGTGGATGCCCGGACCGTCGCCGACACGACGCCCGTCTGGAAGAGCCTCCCGGCCGCCGGCGGAGCCGCCCGGGTGTGGGTCAAGGATTCGCCGGACGCTGCAAGCCAGCTTGGCCAGCATGCCACGGACGTCGCGAGGGTCTGGGCGGCGATGCCCGACTTCTTCACCTACCCCGAGGCTGACCAGCCCGGCAAGCCGACGGCATCAATCAATCCGGATGGCGCGATCGACTTCTACTTCGTCGATTCCTCCGATCTCGATCCACGCCGGCCGGCCTGCATCGTCAACCCGGATCTGCCCAGCTGTGCCTTCGGCAGTGCCAACTACGGCTATGCGCAGACGGCCCCGGAATATCACGGCAACTCGGCGTCCGGCTACCTGGTGATCGATGCGGCGACGTCCGGCGACCAGCTCGTGGACACCGTGGCCCATGAGCTGACCCATGCCGGCCAGTTCGCCTATGACTGGCACGAGACGTCGTGGCTGAAGGAGAGCACGGCGACCTGGGTGGCGTACCGGGTGATGAAGAAGCTCGGGCTCACGCCGACCTATGCGTATGCCTGGCTGAGCGGCTTCTTCGATGGGCTCGACGAGACGCTCACCCGGCCGGGTGACCGCAACTCGAACTCCTACGCCTCCTGGCTGTACTTCCAGTTCGCGGCGATGGAGGCAGGTCCAGAGGTGGTCCAGTCGATCTGGGAGGCCGCCGGTGCCGACGGCGTCCAGGGGGTGAACGCAGTCGATTCCGCCTTCTCATTCGATGCCCATTTTGCCGCGTTCGCCGTCCGGAATTGGAACAAGGATCCCGTCCAGCCCAGGTACAAGACGCCCGATGACACGTTCCCCGGCGGCCTGGTGCCCAAGGACCGGAACACGGTCAAGACCCTCGACGGCGGCAAGGAAGACAGCCTCAACGTCAGCCTGCCGCCGATGTCGTCGGCCTACTTCGAGTACGTCTTCCCGGCCTCGACCCGGGACATCACCTTCGACAACACCCTGGCCAATGTTGCCGGCGCACATGTCTGGGGGATCCGCAACATCGACGAGACCTGGAAGCAGCCGGAGGACTGGTCGGCCCAGGCCAAACCATCGTTCTGCCGGGACATCGCCGACCAGGACGTAGGCCAGCTGATCCTGGTCGTCAGCAACAGCAGCCTGACCGACACCCTGACGGTTGCCGACGCGCCCAAGGTCATCGCGGGCACCAAGGGTTGTGCGGGCTGGACGGGCACGATGACCGGCACCGAGACCTGGAACCTGCCCGACCACCATGGCACGGGCACGTCGACGTTCAGCGGGGCCTGGGAGCAGGTCCCGGCCGACGACCAGGTTCAGCCCTGTGACGTCGGGCTGCCCGACAGCTGCATTGCCTACTACCCCCACGGCGAGATTCACTGGACCTGGGACTCGCACGAGCAAACGGGCTGTTCAGCGACCAAGGCCGGTGACGCCCTCGCGGGTGGCCGCAACGATCCCGCGAGCGCCATCTTCGACGAGATGTTCCAGCTCGTGCCCGACGGGCTGGGTCACTACACCTACTGGGGCATCTCGTCCTGGCTGACGCCCAAGGTGGACTGCGCGGACTACGGCGACGTCGCCGGTCCGCCTTCGTACTTCGACGTTCCGCAGAGCGCGTCGGGCGACGGGGGAGCGGGCGGCAACGACTGCTCGCACACCACCTGGCAGATCGACGTGACCGCTACGACGATCACCGGCAGCTGCTACTCCTTCAAGACGGACACGCATGCACTCAAGTTCGAATGGAGCCTGAAGCGGCTCGGGCCTGCTCCGGGCGGCTAGTACTTCGTCCCATAGGAGCCCCTGCCCGCGGGTGGTCTGATCGCGCTAGCCAGACGCGTGAGGGGATACCAACGTGGCGATCGTTCGAGCCGGTCCAAACGAGTATCTGCTGGTCGGACGACGGGGGGTCCTCGAGAACCGCGGATCGGCGGTCACGGTCTTCCTGCGTCCCGGCACGATCTACGTCCTCGTCCCGCCTGCTGCACCTGGAGACGGAGCGAGGGATCCTGGCGGAAGAGCTCACGCTGCTCCGGCTCCAGAATCAGGTGAAGGCACTCGAAGTGGAACGCGACCTGCTGCTGGCCCGCGCCCAGCAGGACATGCGCCTGGCGATCCTGCCGCTCGAGCAGGCGCCGCGGATGGTCGATTCGGCCTCGAAGGTGCTCCAGGGCACGAACCTGTCGATCTACGGCGAGGGCGGCCAGGTGCTGGGCCAGCTCGCCCCGCTCTTCGACTACATGACCCGTGCACTCGAGCGGGCAACCAACGCGCCCGTCGAGCACGAGGTCGCACCCGAAGCAGAGACCGGCGTCCCAGCCTGAGCCCAGCAGACGGCCACCGGCCATCTCGGACCGGTCGGTCAGGCAGGGCGCCACTGCGGAGCCCGAGTCCGTGCCGACGAGGCCGTGGGCCCGCATGGTCAGCCCTGGCGTGATCTGTTAGGGTCGGCGCAAGGAGCAGCTTGCCGATGAGCAGTTCGGCCCGGCATGTGGAACCAGAGAGTCCCGCGAGCATTGGCGACGAGCGGGCCGCGGGCGCGCGCCGGGCGGGCGAGGCCGACGCATCGGTCGTTCCGTTGCAGCCTGGCGCGATAGGCTCCTGGGGCGGCCGATTTCACGCCGACGGGCTGCGCCCCGAGCCCGGGACGGGGACCTCACACGTTACCGCCGGCCTCAGCCCGGCCGTCCTCCTGCGGGTACAGCGCCACGCGGGGAACCGGGCGACGACGTCGTTGCTCGCGCCCCAGTCCCGGGACGACGCCACCGTTCAGCGCGCCCCGTCCGGCCGGTCCCGCCGCTCCCGCACGTCCGCCCCGGCCGTCGCGGACCGTCCTGCCGAGATGCTGGAGGCGATCGCCCACACGCTGTCCACCCGGAACCTGGACATCGGGCTGGCCCAGGACGTGGGGCCAGGCGGCGAGCAGATCTCGGCGCCCGGCTACTACACGGATATCAAGAAGAGCATCCACGAGCCCGGCGACATCGCGCTGCTCTGGGAGTGGTACCGGATCGCCCTCGCCAACGAACCGGACGGACGCGGCGGCCGGGCGCCGGTCGAGGGCAGCGCCGCCCGCCGGCGCATCGCCAGGGCCGACGCCCAGACCCGCCCGCTGCTTGCGGCCGCAGGCACGGGAGATGGCGCGCGCTGGGCAACCGCATACGCGAAGGGGCTCGCCGACCTGACGGCGCGCTCGGCCCGCGAGGAGGTGACGGCGGCGATCGACGTCGGGATGGCCCACGAGCATCTGCGGCCCGGCCGCCTCGCGTCGACGCCACACGGCGAGGAGGAGGAGACCGAGTCGCTGCTGCGCCAGGCGATCGACCTCAATCTTGAGCTGATCGAGTCCAGCCACAAGATGTCCGAGCACTACGGCGAGACCATCGACCATGCTGCGGGGCAGGCCAAGCAGCTCTTCGACCAGCGCATGGAGGACTACCTCACCAGGCTCTTCAAGCAGGACGACATCTTTGCCGAGGCGCCCGAACCGCGTGCGTTCCAGCAGTCGTCGAGCAGCTTCGTGACGGGGATGGCCTTCGTTAAGGGCGGCCTGGACGCCGCGCTCGCCATCATGTCGATCGCCGATCCGAAGAAGCGCGCGGAGCTCTTCGCAAGTCACAGCCACTTCTTCGGTAACGTCGGTGGGGCAGCCCAGATCAGCAAGGTCATGCTCCAGTTCGCTTCGGCGAGCGTCGCGTACTACGGCTACGCCACCTACAGCATCGCGAAGGTTGCCGGCAACACGAAGTTGGCCGAGGAGATGCTCGATCTGACGGTTCATCGGGTCGGCGGCATCGCCAGCCACCTCTATCTCGTGGGCGCGATCCACGGCGTGGCGGTCCTGCTCGACCCCGAGGCGACCTCGGAACAGAAGGGCGAGGCGGCCGTCGAGACGGTCACGAACGTCGTCGCGATCGCGGGCACCGCCGGCCGGTCGGTCCCGATGCTGGAAGGGGTCGCCGGCTGGAGCGGCCCGGTCTCCGCGGCACTCGCGATCAACTGGGTGCTGCTCAAGAAGGCGGCCTCGCTGTACCAGACAGGAAAGGAGGGGATCGCCGGACTGGGCGGGGGCGAATACCGCGACGATGCGTTCGCCGCCGCAATCGAAGTCCAGGAGCAGATGGCCCAGCTGGCGGTGGCGCACGCCCTCCTGGCGGTCGAGTCCGATGAGCCACGGCGCAAGGAGCTCGAGAAAGCCGCGGGGGGCGCCCGCTGGGGCCTGATGGACCAGTCCCTGAAGCCGTATCTCGTCAAGCTCTTCGGGGCTGATGGCAAGGAGGATGACGAGGGGCGGGTCGGCCTGCGAGCTCGGCTTCGGCCGGTCATTCCGCTCGTCGACCAGGGACGCTGGTCCGACGAGGCGGCCCTGGAAGCGGGTGCAGCCTTCCAGGAGACGGTCAAGGGCGCATTCGAGGAGTGGGGAAAGGTGGTCCTCACGAAGGAGGACCCCACCACGCCGGAGCAGTTCGTGGGGCGCCGTGGGGTGGTGATCCGACAGATCCCGATCATGCATGGCCTGGGCTCCGGGGTCGTCCATATCCGCAACGACGCCGACCTGGCCGCGGGCGCGCCCAAGAGCGTCGCACCGGACGAGCCCTTCCTCAAGGCCCGCACAGCGGGTAGCGGCGACTGGTCGAACGACCTGTTGCCGGGCCAGGTTGTCCGAGTCACGCTGGTGGAGAAGGGCGAGCTATGGGTCTCGCTCGACAGCCTGCGGACGCCGGTGCTCCCGGTAAGCGAGGCCGAGAAGACCATGGCGAACGTCCTGTTCTAGACGTGATTCCTGATTGGGTTGACAACCGAGAGCGTCGCTGAGGCGAGCATCGGCTTTGCCCGTCCGCTATCCGATAATCCAGGGCATGGAACCACGGGTCGCGGTTGCCGAGATGCCCCACGGATCGGGCGACGGCACGCTCACGATCGGCCGGGAAGCCTTTCCTGAGTTCGACCGGTACGAGCGCCTCGGCGTGCACGTCCAATCCGACAGGGTTCGGGCAGCGCATCCGGATCCCGCGTACGTCGAAGCGGGCGTGGCCGCGCTGACCCAGGCTTGCCGGCAGCTCGATGTGCCCGAAGCCTCGATCGTCTTCGTGGACACCGTGGAGCCGCCCCCGGCGTACGGGCTGCGCTACGGCTTCAAGGGCTCCTACACCACCGACTACCCAACGCTGATCTGGATCTACGCCAACTGGACGCCCCTGGCGGAGCTCCGGGACGTCGTTCGCCACGAGGCGGCCCATCTCGCGTTCGCCCGCACCCATACGGCGGAGGAGTCGGCCGGTCACTCCGGGCCGTCAGAGGACTTCGCGCTGGCGTTCGAGGCGGGGTAGGGGAGCGTCAGGGCTCGCGCTGCCTGGCCTTGGCCAGAGCGACCGCATCGCCGATCCGCCTGGCGCGAGTCTCGGGCCGCTTCGCAGCGGCGATCGAGCGAGCGACGTTGTTGCGGTAGAACGTGGGCATCGAGTCGAAGAACCGAGCTGCCTCGGGCTCGTCCCGAAAGGCATCGGCAACGTCGGCACCCATGTTCGAGGTCTGCGGGCCCTCGAGGGCGATCTCGACCGGGACCTCGTCGCCTGGCCCGAAGCCTGGCTCCTCGCACCACGTCGGGCCGAGCTCGATCGCCCACGGCGATCCGGGCTTGAGCTCACCGCGGAACCGATTGCCGCCGATGGTCCCGACGACGTGATACGCGTCCCGGTCCTCCCAGGCGACGGCGGGATCGAACGGCAGCTCAACCCGTATCCCACCGTTCGGTCGCACACCAGGCACGCATTGGAATCGCTGAGCCTCCACCGAGCGATTCTACCGGCGGATCTCCCGGACCTCTCGACCTCCGCCTGAGGGCTGGATGCTCCTCCGATTCCGTGCTCCGTTGGGCAGGATATCCCGCGGATATACCGAGCCGCATCGCGCTACTTCGGGTCCTTAAGGGTGGTCCGGCGTGCGACGGCGCGGGCCTGAGTCCTGCCGGCCGGCCTCTCGGGGGGATCGTCTACCTGAGGCCGCAGGCCGCCGGTCCGTAGACGCCGGCCGTGGGTGGCTTGCCGTTCGGGCAGATCACGCCGGTCAGGAAGTACAGCCCGGTCATATTCGCGTGCGCGAAGGTAGCGCCGGTCAGATCCACGTCCATGAAACGGGCGTTGGTCAGGTTCGCTCCATCGAAGTTGGCGCCGGTGAAGTTCCCGGGTTCAAGAACATTCGAACCGAAGGAGGCGGCGGTCAGGTCGAGGTCCGAGAAGTCAGCCTTCGACAGGGCCGCGCTGTCATCGGCCCGGATCGTGATCCCGGCGAGCGCCGCCGTGCGGAACATCGAGGCGCCGAAGCTGCCGACGACCGAGGCTCCGGTCAGGTCCGCATCGCTGAAGTCGGCTCCGGTCAGGTCTCCGCCGAACCGGGCGCCGCGGGCGTTGGCCTTCGAGAAGTCAGTCCCGGTCATGGGCGCGTACAGGCCGGCCATGCGCAGATCCGCGCCGGTCAGGTTGTCGCCGGCCAGGCTCGCGGTGCTGCCGATCTGCGCGCCGGACAGGTCGATCCCGGACAGGTCCAGATCGTGACCGGTCAGGGCGAGCGTATCGACGAAGGAGCACGCGGCGCGAGCAGCAGGCGTGCAGGATCCCCAGGGCCGCATCTGGCCCGCTGCGCTCACGCCGAGGGAATAGGCGGCTCGGTCTGAGCCGGCGCTCGGCGCTTCGCCAGACACGAGCAGCACCTTGCCGTCGTCAGTGATCGAGGCGCTCGGGTGTCCCTGTCCCACGAAGGGTGACGCGCTCGCGAGCCTCGTCCAGGCCGTGCCGTCGGTGGTCTGCCAGCCGAGCGCGGCGAGCCCCGCCGGCAGGGCGTGATCACCCGTGACGTCTCGCGGAGCCTCGTAGGACAGGAGCGCGATCCCATCACCATCGGGTACGACCAGGCGGGAGTGAACGCCGGCGGCAGACCCCTGAACTGCATCCGTCGGCTGCGCGCCCGGCAGGGCAGCGACGGTCCAGTGTTGGAGATCGCTCGAAACGGCAGCCTGGTCGCCGTCGCCCGACACGAGCACGGCGCGGCCTCCCGCGACGCCGACGAACGAGCCGGTGGTCGTGAAGCGGTCGGAGACTTCGGTCAGGAACTCGGTGGTTCCGGGCTTCGGGCACTGCTTCGCGCTGGTCGGCGCCGGCTCCTTCGAGACGATCACCTTCGGCTCGAGCGGGACGGCGCTCCACGCCGAGCCAGCCGCGTTGCCAGACCAGAGACGCTGCTGGGCGCCCAGGCTGAATGTCACATGATCGCCGCCGTCGACGGTGCATGCGAACTCCGCGCCCGACAAGAGCCAGCCAGCCCCATTGGCGACGAGCTGCCCCGCGGCCAGCGACCAGCGCGAAGCAATGGATGCTGCCTTGTGCCAGGTCATGCCATCCGCAGACGTCAGGACGACCTGCGTCTCGACTCGCCTCAGGGCGATGTCCGTGGAGCTGCCGACGGCCATGTAGCCATCCCCCGTGGCAACGACGCTTCGCAGCAGCAGGGAGGTGTTCGAGCCGAGGACCGCTCGAGGGTCCTGCGCGCGCTGCCACTTCAGGCCATCGGGCGAGAACCAGATCATGCCGATGCTGGTACCGCGCGCGAAGTTGCGATCCCAGTAGGAACCGTTTCCGATGGCAACAAAACCCTGGTGGCCGGCAGCTACGCCATTCGGCCGCATGCCGCTGCGATTGACCGGCAGCCCAGAGGGCGCCGCTGCTGCTATCGATGACCACGTCGTTCCAGCTGCCGTCATCCAATCGCACGGCAGCGTGGGGGACCGCCACATTGCTCGACGACGTGCGCGTGCCGATTGCGACCGTGGTGACCCTGCCTGCGACGGTGCGCGATGCCGCGTCACTCCAGGTCGTCCCTGCCGGCAAGATGCTGCTGGAGTCGAACTGCATGCCGGCCGGCAGGTCGACCACGGGACCAGGACCCGACGGCGAAGCGACAGAGCGCGGCGGCGCGGCGGATGGGCCGCCCGACGGTCCGCTACTCGAGATGGGCGCGCTCGAGATGGCCGGTGGCACGGGCGCCGGTGAGCATGCGGCGAGGGTCAGCACCAGCACCAGAGTGCCCGCGATGGCGTCACGGCATCGTCCTGCGAACGACCGTGTGCTGACCATGCGCTGGATCATCAGCCTCATCCCTGACTCGTACCCAAGATCGGCACTCGGGACGTCTAGCCTACGGCCGGCGGGCTGAGGTCGGCGGAATGACTATAGGGTGATGCGCCAGATCTTCTCGTTCGTCCATCCTGCGCTTGAGCGGATAGAAAGGGGGGGCGACATGGCTAATCCACCCGTCATTCTCGAGACGAGCAGTGGTCCGAACGTCGTTTTCCGGGCGCTCTGGTACCTGCTCGTCGGGTGGTGGCTGACCGCGATCCTGATGACCGTCGCCTGGGTGGCCGCCATCGTGATCGTCGGATTGCCGCTGACGTTTTGGTTGGTCAATCGGATCCCGACCGCTCTGACCCTCCGACCTCGTCGAAAGCACTTCCTCGCCGTTACCGATACTGCCGGGATCACGCGCTACACCAAGCTGTCCACACCGCAATCAGGGCTTCTCGTGCGTTCTGCTTGGTTCATCTTCGTTGGCTGGTGGGCGTCCTTCTTTTGGATGGTGGGTGCCTACTTCTTCCTGCTGACGATCATCGGCATCCCGCTTGGGCTGATGATGATCAACCGTCTCCCATTCGTGTTCAGCCTGCACCGCGGCTACGCCTGACGGCGATTGCCAGGTCGCTGGGAGCCCGAGGCAAGAGCCTCACCGGCGAATCGCGCGGCCCTTCGCTTCGGCGAACTCATCTTCGGTGAGCGATCCCTCGCGACGGAGGTCGGCGAGCCGCTGGAGCCGCTCGACGACCCGGTCCACGGCGTCGCGCGACGGAGTCTCCTGGCTGATGAAGTAGCTCGTGATCGTCGCCGTGATCGCCGAAAAGAGACCGATGCCAAGGAGCATCAGCACCATCGCGCCGAGCCGGCCCTCTGGCGTGACTGGATAGGTGTCGCCGTATCCGACAGTCGTCAATGTCGAGACACCCCACCAGAGCGCGTCGAACGGCGACGAGAAGAGTTTGTTGATCCCATTCTCAGCCTGGTAGACGAACGCCGAGCACACGACCATGACCGAAAGCCAGGCGACGATGAGCCACGCGAATCCCCGATGACGGGCGAGACCCTGGACGTGCATCGCTGCGCGATAGAAGCCGGCAAAGGCGCGGACGAGTCTCAGCAGCCGGAGAAGCCGAAGGACTCGTAGGGCACGAATCGGAGGGGCCAGAGCCAGCGCGTCGATCCAATGTCCACGGAGGTAGGCCCTTCGGTCGTGCGCAGCCAAGAGTCGGGATCCGAATTCCGCGACGAAAATGAGGGTCAGGGCTGCCTCCGCGACTTCGAGGTCGGGCCGGACGCCGCCACCGATCTCGTCGATGAGGAAGCCAATCCCGACCCACGCCAGGGCGAGCGCACCCATGGCCAGCTCCCACGCGACCTCGTGGCGCTCGATAAACACGTTGAACCGGTCTCGCGACGCCAACTCGTCCTCCCATCGTCTGCGATTCCACTGGATCTTCCGTCAGATGAGAGGCTACGCTGACAACCTGCTGAGAGGGGGGCACATCAGTCATGTCTGCAATCGCTCGAACTCTTGCGGGTTTCGCTTTGGCCGTAGTGCTTGTTGGCTGCGGTTCGAGCGTGCCGAGCCAGGTTCAAGCTCCGGCGTTCGTCGGTGCGAACCCGACGCCACTCGCGAGAGGCCCGTCGGACAGCGCTCCTCCGACCGTGAATCCGGTCGCAAGCTCGTCTGCCAAGCCGACGGCCAAGCCGACGGCCAAGCCACGAGCGACCGCCAGACCGATGCCGAAGCCAACGGCTAAGGCAGCGTCGTTCTACAAGCCGCCCGGATGGGATGGGCACTCCGACGTCAACTGTCCTGACTTCGACACGCACGCTCATGCGCAGAGCTTCTTCAAGGGCACCGGCGGATCACCGACCAACGATCCGTATCGCCTTGACGCCGACCATGACGGAATCGCCTGCGAGTCGCTGCCGTAGCGGCGACCAGGCGGGTTGCGATCATTGGGCTCGCGGCGTTTGCTGCGGGAGCGCTCCTCGTCGCAGCTGTGGCTTGGTGGCTGCCGGGACCGCGAGCGGCTCTACCGACCGCGGGCCCGGCCCCAAGCGCTTTGGGGAGTCCGGTCGCCGCTCGCTCACTCGTCGGATTGCCCGACCCAGCGCGAACCCCTGGCTCGATCAATCCGAACGTGACGCAGGCGAACATCAGCACGACGATCTGCAAGAGTGGCTGGGCAGCCACGGTTCGACCACCTAGTGCCTACACAAACGCACTGAAGGTCGTCCAGATCCGCGAATATGGCTATGCGGACCAAAACCTCGCAGACTACGAGGAGGATCATCTCGTGCCGCTCGAGATTGGCGGTGCACCGCGAGACCCCGCCAATCTCTGGCCCGAACCGAGAGCCATCGTGCTTCCGGACGGCACGAGCGTGGCCGCCGACGCCAAAGACGGGCTCGAGAATTATCTGCGTCGCTCCGTGTGCGGCGGGTCCACGCTCCTCGGAGACGCCCAGCGTCTTATCGCCGGCGATTGGATCCGCGCCTGGCAAGACGTTGGGAGTCCGTAGCGGTGTGCGGAAGGAAGGTCAGGCGCGACTGGCGCATGACGAGGCACAATCGCACTCGACCTGAACCCTCACCGTTCTTGGCCGTCATCGGATAGGCGCAATGCACCTCTACCAGGGCTCAACGCAGCAGTTCATCGCGGACGCCGGGCAGGCTCGACTGGCGAGCAAGCTTGCAGAGCGCTTCTTCGAGGAGTTCCGGCACAAGCCCGCGCCATCCGAAGTCGTGTCGTGGCAGAACTCGCTCGCGGCCATGGGCAATGTCCTGAGGCTCGCCGACCTGACGGACCAGGGAATCCTCGTGGAGCTGAAGCTTCCGCTCTCATCGAAGCGCCTCGACGTGCTCATCACGGGATCGAATCCGACGACCGGCGACGCGGCGGTGATCGTCGAGCTCAAGCAGTGGACCACCGTTGGCCGGTCGAACATCACCGACTGCGTGACGGTTGCATTCGGCGGCGGACACGAGGTCGACCACCTCCATCCTTCGCGCCAGGTCGCCCAGTACCAGCGGTATCTCCTCGACACCCACCCTGCTTTCTCGGATGGCGGCATCGCGCTCGACGGTTGCGCGTACCTCCACAACGCGAGGTTCGACACCAGCTCTCCCTTGAACCGGCCGGAGTTCGCCACGTTGAACGCGACGAACCCGGCCTTCACCGGGGATCACGTCGACGCGTTCGCGGGCTACCTCGCCGCCAGGCTGATTGGGCCCGACGAAGGCGACATTCTTGAACGCGTCGCGGCGACTGTGTTTCGGCCGCACAAGCGCCTGCTCGACCATGTCGCGCGAGTGATCCGAAACGAGCCGGTCTTCACGCTGCTCGACGAGCAGCAAGTTGCCTTCAACGCCGTCATGGATTCCGTTCGCGGGGCCGGCCAGAACAAGGAGTCGGTCGTATTCCTTGTCCAGGGCGGACCGGGGACGGGGAAGTCGGTCATCGCCGTCAACCTGGTCGCTGAGCTCTCAGCGCTCGGGCTCCGGACGCTTCATCTCACTGGATCGAAGGCGTTCACAGAGAACCTTCGGAAGATCGTCGGGGGTCGCGCTTCAGCGATGTTCAAGTACTTCCGTGATTCAGCAAGCATCGAAGAGAAACTCGACGTTGCGATCATGGACGAGGCTCACCGGATCAGAACGATCAGCACGAGCCGCTTCACGCCGGCGAAGGCCAGGACCGGCAAGGCCCAGATCGACGACATCCTCGACTCGAGTCGCGTCTCAGTCTTCTTTATCGATGACCTCCAAGTCGTCCGGCCGGGCGAGGTGGGCAGCACCGACTTGATTCGCGAAGCAGCGGCTAAGCGCGCCGTCGAGATCCGCGAGTTCGAGCTCACCGCACAGTTTCGATCGAATGGCTCCGAGGCGTTTATCCAGTGGGTCGACAACACCCTTGAGTTGGGCCGCACGCCGCAGGTGCTTTGGCCGGCTGACGACGACTTCGATTTCGAAATCGTTGGGACCGTCGGTGAGTTGGAGCGCAGGATACGTTCCCGAGCTGCCGAAGGTGCTACCGCGCGGCTCGTGGCGGGGTTTTGCTGGCCATGGTCCGACCCGGACGAGGACGGGGAACTCGTTCCGGACGTCAAAGTGGGGGAGTGGTCGATGCCCTGGAATGCCAAGGCCGAGGCCCGCCGCCTGGCCGCCGGGATCCCGAAATCTGACTTCTGGGCGAGCGATCCGAACGGGATCAACCAGGTCGGGTGCGTGTACACGGCTCAAGGCTTCGAGTTCGACTATGTGGGCGTGATTTTTGGCCCCGACCTCGTCTACCGACCGCTCGAGGGTGGCTGGGTCGGCAAGGTCGACGAGTCCAACGATCGAGTGGTCAGCCGCGGGGTAACAGACCAAGAGTTTATGGACTTCGTTAAGAGCACGTACCGCGTCCTGCTGACGCGCGGCCTTCGCGGTTGCTACGTGTACTTCGAGGATGGACCCACGCGGGACTTTTTCATGAGTCGCATCGAGCGCCCGGCTGGAGCGCTCCGTCGAGCCGCAGAGAATCGCGAGAGGTACTTAGGCGGCGATTGATTCATTGCGTCGGTCGCCCGCAGTTCAATACGACATAACTTACCTTATCGGAAGTTAGATCTGCCCGCCCCTACCGCCCTTCAGGACAAGGCCTCTCGTCGCGCGCAGCTTTCCTTCCCGAATCCAGCGGCGAATCGTCTCGGGATTACGGCGCGCTCGCCTGGCCGCCTCGGGAACGGTCAACATCGCGACATCAGGATCGTCGTTGCAAACTACAACACATGATCCTGCCCACGGTCCGCGATCGGCGGTTCATCACCGTGCGTCGGGGCGGCACCCTCGAGGACGCCGACCATCGCCTCCTGGCGGTCTGGGCGGCTGACTGCGCTGAGCACGTGCTGCAGCATTTCGAGGCGGCTCGGCCGAAGGACCATCGTCCACGCCAGGCGATCGAGCTCGGGCGTGCCTGGGCACGAGGCGAGATTTCGTGGTCTGAGGCCCGCACCGCGGCCGGCCATGCCAACGGCGCCGGCCGAGACCTGACGGGCGCCGCCCGAAATGCCGCCTACGCCGCGGCCCAGGCCGCTGCCGTCGGCCATGTGGCGGCCCACGAGCTGGGCGCAGCCGCCTACGCCATCAAGGCCGTCTGGGCGGCGGCGAGCGCTGCGGATCGCGCGGAGGCCGGCCGCGCAGAGTGCCGCTGGCAGCGCGCCCAGCTCCCCACGGCCGTCCGCGAGCTCGTCCTCGACGACCAACGGCTCCGCAACGCCATCTGCTGGTTCGCCTTCGACTGCTGACAACGGGGAAGCGGCGCTGACCTGCCGGACACAAACGTGTCGATTTTCACCGCTGGGACCCGAGGTCGGGGCCCAGGGCGACTCCCCTGCCCCGGCGATTCGAGCCGACCGACTAGCGCACGCCCTCGGCGACCGGCGCGAGCTCGGGCTTGGCTTCGGGCGCGGGCTGGGGCTCGCTCAGGGCGATGTTGTGGTGGTCCACGAGCGACGGGATCGCGTCCGACCAGCCGTGCCCCGAGACCCGCAGGCGGATCCGCCAGGCATGGGCGATCGCGCTCGCGAGGACCGCCCGCTCCCGGGCCAGGAGCGTGTCGTGGTCCAGCCCATCCACGCTGATCTCGGGGGCGAACGAGTGGAACGGCGGGAACGTGTAGGCGTCCTCGGTGTTCGCCAGGAGCTCGTCGAGCGTGTCGGCGATCGTCGTCTCCTCGCAGAGCGGGTCGCCCCGCTCCATCAGGATCACGCTGTCGATCGGCGCCGCATCGGACATCTCGCAGTCGACCAGCGAGGTCACGTGGTACTTCGGCGGCGGGATCAGCAGCTGGACCCAGGCGTTGATCGTGACGATCGGCACGTTCGTCCGGCCGAGCGAGTGGCCGATCGACCGGCCCTGCTTGGAATGCACCCGGCTGCGCACCGCGAGCATGATCCGGTCGGCCATCGGCAGTCTCCGCTCATTGACCGCGGTCATCGTGTGCGACGAGAGGGTCATCGGCTTGGGATAGGAGTGGACCATCCCGTCCGGGCCCACGATCGCCATGTCGTCGGACAGGAAGCCCCAGCTGTGGTGCATCAGCAGGCGCAGGACGGAGCTCGTCTTGCCCGTGTCGGTCTGGGCGGACATCACGATCGCCCCGTGCTCGGCATCCACCGCCGCACAGTGCAGGAGGGCATAGCCGCGGGCGGCCAGGATGAACCGCAGGAGGGGCTCCACCATGTTCGTGTACAGGACGTGGTGGCTCCAGGTGAGCAGCCAGTTCGCGTCGAGCACGACCGGATCCGAGTCCGGTCCGCCCGGGAACGTGACGTCGAACGCGGCCGACAGCGGCCCCAGGTGCTCCCGGTAGTGGACGACGTCGCCCTCGCGCCAGGTTCGGACGTGGGCCCGCAGCCGTCCACCCAGGCGGCGCCGGCGGACCTCGAGATCCGGGTCCACCTCCTGGTCGACGTTGAACGCCGCCAGCTCGGGCAGGTTGACCGCCGAGCGGATCTTGATGATCCCGTGGACGTCGTAGTTGTACGACCCACCCCGGGCCACCTGGTCGCGCTGGTCGCGGCCGGCCCAGATCCAGTTGTCGGCCACGAAGTAGCGCACGCCGAAGGTCAGGGCGATCGCGAACAGGTTGGACACGAGGTAGTTGATCCCGAACTTGTCGGTCAGCAGGTAGACGACCGGCAGGCGGACCAGGAGAGTGGCGGTGTTGAGGGCGTTGAACACGAGGTAGCGGAACGCAGCGCCGTGGCGCGATTCGCGCATGTGGAAGACCCAGGCCTCGGTCAGCACGAAGTTGTTGAGCGTCGAGACCTGCGACGCGATCACCACCGAGATCAGGTAGTAGATCCCGAGGAACTCGGTCGCCGCGAACAGGACGGCCTGGTTGACGACGATCCCGATGACGCCGACGACGGCGAACTTCGAGGGTGAGAGGAGGACGCCGAGGAGACGTTGGACCCGAGGCCGGCGATGGTGGCGCTCGGGCGGTGGAGCCTCTGCAGGCGGTGTCGTCACGCGAACCTCGGTACGGCCGGAACGGCGCGGCCATCGTAATCGGGGCGTAAACGATGGGTCAAATGTTCGAGTCCCGGCGTTGACCTGGTCATTGCCCGGCCAGCGCCTTGAGGCTGGCCAGTGCCGCGGTCGCATCGGGGCCCGCAGGCTCGACGTCCACCTCGCCCAGGATCCGGCCCGCCGCCGCCTTGCCGGCCGCGCCATCGGCACCCAGGAGAGTGACGAGTCGAGCCAGTGCATCGGGGGCGATGACCAGCCGGGTCGTGTTGAACGTGATCGCCGTCGGATCCACCTTGTAGATCGAGGTGTGCAGCGGCGGGTTGTTGGCCACCGGGAAGGTCCACTCGGCCACCTTGGTGAAGCCCGTCGCCGTGCTCAGGGCGGCTTCGATCGTGGGGCTGCTCGTGTCGATCCCGGTCGTGTAGACCCAGTAGAGCGCCTGCTTCGCCTGGAACTGGCTGACCAGCCAGGACGCCCGGTAGGCCTGGAACTGGGCGACGTTACGAGGCGCGGCGTCGACGGCGATCCAGTCATCGCCGGGCGGCGACTCCCCCGTCCGCAGCAGGCCGTCGGGCGCCGCGGGATCGCTCAGCGAGATCCTCGCCCGGATCTCGGCCGTCCCGTAGTCGGCGGCCAGGTAGTACGCCGTCTCGTAGGCCAGGAACGAGCCGTAGGCGATCTCAGTGCCCTTGGGGATGTTCGCCCGGATCCAGGCGACCTCGGTGGTCACGGCATTGTTCCGGGCGACGTCGCCGGCCCGGTTGAGCGAGTTCCTGCCGTGGACGATCAACAGGGCTGCGCCACCCAGCAGGACCAGGATTGCCACACCCGGCACGATGAAGGCCCGGATCTCGCGACCCCGGCGCTCCAGGAAGACCGCCAGGCCCACGGCCAGCACGCCGATCACGACCCCGGCCACACCGAACAGGACGGGCGACCGGCTGCCCAGCCCGGCAAGGACGATCCCGCCGGCCCCGCCGAGCACGCCCGCACCCGCCACGAGGAGCTCGGTGCGTTTCGTGCTCAGGAGGCGCTCCAGCGTCCACAGCCAGCCGGCGGCAGCCAGGATCGTCAGCAGGGCCAGGTTGGCGAGGTAGTTCCGCGGTGGCTCCCCAACCGCGATCACCAGGAGGATGAGCGGCACGCCGCAGATCGTCGCGATGAGGCAGTCGCGGATCCCGTCGGCACCCGCCAGGTTCCGATCGACGACCAGCGCCACGATCGAGAGCGCGACGCCGGTCAGGCCGAAGAGCGCGACGACCCGGAGTGTGTCGAACCAGGTGGCCGCGTACAGCCGGAGCTGGTCGAAACCCAGCACCGACGTTCCGCCGAGCCGGGCCGTCTTGAGGAAGGCGAACGTCAGGAGCCCCGTCCAGACCAGCGTCAGGCCCCAGCCGATGAGTCGTCGGAGACGCCGTTCGCTCCCCGCCCGCCGGGCAGCCGCCTCGATCCGGGCTCCCACGCCAGACGCGGCGATGCGCACGGCAGACAGGCCGAGCACGACCATGACCACGAGGGCGAGCGCGATGGGGATGAGCGTCCAGGCGGGGGCATCGAGTCGGTAGACGCGGTGGGCCTTGAGCGCATAGAAGATGAACCACGGCGCGACGCCGGCGCTGCCCACCGCCAGCATCGCGGCGCCGGTCCGGCTCATGCTGCGCCACGGGGCGCCCCACAGGATCGCGCCGAAGAGCGGTGCGGGGGCGAACGGCAGGTCGATCTCCTTGACCAGGAACCCGGCCGCGAAGACCAGCCCGGCCAGGAGCCCCAGGCGGATCGAGCCGCGCTTGAACGCAACAAGGGCCACGAGCAGGTAGAGCAGGGTCAGGGTGGCTGCCGGCACGTCGAGCCGGGAGGTCCGGGTCAGGTCGTGGAGGTAGATCAGGGCCAGCAGGCCGGCCGCCGAGATCGCGCCGGCGATCGGCCGGATCCGCCAGCCGAGCGCACCGGTGATGAGGACAAAGGCCGTCCCGGAGATCGCGTCGAGGAACCGGCCCACGGCCAGCGGGTCAATCCCGAACAGGGCCTGGGGCAGGGCGATGATCGCCGGCCAGGCTGGGGCGTGCGAGGTGAACAGGACCCCGAAGACGGTGGTGATCCCGTGACCGGCGTAGAGGTCGACGCCGATGCCCAGGTACTTCGCCTCGTCGAACGTGGGGAAGTAGAACGGCAGGACCACGAGGAGGAGCCCGAAGATGGCGGTCGCTGCGGCGATGACGGCAGCCGACAGGCGCCGCTCGACCGACTCGCTCATCGTCACGGGAGACAACGTTACCGCAAGATCAACGATCGGGCGGAGGACATTTCCGGACACAACGAAAACGCCCGTAGGAACCACTCGTCCGCGGCTCCGAGTCCACCAATGCAAGCACCGGCTTCTTCGAAATCTCGGTCGGTTGGCCCCTCCGGGCAAGACCTACTGTACGTCCGCGGCGGCGCCGGGCGATACGGGCTTATCCACGAGTTTTGATGTTCGTTGACCCAATCGGCCTGTGTTGTCCACGTTCCGCCAACACTCGCGTCCACACGAGGTCGCTGACAATGCCCCGATGAGCGCTCCAACGCTGCGACCCGCCGCCGCGCTCGCCCGTGCCGCCCTGGCCTATCCGGGCGTCCTCGAGGAGTTTCCGTGGGGCGACCGGGTGGCCAAGGTCGATGGCCGGGTCTTTGCATTCCTGGGGCCGGAAGAGAGTGCCGACCCGCGGGTCTCGCTGAAGCTGCCTCACTCGGGCCACTACGCGCTGTCGCTCGAGTGCTGCCAGCCGACCAGCCACGGCCTGGGCAAGTCCGGCTGGGTGACGATCGAGCTGGAGCATCCCGCCTGCCCCGACCCCGACCTGCTCCTGGACTGGCTCGACGAAAGCTACCGGACCCGCGCCGGCCGCAAGAACCTGGCCTTGCTCGATGCATCGCCAGTACGACCGAGGGCCTGAGCGCGGG
>JBEPUS010000007.1:0-33823 GCA_041691435.1 Chloroflexota bacterium
CCGAACTGGCGATCGCCGGCGTCGCCCAGGCCGGGCATGATGTAGCCCTTCTCGTTCAGGCCGCGGTCGAGCGAGGCGCAGTAGATCTCCACGTCGGGATGGGCCGCCGTGACCGCCGCCACGCCCTCGGGCGCCGCGATCAGGTTGATCATCTTGATTCGGACGGCTCCCCAGCGCTTGAGGACCTCGATCGCGGCCGTCGCCGAGCCGCCTGTCGCGAGCATCGGGTCCAGGATCAGCGAGAGATCGACCGTCGCCGAGTTGGGCAGCTTGTTGTAGTACTCGACCGGCCGCAGCGTGCGCTCGTCGCGGAACAGGCCCAGGTGCCAGACCTGGGCGGTGGGCATGAGCTCCAGCATCGCGTCGACCATGCCGAGGCCCGCACGCAGGATCGGCACGAGGCCAATTCGGTCCGCCAGCTCGCTGGCGACCATCGGCTCCAGCGGCGTCGAGATGTCGATCGGCCGGACCGCGATGTCGGCCAGCGCCTCGTAGCCAAGGAGCCAGGAAAGTTCGCGAACGACCTCCCGGAACTTCTTGGGCTCGGTGCTCGTACTGCGCAGGATCGCCAGCTTGTGGAGGACCGCAGGGTGGCTCGAGACATGCAGGTTGGATGGCAGGTTGGATGGGCCGCCAGGGCCCGTTTCGGCGTTCAACACGCTGGGCATCCTAGCATCGCCGGGGGGTATCCTCGGCTGGTGTCCAGCAGCCCTGTTCGCGCGCCAGTTCCGGCCGTCCGGGGGCGGTCGGTCGCCCGCATCGCGCCGGTCAGGAACGGCGTCCCGCCGGTCCTGGTCCGCCAGGTTCGGAACGGGATCATCGAGTCCGTCCACCGCGGTGACGTGGTCGAAGTGGACATCACCGGCCGGATCATCCGGGCCATCGGCAACCCCGACCGGGTGGTGAGCCTGCGCTCGTGCGTGAAGCCATTCGGCCTGCTGGCACTGATCGAGGCAGGTGGGGTGGAGGCACTCGACCTGTCGCCGGCCGAGATCGCGATCATGGCCTCGTCCCATTCGGGCGAGGACATCCACGTACGCACGCTCCAGGCGGTCTATCGACGGGCGAACGTCAGCCAGACAGTCCTCGCCTGCGGCAACGAGGGCATGCCTCTCGACGCGCTGACGGCGGCGCGACTCGCGCGCGACGGCGAACGGCCCGGCCCGATCCGCCACATGTGCTCGGGCCAGCACAGCTCAATGATCCTGCTGGCCCGGCTCCGGGACTGGTCGCTCGAGGACTACTGGCGGCCCGGTCACCCGTGCCAGGAGGCGTATCGAGCCGCAGTCGCCGCCGTCTTCCGGACGACGCCTGAACTGCTGGTCCGGGCCATCGACGGCTGCGGCGTCGAGACCTACGCCTTCCCCCTGGCCGAGGTCGCCCGGGCCTACGCCTTCCTGGCCGACCCGGCCAGCCTGCCCGTGGGCGATCCGCGGGCCCGGTTGGCTTCCTCGATGACCGTGATCCGTGACGCGATGCTGGCCCATCCGGAGATGGTCGCCGGCTCCCGCGAACGCCTTGATACCTCACTCATGAAGACCGTGCCCGGCCGGGTCGTCAGCAAGGCAGGGATGGAAGCGCTGCGCGGACTGGCGATCCTGGGCTCGGATGGCCGGCCGTCATCCGGCATGGCCCTCAAGATCGAAGACGGAGATGGGTATCAGCGCGCAACATGGGCGGCGACGGTCGAGGCGCTCCGCCAGTCCGGAGTCCTCGAGGGGGCATCGTTGCGCGAGCTGGCTCGCTATCACCGGCCCGCTTCGCTCGATCCACATGGCCGGGTCGCCGCCGAGGCGATCGCGGAGTTCGAGCTCGCACCGGTGGGCGAGCGGATCGGCTGAGCCGGTCCAGGACACGACAAGGGACACCGGCAGGAAACGAATGACTTCAGCTACCGACCCATATCGAGCTCTCGGGCTCGAGCCCGGTGCCTCGCCGGCAGAGATCAAGCGAGCCTATCGCAAGCTCGTCAAGGCCTACCACCCCGATAGTGCGGGCGAACGGGCGTTGCCCCGTTTCCTCGCGATTCAGGCCGCCTACGAGCGGCTCACGGCGGCTCCGCCGGGCAGCGCCGTCTCGAGCCCGCGTGACGGGCCAGGCCGGCGCGGCTCGCGACCGGCGCAGCCACCCCCGCCGAGCCGCCCGTGGAGTGCCGACGCCGAGCGCGCGCGGGCCACGCGCGATGCCTTTCGCCAGCGCAGCACGCGGACAGGGGCACGGTCGGGCTCCGGAGCCGCCGGGGCCACCGGGCCGGCCGCCGGATCGCCTCCCGGCGCCGGATCGACTCCCGGCGCGGGCGGCGGAGGGCCGTCCGGCGCGCCGGGCAATGCCCGGCCCGGGCGGGGCTCCCGACGAGGCCGGTCCAAGGCCACCATCGGCTCGACCTCCTATGACGGAACCGAGGGCGAGCCCTTCGAGCCGGGCTGGAGCGGAGCGGGTTGGTACGGAGCGGCCAGCGGGACGTACTGGACGATCAATCCCAAGGAGTACGCAGACCCTCGCAAGCATGGTCCCGAGTACCTTGCCCGGGCCCGGCGCAACGGGCCTGCCCAGGCGCGGCCGGACGAGGCCGGGACGTCAGCCGCTGGTCCGGCGTCAGCCGCTGATCGGGCGTCGGCCACGGATCGGGAGCCATTCGCACGCGAGGCGCGACCGCCCGGCGGCCCGGCCTCGGCCGACACGGACGCTCCCGGCACCGCGCGCGCCCAGCCAGCGTCCGCCGAAGGGCGACGACCCGGGGCGCCGGCCACAGCCCGGATGGCCGCCGCGCCTCCTGCAGTCCAAGCCCGTCCACGACCCAGCCGCACGCCCGGCCCAGCGCCACGCCCCACGGCCAGCGCGTTCGAGGCTCCTTCCCGGACGGCGCAGCCGGCCCGGTTCGGCGGCCTCCAGCCGATGTGCCTCCTCTCGACCTGGCGAGGCCGGCTCATCCTGGCCGCCCTGGCCTGGTTTCCACTGGGGCTGGCGATCTTCGGGATTCACGGGCAGGTCACCGGCTGCTCGCAGTTCCTTGCCAGCTGCACCGATCCGGTCGCCTGGAGCGTGTGGATTCCGCAGGTGGCCGTCTTCGGCCTGCTGCTCGCCTCGCCCCGCCTCGCCTGGATCGCGGCGAGCGGCAGCATCGTGCTCCTGTGCCTGGTGGTGCCCCTGGCGGCGATCCTGACCGCGGGCAGCGGCGGCCGGCCGCCATCGGTGGAGACGACCGAGCTCCTGTACGCGGCGATGGCCGCGGGCTGGCTGGCGGGCGTGGCGATCGCCCTGTCGGGCCGGATCCCGCTGCCGCCGTGGCGGGCGGCTCGCGTACGATGAGGGCGTGACCCGACACCACATCGCGAGCGCGATCTCCAGCGCGGCCCAGGAATACCTGCTCGCGTTGCGGGTGATGGCCGTCGACGGCTCGAAGGTCACCGCCGCCCAGGTGGGCCGGCACCTCGGCGTGACGACCCAGGCCGCCAGCGAGATGTTCCGGCGCCTCGCCGCCGACGGCCTCGTCTCGCAGGCCGGCGGTCGCGAGCTCGTGCTGACCGAGCCAGGCCGTGCCGCGGCCGACGCGATCTTCCGGCGTCACGCCCTCCTGGAGTGGCTACTGACGTCCGTCATCGGCCTTGGCTGGGCGGAGTCGGACGAGGAGGCGGCCCGCCTCCAGGGGGCGATCTCGCCGCGCGTGGAGGCCCGTCTCGACGAGATGCTCGGCCATCCCGAGACCTGCCCGCACGGCAACCCGATCGATGCCGCGACGGCTCGTCGCCGGCCGGCCGGGACGCCGCTCGACCAGATCGAGGCTGGCAGCCGGGCGACGATCTACCGGATCACCGAGGAGGCCGAGGAGGACGCCGGCCTGCTCTCCTACCTCGAGGCACGGGCCCTCACGCCCGGAGCCGCCGTGAACGTCCTCGCCCGCTCCGAATCGCTCGATTCGCTGACGCTGGAGGGACCCCGTGGCCGGGCGACGCTTGGCCTGCGACCGGCGGCGCTCATCCGGGTCCTGCCGGGCGAGGCCGATCCGGGCCTCTTCCACCACGTGCCGGGCACGGAGCGCCGATGACGTCGGAGGCAGTGGCCGCGGCCACTGTCCGCGTGCGGATCGCGCCGAGCCCCACCGGCCCGCTCCACATCGGGACGGCCCGAACGGCGCTCTTCAACTACCTGTTTGCGCGGCGCTACGGCGGCACGTTCGTCCTGCGCCTCGAGGACACCGACGTCGAGCGATCGACGGCCGAGTTCGAGGCGGACATCCTGGCCGGCCTGCGCTGGCTCGGCCTCGGCTGGGATGAGGGTCCGGGCCTGCCCGGCGAACCCGACCAGGGCCCGTTCGGGCCATACCGCCAGATGGAGCGGCTGGCACGCTACAAGTCGAGCAGCGACCGCCTGCTCGCCGAGGACAAGGCCTACTACTGCTATTGCAGCGCGGCTGAGCTCGATGCCGAGCGCAAGCGGCTCGAGGCGGCCCACCTGCCGCCGCGCTACAGCGGTCGCTGTGCCCATCTGACGGCCGCTGAGCGCGCTGCCTTCGAAGCCGAAGGCAGCCGGCCGGCGATCCGCTTCCGGATCGAGCCGGGGATCGTGGCGTTTGATGACCTCGTCCGGGGCCACGTGGAGATCGACGCCTCGGCGCTGGGCGGCGACCTGGTCATCGTGCGGGCCGAGGGCACGCCGCTCTATCACTTCTGCGTGGTGGTCGATGACGCGGCCATGCACATCAGCCACGTGATCCGGGGCGAGGATCACCTGAGCAACACGCCCAAGCACATCCTCCTGTTCCGGGCTCTCGGCGAGGCCGTGCCGCTGTTCGCGCATCTGCCCCTGATCCTCAATCCGGACCGCACGAAGATGAGCAAGCGCAAGACCCAGACCGCGGTCGACGACTACATCCACGAGGGGTTCATCCGCGAGGGACTCGTCAACTACCTGGCCCTGCTCGGCTGGTCGACCGGCAGCGAAGACGAGATCCTGGGGCTCGACGAGATCGCGGCCCGGTTCAGCCTCGAGCATGTCCAGAAGGCCGGGGCCGTCTTCGACCGCGAGCGGCTCGAGTGGCTGAACGGCCAATGGATCCGACGCCTTGCCCCCGCCGAGCTGGTCGGCCGGCTCCGCCCATTCGTGCAGGCCGAGGCCGCCGCCGGCCGCATGGACCGGGTGCCGGCCGACGCCGAGATCGAGGCGCTCGTGCCGCTTGTCCAGGAGCGCCTGCCGGTGTTGGGCGCGATCGGCGACCTCGTCGACTTCCTCTTCGCCGACCGGCTCGAGGTTGATCCGGCGCTGCTCGTGCCAAAGCGCTGGGACGCCGCCACGGCGCTCGGCGGACTGCGGGCAGCTCGCGAAACGGTCGCCGGGGTCGACGCCGGGGGCTTCGGTTCCGAGGCGCTCGAGGCAGACCTGCGGGGACTGGCCGAGGCCCACGGTTGGAAGGCCGGCGACCTGTTCATGGCCATCCGGGTGGCGGTGACCGGCCGGACCGCGACCCCGCCCCTCTTCCAGACGCTTGTCGCCCTGGGTCGCGAGCGCGTCCTGGTCCGGCTCGATTCGGCGATCGGGGGGCTGGCCGGCCAGACCGGCGAAGGAGGCTAGGTTGAACCACGATCAGGTCCAGGAATGGCTCAATCGCTACAGCGAGGCCTGGGAGACGTACGAGCCGAGCGCGATCCGCGATCTCTTCAGCGAGACCGCCGAGTATCGCTATCACGCCTGGGACGACCCGATCGTCGGCCGCGAGGCGATCGTTGCCGACTGGCTCAGCCCGGACGGGGATCCGGCCGAACGCGATCAGCCAGGGGCGTTTCGGAGCCGCTACGAGCCATGGGCGCTTGACGGCCGGCGGGCCGTGGCCATCGGCACGAGCGACTACGACGCGACGAGCGATAGCCCGGCGCGGACCTATCACAACTGCTGGCTGCTCGAATTCGACGCCGACGGACGCTGCATCTCGTTCATCGAGTACTACAACCTCCAGCGACGCGATCCAGCCGCCGGTTAACCAGCCGTTCATGACCCGTTGACCGCCATGCTCCAGCCTGTGGCCCACATGGCACGCACCATCCTGGTCGTCGACGATGAGCCGACCCAGCGCGAGATGCTGGCCGAGGCCCTCGAGGCCGAGGGGTTCACGATCGTCACCGCCGCCGACGGCCGCGACGCCCTGCTCAAGTTCCGCGAATCCCGCCCGGACCTGGTCCTGCTCGACCTGATGCTGCCCGAGATGTCCGGGATCGAAGTCTGCCGGATCATCCGAGCCGAGTCGGGCGTGCCGATCCTGATGTTGACCGCCAAGAACTCGGAGCTCGACAAGGTCGTCGGCCTCGAGCTGGGTGCCGATGACTACGTGACGAAGCCGTTCAGCCTGCGTGAGCTGATCGCCCGGGTACGGGCCCAGTTCCGGCGGACCGAGCAGCAGGCCGTGACCGGCGGCCAGCCCACGCTGGTCGACGTTGGCGCCGTCCAGGTGGACCTTGCCGGTCATCGCCTGCTGCGCGACGGGGTCACGGTGCCGCTCAAGCCCAAGGCCTTCGAGCTGCTCGCCTTCCTCGTCCGCAACCCGGGCCAGGTCTTCACCCGTGACCAGCTCCTCGAGCACGTCTGGGGCTACGACTACGCCGGCGAAACGCGCACGGTGGACGTCCATGTCCACTGGCTGCGATCGCGGATCGAGGAGAACCCGGCGAACCCGGAATTCCTGCACACGGTCCGCGGGACCGGGTACGTCTTCCGCCGTCCGTCCTGACCGCCAGGAGCGCCCGCCGGTATCCTTGCCCGCATGCGGTTGAGCAAGCTCTTCTTCGCGACCCTTCGAGATGACCCCGCCGATGCCGAGATGCCGTCGCACCGGCTGCTCGTGCGGGCGGGCTACGTGCGCCAGCTCGGCTCCGGCCTGTACTCGCTCCTGCCCCTCGGCTACCGGGTGAACAAGCGGGTGGAGCAGGTGATCCGCGAGGAGATGAACGCGATCGGCTGCCAGGAGCTGGAGATGCCGGTCATCCACCCGGCCGACCTCTGGCGGGAGTCCGGCCGCTACGACCAGATCGGGCCGGAGATGGCCCGCTTCAAGGACCGCGGCGATCGCGACATGGTCATTGCGATGACCCACGAAGAGGTGGTCACCGACCTGCTGCGGGACATCATCCGGTCCTACCGCCAGCTGCCCGTACGCCTCTATCACTTCCAGACCAAGTTCCGCGATGAGCCGCGCTCACGGGGTGGCCTGATCCGGGTCCGCGAGTTCGTCATGAAGGACTCGTACAGCTGCGATCGGGATGACGATGGCCTCGATGTCAGCTACTGGGCGCACCACGGGGCCTATGTCCGGATCTTCGAGCGCCTCGGGCTGCAGGCCATCCCGGTCGCCTCCGACGTGGGGATGATGGGCGGCAGCCTGGCCCACGAGTTCATGGTCATCAATCCCGCCGGCGAGGATGTCCTCGTCCTGTGCGATTCGTGCGGGTTCTCGGCCAACCGGCAGGTCGCAGCGGTGACCGTGCCCGTCGCCGACCAGGTTCCTGCCCTGTCAATCGAGGAGATCGAGACGCCCGGGACGACCACGATCGCCGAGCTGGCGGCCTTCCTCGGGATCGACGCCGCGACCACGGCCAAGGCAGCCTTCTTCATGGCCGGTGATGGCCGCCTGATCACCGCGATCGTGCGCGGCGACCGCGAGGTGAACGAGACCAAGCTGAGCAACGTGGCCAAGGTCGCCGGTGGGCTGCGGCCGGCCACCGTGGACGAGATCCACGCCGCCGGGATGGAGCCCGGCTACGGCTCGGCGGTTGGGGCGCACGACACGTTCGTGGTGGTCGACGAGACGGCTGCGCTCAGTCCGAACCTGGTGGCCGGGGCCAACCGGGTTGGCTGGCACCTGCGCAACGTGAACCTGGGCCGGGACTTCCAGGCCGACATCGTCGCCGACATCGACAACGCCCGCGAAGGCGACGCCTGTCCGGTCTGCGGCCACCCGGTCAGCCTGCGCAACGGCATCGAGGTCGGCAACATCTTCAAGCTCGGCACGCGCTACAGCGCGAAGCTCGGGGCGACGTACCTGGGCGAGGATGGCCAGGTCCATCCGATCGTGATGGGCTCGTACGGCATCGGCCTGGGGCGCAACGTGGCCTGCATCGTCGAGGCCCACCATGACGACAAGGGGATCGCCTGGCCCGACGAGGTCGCTCCCTACCCGGTCCACCTCGTGTCCATCGGCACGAACAAGGAGCCCCGGATCGGCGAGCTGGCCACCGAGCTGCACGACGGAGCGGCCGCCGCCGGGCGCGAGATCCTGTGGGACGACCGCGAGGACTCGCCGGGCGTGAAGTTCACCGACGCCGAGCTGCTCGGGATGCCCTGGATCGTGACGATCAGCCCGCGCTCGCTCGCGGCAGGGGGCCTGGAGGTCACCCGGCGGGCGACGGGCCAGCGCTCGGTGATGCCCCTCGACGCTGCCCGGGCATGGCTCACGGGAACCGGCCCAGCGCCCGACCTGGCGCCACCCGCCCCGGTCTGACCCGCCGTCAGGCGCGCGTTGGGGCCGGTTCCGAGACCTTGACGATGTCCGGGTCCATCACTGGCACGCCGGCCGCAGGTTCAGCACCCACGCTCCTGGCTGACGCCTCCGCGAGGTCCCGGCCACTCGGATCGTCCGGATCAGCAAAGCCGAGGCCGGTCGCATCGAGGTCGGCCGCGGGGTTCTCGGCCGCACGATCGGCCTCTTTGTCGGCGGCGTTCAGCAGGTCGGGGATGTCCTCTTCCTCGACCTCGATCCGGCCGATCGTGAACGCCACGTCGGGCGGTAACCCAGCGGTGATCGTGATCTCGTTGATCCGATAGGGCGAGTGCTTCTCCCGGAGCCGGCGATTGGCCTTCTCCTGGAGCGAGGTGGCCTTGATCACGATGTCGGCGAGGAGGCCGGGATCGATCCGGTCGATCATCGAGGCCACGCCCGACTTGGCCCGCTTGAATCCGCGTGATGCGGCGTCGCGGGCATGGGCCTGGTTGGCCGGATCGGCGACGGCCGTGGCCGCGTTGCCGACGGCATCGCTGGTGGCCTTGCCAAGCTGGCCGGCAGTTGCCCGGGCCTGGTCCGCCGCCGCGCGCAGGGAGCCGTGGTCGGCCGATCCGGAGGCGCGCTCCGCCGCCTGTTCGGCCGCGTTGCGCGCATGTTCTGCTGCCTGTTCTGCCGCTGCCCTGGCCTTGTCGAGAAGCCCCATTGCCGTATCTCTCCCTCAGCCGCAGGCATGGATTGGGCCGGCTGTGCGCATGGGCAGGATCGACTCCCGGGGGGCGCCCGTCAATGGGGCGCCGGGCCATGAACAGCCAGGTGAACCATTGGCGCGGCTGCGCCGAAGGAACGATGATCGACCCATGCACAGGACCGGCACGATGCGTCCTCCAACCGGCGGCCGCGAGCTCGTCATCGCGGCCGTCGCCGGGGTGCTCCTGACGATCGTGGCCGTGACGGCCGGCTTCGGCCTGCTCATCGTCGCCTGGATCGGTGCGGCCAACTGGCTGATCCACGACCTGCGCGCTCGGGGCTAGGGCCAGCTGCCCGGTGCCACGGGCCAGTGGGACCGGTAGGATCATATGGTCGTGATGGCTGACGATCTTGCCCGTGTCCCGGCCCGCCTTGCACCATTCCTCGCCCAGTGGGACTACATGGCCGAGGAGCTCCTCGCCCGGCTCGACGGGTTGACCGATGTCGAGTTCCTGTGGGAACCGGCGCCGAAGGTCTGGACCGTCCGTGAGCGCGACGGGCGGACCCTGCCCCACGAGACGACCTGGGCCCCCGTCCCGGTCGCCGAACCGCCCCGGACGTTGGCCTGGTCGATCGATCATCTCGGCTGGGGCTGCCTGATTCGCGCCGACTGGCTGGTCGGTTCACATTCCATGGCCAAAGGGGACCTCGACTGGCCGATCACGGCCGCCGGCGGCCTGGCGTTCCTGCGCAGCGGACTCAGCGCCTGGCGGGCCGGTCTGGGCCAGATGACCGACATGGACCTCGATACGATCGGCCGGAGTGCCTATCCGGACGGCCTCGACCCGACCCTGCCCCTGCTCGAGATCGTGTGGTGGGTGAACAAGGAGCTCCTGGAGCACGCGGCCGAGATCTGGTACGTGCGTGATCTCTACCTCGCGATCCACGCCCCGTGAGGCCGAGGAGCAGGCATCGATGGCCGGCCTGAGCGACGACCTCCGGCTCCTGGCCGACGGCCTCGCGGTCGGGGTGATCCGTCTCGATCTCGAGCTGGTTGTCCGGTACGCCAACCCGGCGGCCCATGTCTTCGCCGGCCGGCCTACGGGCGCCCTGATCGGGCGGAGCCTGATGGAGGCGTTCATCGACCGGCGGATCGAGGAGCTGGCCGAGGCCGCGGGCCGCACGGGGGTCGCCAGCGGCGAGCTCACCCTGCGCTCGGCCGAGGGGCTCTCGCTGGTCGTTCGCGCCCGGCGGACGGCGGACGGCCAGGCCACTTGGCTGACCCTGGAGGATGTCTCCGAGCTCCGCCGCCTCCAGCGAATCCGGAGCGAGTTCGTCGACAACCTGTCCCACGAGCTGCGCACCCCACTGACGAACGTCAGCCTGCTGGCGGAGACGCTCGTTCGCGAGTCCGAGGCGGCCGGCGAGCAGATCCCGGCCCGGATGCGCGACCGGATCAGCAAGATCGAGGTCGAGACCGGGCACCTGGTCCAGATGGTCAGCGAGCTGCTCGACCTGGCCAGGATCGAATCCGGCCGGCCGATGCTCCTCCTCGATGTCGTCGACCTCGCCCGACTGGCGGCGGCATCGGCCGACCGGCTGCGCCTGTTTGCCGAGCGCCAGGGCGTGCAGCTCCTCGTGGAGACGCCGGCCGATGGCGTGCCGTCGGTGAGCGGCGCCGAGGAGCGCCTCGGGCAGGTCATCATCAACCTGGTCCACAACGCGGTGAAGTTCAGCCCCGATGGCGGGGATGTCACGGTGCGCGTTTCGGTCGAGCCACCGAATGTCGTGGTGTCCGTGGAGGATCACGGGATCGGCATCCCACGCGGATCCCAGGATCGCGTCTTCGAACGGTTCTACAAGGTCGACCGGGCGCGCGTTCGGGGTGGCGGCACGGGTCTGGGACTGTCGATCACCCGCCACGTCATCGAGGCGCACAGCGGCCGGATCTGGGTCGTCTCGGAGGAGGGTCGCGGGTCGACCTTCTCATTTGCCATCCCGATCGCAGAGCAGCACGGGACCGTGGATTGACCGGCCCGCACGCAGATCCGGCGCGGAGCCCCGCGCCGGTGACAGCGGTGGCCGAGCGGCCGCGCGTCCTCCGCCTCGCGCATCGCGGCGATCACCGGGTCCACCCGGAGAACAGCCTGGCCGCGATGCTCGCGGCGATGGACACGCCCGACTGCGACGGTCTCGAGTTCGACGTCCGGGCCTCGCTGGACGGTGTCCCGGTCCTGCTCCACGATGAATCGCTCGCCCGGGTCCAGGGCGTTGCTGCCCTCGTCGGCGAGCTGACGGTGGCCGAGCTGGCAGCGCACGGGGTGCCCACGCTCGCCCAGGTCCTCGGCCGGGTGCCGCGCCGGGCGTTCCTTGATGTTGAGCTCAAGACCGATCTCGGGAGGTCGGTGGTCGAGGTCCTCGCCGCCGGCCGTGGCGCCGACCTCCAGCGCGCGGTGATCTCCTCGTTCGATGTGGCGGCCCTCGGGCGGATTCGGGCCCTCGCCCCAGCCTGGCCGTGCTGGCTCAACACGGAGCACCTGCGCCAGGGCGAGATTCGGACCGCGCGCGCCCTCGGCTGCACCGGCATCTCGGTCGATTGGCGGGCGATCGACCCGGCTGGGATCGCCCGGGCCTGGGCGGCCGGCCTTGAGGTTGCCGCCTGGACGGTCACCGACCTGCGCGTGAGCCGGCGGCTGGCGGAGAGCGGGATCGCGGCGATGTGCCTGGAGGGCCGTGCGTTCGCCCGCTGACCCGGGCAGCGCGACAGGCCGGCCTCGGGGGCCCGGCCGATCCTATCCTCGAGGTCATCAAGGAGGATGAGGCGGATGGTGCTCGGGGATTCGGCGGATCTCATCGTGGTCGGTGCGGGCACGATCGGTGGCTGGGCCGCGACGTTCGCCGCCGAGGCCGGCCTGAAGCGAGTCGTCGTCCTCGAGCGCGGGCTGGTTGGTGGGGGAGCCAGCAGCCGGGCGGCGGGGATCGTCCGAGCGCAGGGCGGGACGCCGGCGACGGTGGCCCTGGGCCGCTGGACCATCGATTTCTACCGCGGCCAGCAGGCTCGCTACGGTACCGACTCCGGCTTTCGCGAGCTCGGCTACCTGATCCTGGCCGTGACGGCGCAGGATGAGCGTGACGGCCGAGCCCGGGTCGAGATGCAACGCCGCGCGGGCCTGGATGTCAGCTGGTTGAGCGCGACGGAGGCTCGTCGCGTGAATCCCAGCCTCGCCGAGACCGGTCATCGCGGCGGGAGCTATGTCGCAACCGACGGCGCCATCGACCCGCCGCGCAACGTCCTGGCCTACTCGCTGGCGATGCAGCGCCGGGGCATCGACCTGCGCGAGCGAACCGCGTTCCAGGGCCTGCGCGTCGAGCGCGGCCGCGTCGTGGGCGTGGATACGGCCAATGGCCCGATCGCCACCGAGCGGGTCCTTCTCACGGGCGGCCCGACATTGCGGGCCGTCGGCAAGCTGGCCGGCCTGCGGATCGCGGCCGGCGGAGCGCGCCACCAGATCGCCGTGACCGAGCCCCACCCGGCCTTCGAGGTCCCGCGGCAGCCGATGGTCTTTGACCTCGGCCGCGGCCTCTATTGGCGGCTCGAGGAAGGCGGGCTCCTCTTCGGGATGAGCAATCCCGATGAGCGCCCAGGCGTGGCCCGGGAGATCGACTGGCCGTACCTGCGCCGGATGCAACGTCGTCTCGAACGGCTGGTGCCCGCCGTTCGTGGCCTTGGCCTGCGCAAGGCGTGGTGCGCGACGATCGACTTCACGCCCGACCACCACCCGATCCTGGGACCGGCAATCACGCCCGCTGGTGAGCGGATCGAGGGCGTCACCGTGGCCTCGCCCGGCGGTCATGGAATGATGTGGGGACCAGCGGTTGCACGCGTGGGCGCCGACCTTGTCGTTCAGGGCAGGACCGGGCTGCTCGATGTCAGCGAGCTCGGCCTCGACCGTTTCGACGCCGAAGGCCGCAGCCGCCTGGCCGCCGACCCGATCGCGTTGCCGTTTCCGCTCAGCGCGGACGACGACTGACAGTGGCGGTCCTGCGCTGGGGGATCATCGGACCCGGCCGGATCTCGACCCGGATCGTCCGGGCTCTGCGCAATTCCACCCGGGGCATGCTCGTCGCCGTCGCCAGCCGGGACGCAGATCGGGCCGCGGCCTACGCCGCCGAGCACGGGATCGGGCAGTCCTTCGTCTCGTACGATGCGCTTCTCGCCTCGCCCGGGATCGACGTCGTGTACATCGCCCTGCCCAACCACCTGCACGCGGAGTGGACCATCCGGGCGCTCCAGGCGGGCAAGCACGTGCTGTGCGAGAAGCCCCTTGCCCTGACCGTCGCCGAGGTCGATGCCGTCAAGGCCACCGCCCGGACCCACGAACGGATCGCCGTCGAGGCATTCATGTACCTCCACCACCCCCAGATCCAGCAGGCCCTGGATCTGGTCGCAGCGGGGGTCCTGGGGCCGCTCGAGTTGGTGCGCGGCACGTTCTCCTTCCTGCTGACCGCGTCAGCCGACCCGCGGGTCGATCCGACGATGGGCGGCGGCTCGCTCTGGGACGTCGGCTGCTACCCGGTCAGCTTCGCGCGGCGGCTGGCGGGTGAGGAGCCCGATCGCGTCGTCGCGTTCGCCCGGTTCGATGAGCGCGGCGTCGACCGGACCTTCGTCGGCGAGCTCCACTTTCCGGGCGGCCTGCTCGCCCAGTTCGACAGTGGCTTCCGGGCTGCCGGCCGGGAAGGGCTGGAGATCGTGGGCCAGGCCGGCCGCCTGGTCCTGGAAAGCCCGTTCCTGCCGGATCCCGATGGGCCGCTGCCGGTCGTGACGCTGTGGCGGGACGGGGTCCCGGAGTCGATCGAGGTGCCCTCGATCGACCAGTACCATGCCGAGGTGGAAGACCTGCTGAGCGCGATCCTCGATGGGACGCCGCCACGGGTCAGCCTCGACTTCAGTCGGGGCACGATTGCCACGCTGGTCGAGCTCGATCGGGCCGCCCGATCAGAGGGGAAGGCAGCGCTGGATCACGGCGGCCGGGCCGGCGCCTAGGCACGTCACGGGACCTGGCCGGCGAGCCGTCGTTGCGCTCGGCATGGCGATCGTCGTGATCCTGCTGGCCGTTGCTGCGATCTCGGTCACGGTCCTCGGGGTCAGGCCCGGCTCCGGGCCGCCTGCGCTGGGCGCGCCGCGCTACGTCGACGAAGCGGCGGCCGCGGGTCTTGACTTCACCTACCAGGGCGACGACCGGCTGGCGGTGGGCGGCGGCGTGGCCGTCCTCGACTGCAATGGCGACGGCCGGCCCGACCTGTACCTCGCGGGCGGCACCGGTCCAGCCGGCCTCTTCCGAAACGACAGCCCGGTGGGCGGAGCGCTCCGCTTCAGCCGAATGCAAGACCCGGCCACCGACCTCACCGACGTGGTGGGCGCCTACCCCATCGACATCGACGGCGACGGCAAGGTCGACCTGGCTGTCCTGCGCCTGGGCAGGAGCGAGCTCCTGCGCGGGCTCGGCGATTGCCGCTTCGAGGATGCCAGCCAGGCTTGGTCGTTCAATCCCGGAACGGCGTTCTCGACGGCATTCAGCGCCCGCTGGGATGCCGGAGCAGCCCTGCCGACGATCGCGCTCGGCCACTACCAGGCCCTCGACGCGTCCGGCCAGACGACCACCGACTGCGCCGACAACCAGCTCTTCCGCCCGGACGCCGCCAGCAGCGGCTACAGCCGGGCAGTCGCCCTGGCGCCGGGCTACTGCACGCTGTCGATGCTGTTCAGCGACTGGAACCGCTCGGGCCGCCAGGACCTCCGGATCAGCAACGACCGGCAGTATTACGTGGGCGGCCAGGAGCAGCTCTGGCAGGTCCCGGCGAGCGCTGCGCCCGGGCCGTACACCGCGGCCGACGGCTGGGTCCCGGTGGTCATCTTCGGCATGGGCATCGCCAGCTACGACCTGACCGGCGACGGCTACCCCGAGATCTACCTGACGAGCCAGGCCGACAACAAGCTCCAGGCACTCACCCAGGGCGCCGCCAAACCGGTGTACGGCGATATTGCCCTCCAGCGCGGAGTCACCGCGACCCGGCCGTTCACCGGTGGCGACGTCCTGCCCTCGACGGCCTGGCACCCAGAGTTCGAGGACGTGAACAACGACGGCCTGATCGACCTGTTCGTCTCCAAGGGCAACGTGGTCGCCGAGCCCGGATTTGCCACGAAGGACCCCAGCGACCTGTTCCTGGGCCAGTCCGATGGCACCTTCAGCGAAGGCGCGGCCCAGGCCGGGATCCTGAACTTCGATCGCGGCCGGGGAGCGGCGCTCGCCGATCTCAACCTCGATGGCCTGCTCGACCTGGTCGAGGTCAACGTGAATGCGCCGGTCCGCCTCTGGCGCAACGTCGGCGCAGGGACGGCGGCGTCACCAGCGTCGATGGGCAACTGGCTGGCCCTCGAGGCCACGGAGCCAGGTCCCAATCGGGACGCGATTGGCGCATGGATTGACCTCAAGGTGGGCGACCAGGTCACCGCCCAGCGCGAGCTGACGATCGGCGGCGGTCATGCCAGCGGCCAGCTCGGCTGGGTCCACTTCGGGATCGGCACGGCGGCAACCGCCCAGGTCCGCGTGCACTGGCCGGGCGGCGAGACCGGGCCGTGGCTCGATGTCCGCGCCAACACGTTCGATACGATCGCGCGCGGCGCCTCCGCTGCCCAACCCTGGTCGCCGCCGACCAACTAGCCTCGCCCAATCAGCCGCCATCCAACGCGTACGAAGGAGATTGCCGGTGGTCACCTCGCACCTGGCGTCGATCGAGCTGCCCGACTTCGGCCCGGCCGGCCCGCGTCCCGAGCTCCCGGCCGGTCTCTATCCGGCCCGGGTCGAGCGACTCCGCGAGCGCGCCGCGGAGCGCGGCTACGACCGCCTGGTCGTGTACGCCGACCGCGAGCACAGCGCCGGGATCTCCTTCCTGACCGGCTTCGACCCGCGCTTCGAGGAGGCCATCCTGGTGCTGGGACCGCGCGGCGATCCGCTCATCCTCACGGGCAACGAGTGCTTCGGGATGGCCGGCGCAGCGCCGCTCCGGATGCGTCGCGAGCTCTTCCAGGACCTAAGCCTGCCCAGCCAGCCGCGCAATCGGTCACGGCTGCTCGGCCAGATCCTGGGCGACGAGGGATTCGGCCCGGGGAGCCGGATCGGGGTGATCGGCTGGAAGACGTACGCCAGCCCGGCGGCGATCGACGCGCCTGCCTTCCTGGTCGATGAGCTGCGTGCGACCGTTGGACCGTCGGGCAGCGTCGAGAACGCGACAGGCCTGCTCATCGACGCCGCCGACGGGCTCCGGGTGATCAACGAGGTCGAGCAGCTCGCGGCCTTCGAGCATGCCTCGTGCGTGACCTCGGATGGCGTCCGGGCCCTGCTCCAGGGCCTGCGCCCGGGACTGACCGAGCGCGAGGCGGTCAAGCTCCTCGCCTGGGATGGCGCGCCACTCTCCTGCCACCTGATGCTCACCGCCGGCGACCGGGCGACGCTCGGTCTGCTCAGCCCGAGCGACCGGGCGATCGCGCACGGTGACCGATTCACCACGGCCTTCGGGATCTGGGGAGCGCTCACCTGCCGGGCCGGCTTCGTCGTCGAGACGGCGGCCGACCTGCCGGCCGGGATCGCCGACTATGTCGAGCGGCTCGTGGGTCCCTACTTCGACGCGGTGGCGGAGTGGTACGCGGCGCTCCACGTGGGCCAGACCGGGGGCGTACTCCAGGCAATCATCGATCGCCACCTCGGCGACCCGTTCTTCGGGATCTTCCTGAACCCAGGCCACCAGCTTCACCTCGACGAATGGGTGAACTCGCCGGTCGGTCCCGGGTCGACGATCGAGCTGCGCTCCGGGATGTGCCTCCAGGTGGATATCATCCCGGCGACGGGCACGGACTACTTCACGACCAACATCGAGGACGGGATCGCCCTCGCGGACGCGAGCCTGCGGGCGGCGTTTGCGGCGGCCTATCCGGCAGCCTGGACGCGGATCAAGGCCCGCCGGACCTTCATGCGCGACGCGCTCGGGATTGAGCTCCATCCGGACGTCCTGCCGTTCTCGAACCTGGCCGCGTTCCTGCCGCCGTACCTGCTCCGCCCGGACCAGGCAATGACCCGGGCTTGATCCCGGGGGTTTGTGCGTCTCTTGTACAAACCCACGGTGCTACTCTCAGAAATGAACAATCTGCACGGCAGCGGCCCGATCAGACGGGTCCTGAGCAACCTAGGAGGCGCCGCGGTGGCTGGTTTCTTCCCGAACGTCGAGGGGCCGATCCCGTTCGGCGGGCTCGATTCCGCCGATCCTCTTGCCTTCAAGGTATACCAGCCGGACCGGCTCGTCCTGGGCAAGCGCATGGCCGACCACCTGCGGATCGGGGTCTGCCTGTGGCACTCGTTCAGCTGGCCGGGATCCGACGTCTTCGGCAGCGGCACGTTCGACCGGCCGTGGCTCGATCCACGCCTCGACCCGCTGCTGGCGGCTCGCGGCCGGCTGGATGCTGCCTTCGAGTTCCTGGAGAAGCTGGGCGTCCCCTTCTTCTGCTTCCACGACCGCGACGTGTCGCCCGAGGGCAAGACGTTCGCCGAGACGCAGGCCAACCTCGATGCGGTCGTCGACGCGATCGCCGGCCACATGCAGCGGACGGGCCTGCAGCTCCTGTGGGGCACGGCCAACCTGTTCAGCCACCCGCGCTACGCGGCCGGTGCCGCCACGAATCCCGACCCGGAGGTCTTCGCCTTCGCCGCGGCCCAGGTCAAGTCGATGCTCGAGGCCACCCACAGGCTGGGCGGCGCGAACTACGTCCTGTGGGGCGGCCGCGAAGGCTACGAGACGCTCCTGAACACGGACCTGGTCCGTGAGGAGGCCCAGCTCGCCCGCTTCCTGCATCTCGTCGCCGAGCACAAGCACCGGATCGGCTTCAAGGGCAGCCTGCTCATCGAGCCCAAGCCCCAGGAGCCCACCAAGCACCAGTACGACTACGACGTTGCAACGGTCCTGGGCTTCCTTGAGCGCCACCACCTGGAGGGCGAGTACAAGCTCAATCTCGAGGTCAATCACGCAACCCTCGCTGGGCACAGCTTCCAGCACGAAGTGGCGATGGCTGTCGCCCACGGCGTCCTGGGCAGCGTGGACGCAAATCGCGGTGACGAGCAGAACGGCTGGGACACCGACCAGTTCCCGAACTCGGTCGATGAGCTGTCGCTGGCCGTCTACGAGATCATCCGGGCCGGCGGCCTTGGCACCGGTGGCTTCAACTTCGACACGAAGCTGCGCCGCCAGAGCATGGACCACGATGACCTCTTCCACGCCCACATCGGCGGGATCGACACCCTTGCCCAGTCGCTCCTCGTCGCCGCTGGGATGATCGAGACGGGCGAGCTCGAAGCCCTGCGGACGGCCCGCTATGCCGGCTGGACCGGCGACCTGGGGCGATCGATCCTGAGCGGCAACGCCCTGCTCGAGGTGCTCGCCGGCCGCGTCCTCACCGGCGAGATCAACCCCCAGCCGGTCTCCGGCCGGCAGGAGCTTCTCGAGAACGTCGTCAACCGCCAGGTCTGGTCCGCCAACCGGCGCTGACGCGGTGGCGTTCGTCCTGGGAATCGATATCTCGACGACGGCGACCAAGGCCGTCCTGGTCGACGAGGCCGGTGTCGTCCGGGCGATCGGCGTCGCCGAATACGGCTTCTCGTCGCCCCGGCCGCAGTGGAGCGAGCAGGATCCGGGCCTGTGGTGGGACGGCGCTCAAACGGCGATCCAGGCCGTGCTCGCCTCGCCCGGAATCCGGACAGGGGACGTGGTCGCGGTGGGGCTGGCCGGCCAGATGCATGGCTCGGTCCTGCTCGACGCGGCCGGGCTGGTGCTCCGGCCGGCGATCCTCTGGAATGACCAGCGGACCGGTCCGGAATGCGAGCTGATCCGGCAGGCCGTCGGCCCGGCCCGCCTGATCGAGATCACCGGCAACGACGCGCTGACCGGCTTCACGGCGCCCAAGCTCGTCTGGGTGCGCGACCACGAACCGGAGATCTGGGCCCGGGTCGCGCATCTGCTCCTGCCCAAGGACTACGTCCGCCTGCAGCTGACCGGCGAGTACGCGATCGATGTGGCCGACGGCGCGGGCACCCTCCTCTTCGATCTCGCGGCGCGAACCTGGTCGGCCGAGGTCGTGGCCGCCCTGGCGATCGATCCCGCCTGGCTGCCGGCCACCTTCGAAGGCCCGGCCGTCACTGGGATCATCTCGCCCGCGGCCGCCCGGGTCACCGGCCTCCGCCCGGGCACGCCGGTCGTGGCCGGTGGCGGGGACCAGGCGGCGAATGCCGTCGGGGTGGGGGTCGTGACGCCTGGCACGATGGCCCTCTCGCTGGGCACCTCAGGGGTCGTCTTCGCCCCGACCGACCGACCCCTGTACGACCGGCTCGGGCGGGTCCATGCCTTCTGCCACGCCCTGCCCGGGCGGTGGCATTTCATGTCGGTGATGCTCTCCGCGGCAGGCAGCCTGCGCTGGTTCCGGGACACGCTCGCGCCGGGTGAGCCCTTCGCCGAGCTCGTCGCGGCCGCCGGCGACGTGCCGGCCGGCAGCGCCGGCCTGCTCTTCCTGCCCTACCTGTCAGGCGAGCGCAGCCCCCATCCAGACCCGCAGGCCCGCGGTGCGTTCGTCGGCCTGACCCTGGGCCATGACCGGCGCCACCTGACCCGGGCGGTCCTCGAGGGGGTCGCCTTCGGGCTGCGTGATGGCCTGGACCTGATGATGGCAGCGGGGCTCCCGGCGCCGATCCAGATCCGGGCTTCCGGTGGCGGCACGGCCAGCCCGTTGTGGCGCCAGATCCTGGCCGATGTCCTGGATGCCGAGATCGCCACGGTCCCGACGACCGAGGGCGCGGCGTATGGCGCCGGATTGCTCGCCGCCGTGGGCGCCGGCTGGTTCAGCGACGTGGAATCGGCGACGGCACGGCTGGTGCGAGCAACATCCGCGGCCGAGCCCGGTCCCGACGCCACTCGCTACGCGCAGCTACACCGAATCTATCGCAACCTGTACCCGGCCTTGGCCCCGACATTCCACCGGCCCGGAGCCTGACCCCGGGCGCCAGCCGGCAGGTCTTCAGGTGCGCAGCTGGGCCATCTCCTCGGTCGTCACGTCGCCCGGCTTCTTGCCCATGATGATCATCGCGAGGACCTCGTCGGTCGTGACTTTGCCCTTCTCGACGGTGCCGACCAGGCGGCCGTGGTACATCACGCTGATCCGATCGGACAGGTCATAGAGGTCGTGGATGTCGTGGCTGATCAGGAAGATCCCGATCCCTTCCGCCTTGAGCTGTCGGACGAGGTCTCGAACCTGGGCTGTCTCGGCCGGGCCGAGTGCGGCGGTGGGCTCGTCCATGATCAGGATCCGGGCATTGAAATGCACGGCCCGGGCGATCGCCACCGACTGGCGCTGGCCGCCAGACAGCGACTTGACCGGCACCTTGAAGTTCTTGAAGTTGGGGTTGAGCCGGTGCATGACCTTGCGCGTCGCGGACTCCATCGCCCCGTCGTTCAGCGAGCCGAGCCGGGTGGTTAGCTCCCGCCCGAGGAACATGTTGGCCGCCGCATCGACGTTGTCGGCGAGAGCCAGCGTCTGATAGATCGTCTCGATGCCAAGCGCCTTGGCGGCGCGTGGATTCGTCACGCTGACCGGCTTGCCGTCGATCAGGATCTGGCCCGAATCCGCCGGCGTGGCCCCCGACAGGACCCGCATCAGGGTCGATTTGCCGGCGCCATTGCCGCCCACCAGGCCGACCACTTCACCTGCCCGCAGGTCGATCGTGACGTGGTCGACCGCATGGACGCCGCCGAATGAGACGCGGATATCGCGCATCTCGACCAGCGCAGCGGAGGAGACGCCGGCGGCCGTCGGCGCGGATGTGCCGGCCGGGCTCCCGGCAGGCGTACCCGTTGACGTGGGGACAGCGGGCTCGGGATTTGCAGCTGTCACTTGCTCGTACCTCGTCGCAGGAAGGTATCCAGGCCAACCGCCGCAACCAGCACACAGCCGACGACGATGTCCTGGACCGGCGAATCCACTCTGAGCAGGACCATGCCCGACCGCAATGACTGCATCACCACGGCACCCAGGATGGCGCCCGGGACCGTGCCGATGCCGCCCGCGAAGGAGGTCCCTCCGATGACGGCTGCAGCGATCACGTCGAGCTCGTTCTGGACACCCAGGCTGGTGACCCCGGCATTCAGGCGGGCGGTGGAGATGGCCGCGCTGATGGAGCACAGGATGCCCATCAGGACGTACGTCGATACGATCGTCCGCCGGGTGTTGATTCCACCGAGCTCGGCGGCCTCCGGATTGCCGCCGATGGCGAAGACGTAGCGGCCAAATCGGCGGCGAGTCGCGATGAAGGTCATCACCAGCCCGACCAGGAGCACGATGAGGACCGGAAACGCGATCCCGGTCGGGATCTGCAGACCACCGGGCGGCTCCACGATATTGTGTGTCTGAGCGTAGGTCTTGGCCAGCTCCACCGGCCAGAAGTAGTTGTTGGCTACCCACACGGCCCCGAGGGCTGCCGCGCAGCCCGCCACTCCGATGGTGGCCTCCGCCCAGCGCGGTCGAAGTGGAAAGCCGTAGCCCCGGCGCCTGCGTCGGCTGTTGATCAGGGAATAGATGATTCCGAGACAGGCGAGCACGCCGACGATCCAGCTCGGCCACTCGCCGAGCGAGCCGGTTGGGCCGCCGCCGAGCAGCTGGAACGTCGGGTCCATGGGCGCGAGGGTTTGGCCCAGGGCGTATTCGAACAGGAGGCCGCGCCAGACCAGGAAGCCGCCCAGGGTGACGATGAACGCGGGCACCTTGCCGTAGGCGATGATGAAGCCCTGGAAGCCGCCGATGATCGCGCCCAGCGCGACCCCGACGACGAGGGCGATCAGCCAGGTCAGCGGATTGGTTGGGAACCAGATCACCTGGACCATGGCCATCGTGTAGCCCAGGAACCCGAGCAGCGAGCCGACCGACAGGTCGATGTTGCGCGAGACGATGATCAGGACCATGCCCGTCGCCATGATCGCGATCGACGAGCTCTGGACCGACAGGTTCCACAGGTTGCGCGGCGTCAGGAACAGGCCGCCGGACATGATGTTGAAGCCGATCCAGATGATCGCCAGGGCAATGATCATGCCGAGCAGGCGGGTGTCCACCTCGGTCGACTGGAGCAGCCCGCGAATGGACCGGGGGGTCCCTCCGCCGGTCGTCGGTTGAGTCGCCGGAGCCTCAATCATCGCCACGCCTCTCCTGCAGCAATGGATATGGAGAGCACCCCACGCTCACGAGCGATTCGTGTGCGTGGGGTGCGTCGAGCTACGAGCCTATGACGATGGGACTAGCAGCCGGGGACCGCACCGGCCGTGACGCCCTTGCACAGGACGTCCTTGGTGATCCAACCCGCTGTCAACACGTCGTTGAGGTTGGTCTTGTCGATTGGATCGGCCTTCAGCAGAATCGAGCTGACGGTGTTCCCGCCCGGGGTGGTGAACGGAGAGGCGCCGGTGATCTTGTCAACGGCGGTGCCGTTGCAGAGCTGGACGGCAGCCTCGCCGGCAGTCTTGCCGAGCATTCGGGAGTCCTTCCAGACGTCAACCGTCTGGGTGCCCAGCGCGACCCGGTTCAGGGCGGCGGCGTCGCCATCCTGGCCCGAGACAGCGACCTTGCCCTGGAGGCCCTGGGCGGTGAGCGCCGCGACGACGCCGCCGGCCATGCCGTCGTTCTCGGAGAGAACGGCGTCGACCTTGTTGTTGGCAGCCGTGAGGAACTGCTCCATCTCGGTCTGCGCCTTGGCGGGAGTCCAGGCGTCGGTGTTGGTCTCGCCGACGTTCTTGATGGCGCCTGAGTCAACAGCCGCCTTGATGATCTCGTCCTGGCCGCTCTTCAGGAAGCGCGCGTTGGCATCGGCCTTGTCGCCCTTGATGAAGACGTAGTTGCCTGCGGGCACGGCCTTGAAGACCGCGCGTGCCTGCATCCGGCCAACTTCGACGTTGTCGAAGGTGACGTAGAACGCCTTGGGATCCTCGATCAGCCGGTCATAGGCGATCACCGGAATGCCGGCTGCGGTGGCCGTCGTTACCGACGACTTGATCGCGGAATCGTCCTGCGCCAGGATGATGATGACCTTGGCCTTCTGCGAGATCAGGTTCTCGATGTCCGTGGTCTGGGTTGCGGCCGACGACTTGGCGTCAGTCGAGATGTACGTGGCGCCGGCTGCGGCCAGGGCGGCCTTGATGGCCGGCTCATCCCACTTTGCCCAGCGCTCTTCCTGGTAGTTGTTCCACGAGACGCCCACGATGCAGCCGGCTGCCGTAGCACCCGAGCCTGCTGGCGCCGTTGATCCGGCGGGCACGGGAGTCCCAGTGCTGGAACACGCCGCCGCGAAGATCGCGACGACCGCCGTGATTGCTGCCAATCGGCGATAGAACATGCGTTGTTTCTCCTCCAACATCCTTCAAAGCCCTGAATGCGTCAGCCTCTGCCTACGCACCTCCCCTCAGTGCACTCGTGAGCCTGGCTTGAACGCGAGGCAACGGCCTCGGTCGTACTCGGTCACGCGCACCGCGACCTGAGCGCAAGGTTCCGGTCTGCTGCACGGCACTCGGAGTCGAGCGGCCGCTGGAACCTGGGATCAGGGCGGAGAGGCGGGCTCCTCCCATCAAGGGCGTGGAGATCGTACACGGTTCGGCAAGTGCCATGAGTCAGGCGCTCGCGAGCGTGATCGTGGGATTCGTGCGCAACCACCTGGCCGGATCGGCCAGGAATGGCTCGAACGCGAGCTCGGCCGCGCCGAGCATCGGGGCATCGAGGCCGAGCGTGGCGGGCACGATGCTGACCACCGCGCGCGGGGCAGGCAGGGCAAATCGCTCGAGCTGAGCCTGGAGCACCGGGCGCACGTGCGGGTAGAGCCCGGTGAACGAGCCGCCCAGGACGATCAGCGATGGATTGAAGACGTTGACCAGCCCGGCGAGGCCATAGCCCAGCCAGCGGCCCACCTGGGCCACCGCCTCGACGGCCACCGGCACGCCGGCGGCGGCGTCGCGCAGGACGCCCTCGGCGGCCAGCCGTCCGCCACCGGCCTGCCGGCCTGCCGCGACCAGGAGGGCGTCGACGCCGATCTCTGTTTCCCAGCAGCCGACGGATCCGCAGCGGCACGCCCTTCCGGCCGGGTTGACCGGCAGGTGGCCGATCTCGCCGGCAAATCCGGCAACGCCGGTGAGCTGGCTGCCGGCACTGACCAGGCCGCCGCCCACCCCGACTTCGCCCGAGACATAGAGCACGTCAGTGGCCCCCAGGGCGGCGCCCCGGCGGAGCTCGGCGAGCGCGCCGAGCTCGGCGTCGTTGGCGACGGTGATCGGCAGGCCCAGCCCGAAGGCAGTGGTCAACCGGTCGCCGAGGGGCACGTCGGTCCAGCCCAGGTTCGGGGCCATCGACACGAAGCCGTCCCGGCGGCGAACGACGCCCGCCACGGCCACGCCCACGCCCACGATCAGCGCCGGTGTCGAAGACGAGGCGAGCGCCTCGGCCACGAGCTCGCCGAGGGCGGCCGCGGTAGCCTCGACCGTGACCTCGGTCCGGCGGCGGTCCACCCGGCGCAGGTCCAGGATCTCGCCGCCCAGGCCGGCTACAGCCACGGCGATCGTATCGACGGCGATCTCCACCGCGATCACCCCGATCCGCTCCGCTTCGAGCGTCACCAGGGGCGACGGCCGGCCAGGCGTCCCACGCGGCGCGGCGCGCTCCTCGACGACGAAGCCGGCGGCCACGAACTCGCCGATCAGGCTGCCGATCGCGCTGCGGGTCAGGCCGGTCCGGGCGACCAGCGCCGACCTCGACGCGGGACCGTGGACGTGCAGCTCGCGAATGATCGCGCTCAGGTTCGCCCGGCGAACCGTTTCACTGCGCTGTCCGATCGCCTTGAGCGCCGTCGGCACGTGGTTTGTGTTCCTTTCTTCCAAATGCCCGGGACAGCCTCTACCACATGGAGGCTCCCCGTCAAGTTGTTTGCGATGAAGTTGCGGTCAGGCCAGGAGCAGGCCTGGAGGCAGCAGGAACCGGATGATTCCGGTGCCCGGCTGGAGGGGCCGTCCGACGTCGATCCGGACGAGGCTGCCCTTGCGCATCGGCAGCTCGACTGCGCCCGTCAGCAGGGCGGCCAGCTCGCTGAAATCGGGGTCATGGCCCACGAGCATCGGCCGCGCCGGATTGCCGGCAGCGTCGAGGATCGCCTCGACGGTTGCCAGCGAGAGCGGGCCGCCGAGCCGCTCGTCGACCCGGACCCTGACGTCCAGCCGGGCCGCAACCAGGGCCGCCGTCTGTTCGGCGCGGACCTTGGGTGAGCTGAGGATCGCCCCGAACGTCAGGCCCAGGCCGTCGAGATGCCGGCCGATGGCTTCGGCCTGCTCGGCGCCCTTGGCCGACAGCGGCCGGTCGGCGTCATCGCCCGTCCACTTGTACGGGTCACCCGCGTGGGCGTGGCGGAGCAGGTGCAGCTCAAGTACGTCGGCCATCAACCGAGCATAGCCGGACTGCTGTTGGGGGCCTCAAATCTCTGCTTCGCCGATCAGCAGTTCGACGATGACGCAATCCCGCCACTTGCCTTCCAGACGGGAGTGGCGCCGATAGATCCCGACCTCCCGGAATCCGAAGCTCGCCATCAACCGTCGGCTGGCAGTGTTCTCCACGAAGATCCGCGACAGCAACTTCCAGAACCCGGTCGCCGCGGCCGTGGCGATGAGGGCGGCCATCACCTCTCGGCCGACACCTCGCCCGCGGTGCTCACGGGCCACGTAGACGCTGAACTCTGCGATCCCGGCATACCACTCGTGCCGCCGATAGGCGGAGGTACTGGCGAAGGCAATCACCATGCCTTCTCGTTCCGCCACTACCGTTGGATGCACGCCGTCGAACCAGGCGAGGATGTCGTCAACCGAACGCGCGTTGGTCTGAAACGTACCGACGCGATCGGCGATCCCCTCGTTGTAGATCCGGGTGATATCCGAGGCGTCGAGCGGGGTGGCAGCGCGCGTGCTCACGGTGAGGATGGTACGAGCTACGGGTTGAGGTCCTCGATCTCGCCGGTCGCCAGGAAGACGACGTCCTCGGCGATGTTCGTGACCCGGTCGCCGATTCGTTCGAGATAGTGGGCGGCGAAGAGGATCCGGGTGCCCCGGTCGACGTTGGCCGGACTGTCGCGCATCAGGACGAGGACCGTGTCGAAGGTCCGGTGGTAGAGGTCGTCGATCAGGTCGTCGCGGCGGGCCACGTCGCGAGCCGCCGCCTCGTCGCTGTCGACCAGCGCCCGGAGGATGTCGTGCACCTGCTGGGCCGCCCGCTCGCCGATTTCGGGCAGGTCGATGTAGTTGCCGAGCGGTGGCTCGGGGGCCAGCTTGCGGGCCTGCTTGGCAACCGAACCGGCATGGTCGCCCATTCGCTCGAGCTCGTACGAGACATGATCGAGGGCGATCAGGAAGCGCAGGTCCCGGGCGACGGGGGACTGGGTCGCGATCGTGGTCGAGACCATCGTGGTCAGCTTGCGCTGCATCTCGTTGATCCGGGCATCGCCCCGGATCACCGCCGTCGCCCCATCGGCATCGTGGTGGACGAGGGCCTCCAGGGTCGCCCGGATCTGCTCCTCGACCATCGCGCCCATCCGCAGGATGTTGTCCTTGATCTCGCGCAGCTCATGGTCCAGCCCCTCGCGGGATGGATGGGGCAGGGAGCTGGTGGGTGAGCTGTTGGGGCGGGCACCCTCGAGGATCTCATCGATCTGGCCGGCCATCGTCGTCTCCTCGCGGTTCAACCGAAGCGCCCGGACACATAGTCCTCGGTGAGCTGGTTCTTGGGATTCGTGAACAGGGTTCGCGTGTCGTCCAGCTCCACAAGATAGCCCGCACGGTCCTCGCCCATGTTGAAGAAGGCGGTTCGATCGCTGACCCGTGCGGCCTGCTGCATGTTGTGAGTGACGATGATGATCGTGTAGGACTCGCGCAGCTCGCGCATCAGCTCCTCCACCCGCAGGGTGGAGACCGGATCGAGCGCCGAGGCCGGCTCGTCCATCAGGATCACCTCGGGCTCGGTGGCCAGGACCCGGGCAATGCATAGCCGTTGCTGCTGGCCACCGGACAGCGCCAGGCCGGATTTCTTGCGCAGGTCGTCCTTCACCTCATTCCACAGGGCGGCCCGGGTGAGGCTGCGCTCGACGAGCTCATCGAGCAGGGCACGGTTGGAGGCTCCCCGCCGGCGCGGACCGTAGGCCACGTTGTCGTAGATCGACATCGGAAACGGGTTCGGCCGCTGGAAGACCATCCCGACCCGCCGGCGCAGCTCGACCACGCTGACGTCAGGGTCCATCAACCCGATACCGTCGAGGCGGACCTGGCCGGTGACCCGGGCGCCGGGGATCAGGTCGTTCATTCGGTTGAAGCAGCGCAGGAATGTGCTCTTGCCGCTGCCCGACGGTCCGATCAGCGCGAGGATCGAGCGTTCCGGGACCTCGAGGCTGACATCGCGCACGGCGAGCTTGGCGCCGTAGGAGATGCTCACCGCCTCGGCGGCCACCTTGGCGACGGCCGCGACCCCGGTCGCGGCGGAGGCGGCGACGGCAGGACCGGGGCCAACCGGCACGATCCTGGGCGGCAGGGTCGCGGGCGACGCATCGATCGTCGCCTCGATGGCAGCCTCGGTCCGGGTGGTGGTGGTCATGTCGTCTCCCGTGTTCATGCAGCGGTCAGGCGGCGGGTCAGGATTCGGCCGAGGAAGCGGGCGCCGAGGTTGAAGATCAGGACGGAGCCCAGGAGCAGCGCCGAGGCGCCGTCGCCGATCTGCGGGGCAAAGCTGCTGAGACCCTCTGAGTTGGTCTTCCAGATGTAGACCGAGAGCGTCGTGGCCGGCCGGAACGGGCTCCACGGCGACTTGGGATCGAAGATGTTCAGGTCGCCGAAGTTGTAGCCGGTGGGCGTCGAGATCCCGGCCGTGAAGAGCAGGGCTGCGGCCTCGCCGAACACCCGGCCGGCCGTCAGGATGATCCCGGTCACGATCCCGGGGATCGCCAGGGGCAGCACCACGTGGCGGATCGTCTGCCATTTCGTCGCGCCGAGAGCCAGGCTCGCACTGCGCTCATCGGCCGGCACCGCCCGCAGGGCCTGCTCGCTCAGCCGGGCCATCAGGGGCAGGTTGAAGAGCGTCAGGGCGAGTGCCCCGCCCAGCGCGGTGAAGCCCCAGTGGGTGATGTTGACGAAGGCGATGAGGCCGAACAGGCCGACGACGATCGAGGGCACCGAGCTGATCGCCTCCTCGGCGAAGCGGATGGTGTCCGTGAGCCGGTTGTCGCCTGCGTATTCGGACATGTAGATCCCGGCCAGGATTCCGAGTGGAACGGCGATCAGCATCGCCAGGACCAGCATGTAGATGGAGTTGAAGAGCAGCGGGCCCACGCCCCCGAGGGCAGTGTCGCTCGGGTCGCCGAAGATGAACGACGGCGAGACCACCCCGATCGAGGCGATCACGAAATGCAGGATGATCGCGCCGAGCAGGAGCAGGACGAAGCCCGCCAGTCCCCACAGGACGACCGTTGCCACCTTGTCGGCGAGGATCGTCCGGCTCCCACCGCCGCGCAGTGCGCCGCCCGTCTGGCTGGGCGTGGTCATCGCCGGCCGCCTGCCCGGTTCAGGGTCCGGATCAGCAGGACTGCGACCATCGAGATCGTCAGCAGGATCAGGCCCATCGTCCACAGGACGTTGTTGTCCGGTGCGCCGAAGACGGTGTTGCCCATGTCCAGGGTGATCTGGCTGGTGAGGGTCGTCATCGGCTGAGTGAGGCTCGTCGGCATGGTTGGGCGGTTGCCGATGACCATCTGGACGGCAAGCGCCTCGCCGGCCGCCCGGGTGAGCCCGAGCACGATTGCCGTGAGCGTACCCGCCTTCGCGGCGGGCAGGAGAATGTGTCGAATCGTCTGCCAGCGCGTGGTGCCCAGGGCCAGGGAACCGGTGCGCAGCTCCTGGGGAACCGCCCGGAACGCGTCATAGGTGATCGTCGTGATCGTGGGCAGGATCATGATCGAGAGGACGAGCGAGCCGGCAAACCAGCTGAAGCCGAGGGTGAAGCCCAGGCCACTGAGGTTGGACCGGAGAAACGGGACCAGGATCGTGAGGCCGAGCCAGCCCCACACGACGCTGGGGATGCCCACGAAGATCTCGAGCGCCGGCTGGACCACGGCACGCCCCCAGGCTGGAGCTACTTCGGACAGGAACAGGGCCAGGCCAATCGACAGGGGCGCCGAGATCAGCACGGCCACGCCGGTGACGCCGATCGTGCCGACGACGAACGGCAGGACGCCGAAGCTGATGGGCTCATCCTCCGGCGACCAGTTGGTGCTGATGACCGAGCCGATGGGCACGCCGTTGTGGACGAACAGCTGGATGCCCTGCCAGGCGATGAAACCAAGCAGGATGAAGACAATCGCGACCATCGATGCCGCCGCGAGGAAGACCACCCGCCGAGGCAGGTCCAGGCGATCGCGGAAGGCCGGCCGGACGTGCAGGCCGGCGAGCGCCGGAACGCTTCCGATGACGGCCATCTCAGTGGGTTCCCGGGCGACGACTCATGAGGTTGCGCTCCACGCCGTAGAGGATATGGATATGCGTCGAGGTCCGGTGCCGGGTCCTGCGACCGCGGCGACCGAACCTCGGAACTTGACCGATCGCGAACCGGTCTCCGTCGATCAGGGGTTGACCGGGGCGTAGAACTGGGCCGGGATCAGGCCCTTCTGGACGGCATCGCTGAGCATGTAGTCCAGGAACGACTTCGCCAGGCCGGCCGGCTGGCCCTTGGTGTACATGTGACCGACGGCATTGAGCTTGTAGATGTCGCCCGCCATGTTGGCCACCGTGGCGTCGACGCCATCGAGCTGGAAGCCGACCAGATTTGCCTTGGCAGCCGGCGTCTGGTAGTAGGCGAAGCCGATTACGCTGACGCTGCCGGGCGTGGCCTGGACCGCGGTCGTGACCGCGCCGTTGGAGTCCTCGGTCAAAGCCTGGCCGTTGGCCTCGCTGGCCCCGCCGAGCACGATCTTCTTGAACGTTGCCCTGGTGCCCGAGCTGGTCGGGCGAAGGATGAGCACGATCGGCAGGTTCGGACCGCCGACGGCACTCCAGTTGGTGACCGCACCGGTCCAGATCTGGACATTCTGGGCAGACGTCAGGTTCGTGACCCCGGTCACGTCCTTGTTCGCGACCACGATCCAGCCCTGCTTCGCGACCAGGTGGTCGACCAGCGCGGCGGCATCGGGGGTGGCCAGCTTGGACTCCGCGGTCACGTCGGAATCGCCGATATCGGCCGCACCGGAGGCGACCTGGGTCAGGCCCTGTCCGGAGCCGCCACCGTTGACCGTCACGGTCGCGCCCGGGCAGGCCGCAACGTAGGCCTTGCCGGCGGCATCAACGAGCGGCTGGAGCGCGGTCGAGCCGCTCGCGGTGATCGTCCCCGAAGCGCAGGCCGGGGCGGCGAACGAGCCGCCGGCCGGGGCACCGCTGGCCGCCGAGCTGGCAGCAGGCGGGGTGGTCGCCGAGCTCGAACAGGCGGCGATCGCCATGGTCGCGGCGACGGCCAGGACGCCGAAGCGTCGAATCCCGATCGTCAACGTGTTTCCTCCTCAACGGGGGCCAGGACCGGGCACCCCGAGACTTCCCTTGGTGGTCAAAGCCTCGGTGTGAGCCGTCAACGGTTGGTTGCCGCGTTGTTAACAGTCCGCCGGCCGTGCGGCGGGGCTCCGTGGACGAGCCGGCCGTATGATCGGAGCATGCCCTCGGAACCGGACCAGGAGCTCGATCGCGCCCCCCGGCCAGGGCTGTTGATCGTCGCCGAGGGCCTTGACGGTTCGGGCAAGACGGCCACCCTCGACGGCCTCGCCCGCTGGCTGGAGCGGCATGGCCGGAAGTGCAGGACGGTGCCCTGGGAGCCATCACCGCTCGTCGGCCGGGCGGCCGCCGACCCCCGATCGCGAGTCTCCCTGACGCCCCGGGTGGCGGCGCTGCTGGGCGCGGCCGACGCCCAGCGCCGGATCGGGACCCGCGTCGCCCGGCGCCTCGGCCGGGGCGATGTCGTCCTCGCCGACCGCTATGCCTGGACCGCGATCGCGCGGGCGGTTGCCCGGGGCCTCGAGCTCGACTGGTCGATCAACCTGCATGCGACGTTGCCGGCACCCGACCTCGTCCTCTATCACCGCGGCCAGGCCGGCTCGGCCGTCGAGCGGGCACTGGCAACGCGCCCGCCGTCCATCCGATCGGCGGCGGTCGGGGCGGCCTATGGCGCGTTCGTCGAGCGCCTCCTGGCCGCCTTTGAGTCGCTCGCGGAACGAGCGCGGCAGGGCTCCGGGACACCGTGGCCCACCACCCTCGTCGAGCTCGAGGCGGATTCGGGCCTGAATGCCCGGATTGCCCGCGACGCCCTGCGCGCCCTGCTCGAGACAACGGTGTCCGGCGCCGGCCGATGAGCGTGGCTGGGCTGACCGCTCTCGCCGAGGCTCGGCCGGCGGCGGGTGCCCCGATTGCCGGTGCCGGCCGCCACGGTCAGCCGGGCGTGTTCGTCGTCCTCGAGGGCACGGACCGCTCGGGTCGTTCGACGCATGCCCGGCGCCTGGAGCAGCACCTGCGCTATCACGGCCGGGGCGTCACCCGGACCAGCCTGGCGACCTCGATGCTTGCCGGTGCGCCCATTCGAGCGGCCAAGGAGGAGCGCCGGATGGACCCGGTCGAGACCGTCCTCCTGTATGCCGCCGACCTGGCCGACCGGATCGAGCAGGTGATCGTGCCGTCCCTGCGCGCCGGCCTCGTGGTCCTGGCAGATCGCTATGTCTACACGCCGATGGCCCGGGCCGCGATGCGCGGGGTCGACCCTGGCTGGCTCGATCGGCTGTTCGAGTTTGCCACGGCGCCGGATCTCACCCTGCTGCTGGATGTCGACGCAGCCACGGCTCTCGCCCGCCAGGGCGGCCAGGCTCCCGATCGCTACGAGGCCGGCATGGACCTGGGCCTTTCGACGGACGTGCTCCAGAGCTTCGGGCTCTTCCAGGACCGCCTCCATGCCTGGTTCGAGCGCCACACCGACCGATATCGATTCAGCCGGATCGACGCCCGTGGCGCACCAGGCGCCGTGGCGGCGCTGATCGAACCGTTGGTCGATGCCCTGGTCACGCCCCGATGAAGACGCTCCGGATCGTCCATCTCTCCGATTTCCATTGCGACGGCAGCCCGGAGCTCAGAGCGGCGCTCGCCCGCCTGATCGACCGGGCCATCGATTGCGACCCGGACCTCGTCGTGGTCAGCGGGGACCTGAGCGCCGACGGCCGGCCGACAGAGCTCGACGCGGTGGCGGCCGAGCTGGACCGCTTTGGCCCCGTCCCCCGCGTCGTGCTGCCGGGCAACCGGGATCTCGTGCCGTCGGTGGGTCCGCCCGGTGAGGCCCGGCCCCTGCCGGTCGATTCCGATCTCGATTTCTTCCTGGCCCTTGAGCCGGCCCTTGGCTTCGGGTTCGACGATGCGCCGGGCAGCCTGCCGGCTGGTCCGGATGGCGACCCGGGAGTGCGCTTCTCGAGCCGCTTCGGTCGGCTCGACCCGCGCTTCGGGGACGGCCGGATCCAGCTGGTTGGCGTGAACTCCACGCCCCGGCTCCAGCCGGCCGAGTTGGAGCGAGCTGCCCGCCGGCTGCGCCGGTCCCCGGCCGGTGCTGTGCGGATCTTCGCCCTCCACCATGGCCTGCTGCCCGTGCCGGGTCGCAAGCTACGCGATGGTGACCTCGCCGGCCGAGCCGGTGACCTGCTGGCGCTGCTGCTCGAGCTCAAGGTGGACCTCGTGCTCCACGGCCACGTCCACCGGGCCCATGCCTGGCTCGTTTCCGACGGGCACCACCAAATGGTGGTCGCGAGTGCCGGCGCGCTCGTGAACGACGGCCGGCGCGATGCCAGTTTCAACGAAGTTCTCGTCGGGGATGGCAGACTGGAGGTCCGCCGCCGCTCGGTCGCGACCGGCGAGCCCAGCCTGCTGTTCAAGATGTCCCGCCCGGGCTGAGCCCGAATGGCCATTCGTGCCCCTGGCCCCCGACGTCCGAGGAGATCAGATTGATGGTGAAGACCAACACCAAGAACGAGCCTTCGTCGGGGCGCGCGGCCACGAAGGCGTTTGAACGCGCCTGGAAGCTCCTCGGCAAGCTCGAGAAGCGGCTCGCCGCCGCCCGGGACGACGAGGCCAGGCGCCGTCGCCAGCTGGACGTGGCGACCGGTCCGGAGATCGAGCGCCGCCAGGCCCAGCTCGACGAGGCGGTCGCCAACGCGGGCAAGACGGCTGCCCTGCTAACCGAGCTGTCCGAGCTGATCGCGGCCAACGCCCGGGCCCAGGCCCGGCAGACGGTCAGCGATGTCGCCCATGAAGCAGCCCAGGCCGTCAAGGCCGAGGCGCAGGCACGCACGGCAGCCGGACCCCAGGCAGCGAAGCGCCCGGCCGCGGCAACCCGGCGCCGAACCACCTCGCCGTCTGGCGGGTCCGCGCCCCGCGCAGCCACAACGCCTCGCGCAGCCACGCCTCGCGCCGGATCCACGCCTCGCGCCGCCAGGCCGG